>DATJSJ010000166.1:0-34723 GCA_035504175.1 Acetobacteraceae bacterium
GCGCAGCCTTTGCAATCCTTCACTTAAGGGAATGGGGGTCTGGGGCCTCAGGCCCCAGCGGGGTGCAGGGGCGGAGCCCCTGCAAGTCTGTGCTGCTTCTTTCGGGCGTCGCGTCACACACAACCGGCGCCCAAGATAAGCAGCGCCAGGAGGGAGCATCGATGCCGCGCACGCTGTTCGACAAGATCTGGGATGCCCATGTGGTGGACCGGCTGCCGGACGGGACCTGCGTCCTCTACATCGACCGCCACCTCGTGCACGAAGTCACCAGCCCCCAGGCCTTCGAGGGCCTGCGCCTGGCCGGCCGCCCGGTGCGCCGGCCGGAGGGCACGGTCGCGGTCGTGGACCACAACGTGCCGACCAGCGACCGGCGGCTCGGCATCACCGAGGAGGAAAGCCGCGTCCAGGTCGAGACCCTGGAGCGCAACGTCGCCGAGTTCGGCGTGCCCTATATCCCGCTGCTCGACGCGCGCCAGGGCATCGTCCACATCATCGGGCCGGAGCAGGGGATCAGCCTGCCCGGCATGACCATCGTCTGCGGGGACAGCCACACCTCCACCCATGGCGCGCTCGGCGCGCTGGCCTTCGGCATCGGCACGTCGGAGGTGGAGCACGTGCTGGCGACGCAGACGCTGCTGCAGAAGCCGGCAAAGAACATGCTGGTGCAGGTCGATGGCGCGCTGCCGCTCGGCGTCAGCGCCAAGGACATGATGCTGGCGATAATCGGCCGCATCGGCACGGCCGGCGGCACCGGGCACGTCATCGAGTTTGCCGGCGAGGCGGTGCGGGCGCTCGACATGGCCGGCCGGATGACGATCTGCAACATGTCGATCGAGGCGGGCGCGCGCGCCGGCATGGTCGCGCCGGACGAGACCACCTTCGCCTATGTCCGCGGCCGGCCGCACGCGCCCAAGGGCGAGGCGTTCGACCGCGCCGTCGAGTACTGGCGCACGCTGCCGAGCGATCCCGGCGCGACCTATGACCGGACCGTCGTGCTGGACGCGGCGGAGATCGCGCCGCTGGTGACCTGGGGCACGTCGCCGGAGACGGTGGCGCCGATCACCGGCGCGGTGCCGGATCCGGAGGAGGTGGCCGACGAGGCGCGCCGCGCGCAGATGCGACGGATGCTCGACTACATGGGGCTGCGCGCCGGCCAGCGCCTGGCCGAGCTGCCGGTCGACGTCGTGTTCATCGGCAGTTGCACGAACGGGCGGATCGAGGACATCCGCGCCGCGGCCTCCGTCGTGCGCGGGCGGCGGGTGGCCGACGGCGTGCGCGCCATGGTGGTGCCGGGCTCCGGCCTGGTGAAGCAGCAGGCCGAGCGCGAGGGGCTGGACCGCATCCTGACCGAGGCCGGGTTCGAGTGGCGCGAGCCGGGCTGCTCGATGTGCCTTGGCATGAACCCGGACAAGCTGACGCCCGGGCAGCGCTGCGCCAGCACCTCGAACCGCAATTTCGAGGGCAGGCAGGGACCGGGCGGTCGGACGCATCTGATGTCGCCGGCCATGGCCGCCGCGGCCGCGGTCACCGGGCGCCTCGCCGACGTGCGGGAGCTGGCGCCACTGCGGGAGGTGGCGTGATGGAACCGTTCACCCGGCTGACCGCGATCGCGGCGCCGCTGCCGATGCAGAACGTGGACACCGACAAGATCATCCCGGCGCGGTTCCTCAAGACGATCCGCCGCACCGGCCTCGGGGTGAACCTGTTCCACGCGCTGCGCTATGACGAGAGCGGCGCGGAGCGGGGAGATTTCGTGCTCAACCGGGAGCCGTACCGGCGGGCGCAGATCCTGATCGCGCATGAGAATTTCGGCTGCGGCTCGTCGCGCGAACATGCGCCCTGGGCGCTGCTCGATTTCGGCATCCGCTGCATCATCGCGCCGGATTTCGCCGACATCTTCCACAACAACAGTTTCAAGAACGGCATCCTGCCGATCCGCCTGCCGCGCGAGGTGTGCGACCGGCTGATCGAGGATGCGGCGATGGGCGCGAACGCGCGGCTGACCGTCGATCTGGAGCGGCAGGTCGTGGTGCGGCCGAACGGCGAGGAGATCGCCTTCGAGATTGATCCCTTCCGCCGGCACCTGCTGCTGCACGGGCTCGACGATATCGGCCAGACGATGCAGCGCGCTGCGGCGATCGACGCCTATGAGGCGCGGCTTGCGGCCGAGCGGCCGTGGATGCCGGCGATCGGGATGTGACGGAACGCATGACCGCGAACAAGAAGCTGCTGCTGCTGCCGGGCGACGGCATCGGGCCGGAGGTGATGGGCGAGGTCCGGCGCGTCATCGACTGGATGGACCGGCGCCGGCACGTGCGCTTCGACCTCAGCGAGGACCTGGTCGGCGGCGCCGCGATCGATGCGCGCGGCACCCCGATCAGCGATGCGACGGTCGAGCGCGCGCTCGCCGCCGATGCGGTGCTGTTCGGCGCGGTGGGCGGCCCGAAATGGGATGCGGGCGGGTTCGGCAAGCGGCCGGAGCTGGCGATCCTGACCTTGCGGCGGGAGCTCGGCCTGTTCGCCAATCTGCGCCCGGCGACGGTGTTCGACGCGCTGGTCGAGGCCAGCACGCTGAAGCCGGAGATCGTGCGCGGGCTCGACATCATGATCGTGCGCGAGAGCACGGGTGGCATCTATTTCGGCGAGCCGCGCGGCGTCGAGGAGCTGCCCGACGGGCAGAAGCGCGGCATCAACACCGAGGTCTACACGACGGCGGAGATCGAGCGCGTCGCCCGGGTCGGCTTCGAGCTCGCGCGCAAGCGCCAGGGCCGCGTCTGCAGCGTCGAGAAGGCCAACGTGATGGAGAGCGGCCTGCTCTGGCGCCAGGTCGTGACCGCGCTGGGCGGTCGCGAGTTCCCCGACGCGCAGCTCTCGCACATGTACGCGGATAATTGCGCGATGCAGCTCGTGCGCAATCCGCGGCAGTTCGACGTGATCGTCACGACCAATTTGTTCGGCGATCTGCTCTCCGATCTCGCCTCGATGCTGACCGGCTCGCTCGGCATGCTGCCGTCCGCGACGCTGGGGGGCCTGGGCGAGGACGGGCGGCGGCACGCGCTGTATGAGCCGATCCACGGCAGCGCGCCGGACATCGCCGGCAAGGGTGTCGCCAATCCGCTGGCGCAGATGCTGAGTTTCGCGATGCTGCTGCGCTACTCCTTCGACATGGAGGAGGACGCGCAGGTGGTGGAGACGGCCTGCCGCCGGGTTCTGGCCGACGGGTTGCGCACGCCGGACATCATGGCGCCCGGTGCGACGCAGGTCGGCACGCGGCAGATGGGAGATGCGGTGCTGCGGGCACTGGACACGCTCGCGGCCTGAGCCGGCCGGCGCGCTTGCGCCGCGCGAACTTGCGAAGCCGGGGGCCATCCGCTACACCGCGCGCCTCGGCGGCGCCCGTAGCTCAATTGGATAGAGCACCAGACTACGGATCTGGGGGTTGGGAGTTCGAATCTTCCCGGGCGCGCCAATTCCCCCGGTGTCCGCGTATGCCGTGAATCGCGACGAAGGCCCTTGTTGCGGGCCACTCGTCAGGCGCTATAACTTGCCCCGACCTCATCGGAAAGGCGGAGTCCGTCACCGCGTGTCCAAGCGGTGCGACTCACGGCAGCCGGACCCCGCACCCCGCCTACCTTGGTACTCCTCGGGTGAATCCGCGCCCAGCCGACAACCACCAGTTGCCACCACCGTACGTTGTATGCGATGGTCGATACAATACACGCGTCTGTGCGGAAAGACGGACCGGACGAGGAGCTGCACGGCGGGCTTCGGTCCCCGGCGTGGGTCCCCGACTGCAATAGTCCGGTGGGACCCGTGCGGGCAGGGGGCGGTTCGGAGGGAAGGTGGAAGCGGTGCGCGAGTTTGCCCTGAGCCAAGGCCGGTGGCTGATTGAACTGCCGGCCACGATCACCAGTACGCAGCCTGAACGGCTTCCGATCGGCCTCTGCCTGCTGCTCATCGCCGGCGCTTCGGCCGCCCTCTGGGCGCTGATCATCGCCGCAGTCATCTACCTCTTCTGATCCCACCCGCCTGATCCCAGCCGGCCGCCGCGGCCCGGCGCGAAAGCGTGTACCCGGCCTGCGCGCGTGTGCCTCCTCGCCGACCGGGGCGAGGTCGGGGTTCGCGGAGGCTGTGCGGTGGCGGCGGCTGCGCTACATCCCTGCCCATGCCATTCGCCGGTCGGCAGGGTTATGGACGGGACAGCTATCACCACGGCAACCTGCGGGAAGCCCTGATCGCGGCCGCGTTGCGGTTGATCGCCGAGCACGGACCCGCCGGCTTCAGCTTCGCCGAGGTGGCGCGCGCCGCCGATGTCAGCCCGGCGGCACCCTACCGGCACTTCCGCGACCGCAACGCGCTGCTGGCGGAAATCGCCCGTCGCGGCTTCGACGGCTTCTCGGCGGCGCTGGAGGCGGCCTGGGACGAGGGACGGCCCGACCCGGTGACGGCGATCGAGGCCTGCGGCCATGCCTATCTCGATTTTGCCCGCCGGGAACGGGCCTCGTATGCCGCGATGTTCGAATCCGACCTGCCGATCAGCGAGGACCCGGCGCTGCTCGCCGCCTCCGAGCGTGCCTTCTCGGTGCTGCGCCGCGCCGCCGACGCGGCCTGCCGCACCATGCCGGGGGCGACCCGGCCGCCCGCCCTGATGGTGGCGCTGCATCTCTGGTCGCTGTCACACGGGATCGCCTCGCTGTTCGTCGGCCGGGCGGATGGCGTCGCCCGCAAGCTGCCGATGGCGCCGGAGGAATTGCTGGAGGCGGGGATGCTGATCTACCTGCAGGCGCTCGGCCTGCCGCGCGGCGCCGGCGGAGGATAGAACCGGGATAGCTCTGACCGGCCGGGCGATCCCGGTGCAGCCCGTTGTCTTCCGGGCGTATTTCGCACCCTCCGGGGCTCTCCTGCCGGCGTCACCGTTTCGGTAGCGGGGCCTGGCGGGACGTGCGCGGGTCACGTCGGCGTGCGTCTCTTGAATCCCCGGACCGTGACGCCACAATGTAAATGTGTTTAACATTCACTTGTGACCTGACCCCGGTCCCGAGCGTCACGTCTGAAACCCCTCAGAGGAGAGTCTCGTGGTTGTCGCGTCGAAGATGGACGAGTGCGGCAAGATCGCCTGGATTGCGGCCGTCGTGCTCGGCTTCTGGCTGTTCTGGCCGCTCGGCCTGGCGGTTCTGGGCTATCTGATCTTCAGCGGTCGCGTTCGTGCGTGGCGGCATGAGGCGCCGGGCCGGTGGTACAACACGGGCGGCGGATCGTGCGGCTGGAACTGGGGCGCCCGCCGGCCGCCCACCAGCGGCAACGCCGCGTTCGATGAGTATCGCGCCGAGACGCTGCGCCGGCTGGAAGAAGAGCAGCGCGAGTTCGTCGCCTATCTGGAGCGGCTGCGCCGGGCCAAGGACAAGGCGGAGTTCGACCAGTTCATGGCCGAGCGCCGCAACCGTCCGCCGGCGCCGGAAACCCCGCCGACCGAGTAATGCCCGTCCCGGCCGGATCGCACCGATCCGGCCGGGCGCGTCTTCAGTAACCAGGTTGTTCGACGTACGGGGCCGGCTGCACCACATAGGGGGCCGGCTGCACCACGTACGGCGCCGGCTGCACCACGACCGGCGGCGGCGCGGCGATGCGGTCGCCCTTGGATACCATGCAGGCGACGTAGGCATTGTCGTATTGCGCCTGGATGCCGCCCTGCTGGCTGCCGGAGTAGTCGGCGCCGCCGGCAGCACCCACCACGGCGCCGCTCGCCGCCCCGATTCCTGCGCCATTCCCGCCGCCGATCGCGCCGCCCAGCGCGGCGCCGAGCGCCGTCGTGAGCAGCGCGCCGCCGACTGCCATTTCATTGGCACGCTCGGCCTGGCCCTGCACCATGGTGGTGGCGTATTGCATGCAGCCCGCCTGCTCCTGCTGGAATATCTCGAACGGCTTGCCGGGGCTGGGGAGGACCTGGACGGTTGGTCCCATCGGCGTCGTTGCGCAGCCCCCGAGCAGCGCCAATGCGGACAGGGTCAATGCGGCTGGTCTCAAGCCTTTCATGCGCGTGTTTCCTTCCGGCCCTGGATGAAATCGGTGCAAGCGACGCCACCATTCCGCCGCCCGGCGGCGGCGGAACGGTCAATACGGGGAATATGGCTGATAATAGACGGACGGCGGAGCTGCGTAATAGCTCGGCGGCACGTAGTAGGCTGGCGGACGAACGTAGTACGCAGGCGGCGGCGTGTAGACGGTCGGCGGCACATAGTAGCCGGGGACGGGGCCGTAATAACCACTATGCCAGCCGCAGCGGCCATGCCAGCAACCGTACCAGCCGGCCCGGGCCGCCCCGGCCGAGGCCGCAAGCAGGACCAACGCCACGACGACGGCCGCCGGACGGGCCTGACGCAATCGGACCATGGCACGTTCCCCCACGGGCGCAGCATGCGCCCGAACTGATGACCTCGTTCTTAAGCGCGTATGGTCGCTATGTCGAAACAATCTTGTGCCAGAACCATGCCGGCACCCTTGCGACACCCTTGTTGTGCCAGCCTGCGTGGACGATGTGCGTGAGCACCGTCACACCCGGTCGCGGGCACAGCCCGGCCGGGGCTGGCTGCGCGACCCGTCCCGGCGCCGCCGCCGTGGCTGGAAACCCGCGCGCCGTCGGGACAGAGTGGCGGCAGATCGGAGGCAGATCGCATGGCATCAGGCGCAACCGTCGAGCTCGCCTTCGGGCGCCGCCGCCTGCCGGTGCGCTTCCCGGCGCGCGCGACGCTCTCGGTGATCAGGAAGGCGCCGCTGCCGAAACAGCCCGACCCGCACGGCGCGATCGCCGCCGCGCTCGCGGCGCCGATCGGTGGGCGGCCGCTCGCCGAGCTCGCCCGCGGTCGCGCCAGCGCCTGCATCCTGATCTGCGACATCACCCGGCCGGTGCCGAATCACCTGTTCCTGCGGCCGATGATCGAGACGATGCTGGTGGCCGGCATCCCGCGCGAGCGCATCACCGTGCTGGTCGCGACCGGGCTGCACCGGCCCAATGAAGGGGCGGAGCTCGCCGAGCTGGTCGGCGATCCCTGGGTGCTGGCGCAGGTGCGGGTGGAAAACCATTTCGCCCGCGACGCGGCGGCCCATGTCGATCTCGGCGTGACGCCGAAGCGGGGCGTGCCGATCCGCATCGACCGGCGCTTCGTCGAGGCGGACCTGCGCATCGCGACCGGCCTTGTCGAGCCGCATTTCATGGCCGGGTATTCCGGCGGGCGGAAGGTGGTCGCGCCGGGCGTCGCGCACGAGACCACGATCCGCACCTTCCACAGCGCCCGCTTCATGGAGGACCCGCTCGCCATCCAGTGCAATCTCGAGGGCAATCCGCTGCACGAGGAGCAGCTCGTGATCGTCCGCTGCATCGGCGAGATCCACGCGCTGAACACGGTGGTGGACGAGGAGCGCGACCTCGTGCACGTCACCTTCGGCGAGATCATCGAGAGCCATCTCGCGGCGGTGCGCTTCGTCGAGGACTGGACGGCGGTGCGCGTCGGGCGGCGCTTCGACACGATCGTCACCTCGGCGGCCGGCTATCCGCTCGACAAGACCTACTACCAGACGGTCAAGGGCATGGTGACGCCGATCGACATCCTGCGGCCGGGCGGGACGCTGATCGTCGCTTCGGAGTGCTCGGAAGGGTTCGGCTCGCACGAGTTCCGCGCCGCGCAGGCGCGGCTGGTGGAGAGCGGCCCGGACGCCTTCCTGCGCAGCCTGCAGGGCAAGGACCTCGCCGACATCGACGAGTGGCAGACCGAGATGCAGCTCAAGCCCATGCGCGTCGGCAGGATCCGCCTCTACACCACCGGGCTCGATGCGGAGGAGCGGCGGATCACCGGCGTCGACAGAATCGAATCCGTCGAGGCGGCGATTGTCGAGAGCGTCGCGCGATCCGATGACGGCGCGGTCGCGGTGATCCCGGAGGGACCGTACGTCGTGCCGCTCGCCGCGGCCTGAGCCGGTGACGCCGACGGCGTCCGGCGGGGTCCTGGCACTCGGCATCGGGCCGCTTCGGATCGAGGATGTCGCCGCGGTCGCCGCCGGCAGCGTGACGGTGCAGGTGGCCGAGGCGGCGCGCCGGCGCGTGCGGGCCGGGCATGAGGTCGCCCGCGCCTATGCGGCTGCCGGGCGGCCGGTCTATGGGCTGACCACCGGGCTCGGTGCCGCGGCCGACACGCCGCTCGATCCGGCCGATGTCACGGCGTTCCAGGCGCGCGTGCTGCGCGGCCGCGGCGTCGGGCTTGGCCCCGCCCTGCCACGCGCGACGGTGCGGGCGATGATGCTGGTGCGCGCGGCCGGCCTGGCGCAGGGCGCGAGCGGCGCCTCCGAGGCGCCGCTGCACGCGCTGGTCGCGGCGCTGAATGCCGGGCTCGAGCCGGTGGTGCCGGCGATCGGCTCGATCGGTGCCGCCGATCTGGCGCCGCTCGCGCATCTCGGCCTCGCGCTGACCGGAGAGGGGACGTGCCTGCTCGACGGGCGTCCGGTTCCCGCCGCGGCGGCGCTGGCGGCGTGCGGCCTGGCGCCGCTGCGGCCGGGGCTGAAGGACGGCCATGCGCTCGTCGGTGGCAACGCGCTTTCGGTCGGGGCGGCGACGCTGCTGCTGGCCGAGACGGGGCGGCTGCTGTGCTGGATGGAGGCGGCGATCGCGCTGCATTTCACCGCGTTCCGCGCCAATCCCTCGGTGCTCGATGCACGCGCCCTGGCGCTGCGCCCGGCGCCCGGCGTCGAGGCGGTGGCAGCGCGCCTGCGGGCGCTGCTCGGCCCCGATGGGCTCGCCGGGCCGGATGGCGCGCGACGCCTGCAGGACCCGCTCAGTTTCCGCTGCGGGCCGCAGGTGCTGGCGGCGTTCGGCGAGGCGGTGGCGCTGGCGCGCGCGGCGACGGAAGCCGAGCTGACCGGCGCCGGCGACAACCCGGCGGTGCTGGCGGATGCGGACGCGACCGGGGCGATCGTCTCCAACGGCAATTTCGACCTGACGCATTTCGTGTTGCGGTTCGAGATGCTGGCGCAGGCGATGGCGCAGGCCGCCACGGCGGCGGCGTGGCGCTGTTTCAAGACGATGTCGCCCGGCTTCTCCGATCTGCCGCGTTTCCTGACGCCGCTGGGCGGCAGCCGCACTGGGTTCGCGACGGTGCAGAAGACGGTCGCGGCGCTGGAGGCGCGCATCCGGCACCGCGCCCTGCCGGTCTCGCTGGCGCCGCTGCCGGTCGCGGACGGGGTCGAGGATCATGCCGGGATGGCGCCAGCCGTGGTGGACAAGGCGCAGGCGAGCCTCGCCGATCTGCGCCGGCTGGCGGCAATCGAGCTGGTGGTGGCCGCGCAGGCACTGGCGCTGCGTCCGTCGCCGCATCTCGGCCCGGCGCTTGCGGCCGTGCTTGCCTTCGTACGCACCCGGGTGCCGCCGCTCGAGGACGATCGCCCGATCGGCCCGGACCTTGCCCGGCTTGAGGAGGCGCTGGCGACTGAGGATCCGGGCTGAGCCGGCGTGCGGCCGCAGCCGTGCCGCCTGTGCGTCGGCGCGTTGCGAACGGCTTTTCGGTTCCGGCTGGGGGCCGCGTTTCCACTCCGGCCCGAGGATTGGCTGGCAATCGGCGGAGCCGTGGGCAACGACCCTGCCAGGTTCGACCCGGCCGGGCCGTCCACCTTCGGTGCAGGGCAACGAAACCTCCGGCCGATGCGCCCGAAGATCGGACCGTGGACGCCGGACCCGCCCGGGGTCGGCGCTGCGTTGAACTCGACGCCGGCTTCGGGCAGCCTTTCGCGGGCGCCGCATCCGGCGCGGGTATGACAGGGGAGAGAAGCCGATGCTGCTGGCGCGTCGAGGGCTGGGCCGGGTCGCGGCCGGGGCTGCCGCCGCCGCATTGATTGCGGCCACGCCGTCTGCCCGGGCGGCGGATGCGATCACCGTCGGGTCGAAGATCGACACCGAGGGAGCGCTGCTCGGCAATATGATCGTCCTGCTGCTGCAGAGCCACGGCATGGACGTGGTCAGCAAGGTCGGGCTCGGCACCACCAAGATCGTGCGCACGGCGTTGCTGACCGGGCAGATCGACATCTATCCCGAGTACACCGGCAACGGCGCCTTCTTCTTCAACATGGAGAACGACCCGGCCTGGAAGAATGGCAATGCAGGGTATGAGCTGGTGAAGAAGCTCGACCTGCAGAAGAACCACCTCGTCTGGCTGACACCGGCGCCGGCCAACAACACCTGGGATATCGGTGCCCGCAAGGACGTGGCCGAGAAGAACCACCTGGCGACGATGGATGATTTCGCGCGCTACGTGAACAATGGCGGGCAGGTGAAGCTCGCCGCCTCGGCGGAGTTCGTGGAAAGCCCGGCGGCGCTGCCCTCGTTCGAGAAAGTGTACGGCTTCAAGCTGAAGCAGGACCAGTTGCTGACGCTCTCCGGCGGCGACACCGCGGCGACGATCCGCGCCGCGGCGGAAGGCACGTCGGGGGTGAATTTCGGCATGTGCTACGGCACGGACGGCGCGCTGGCGGCGCTAGGTCTCGTGGTGATGACCGACGACAAGGGCGCACAGATCGTTTACGAGCCGACGCCGGTGGTGCGCGAGGCGGTGCTGCAGGCGCACCCGGCGATCAAGACCGTCCTCGATCCGGTCTTCGCCTCACTCAGCTTGCAGACGCTGCAGGGGCTGAACGCACGGATCGCCGTCGACGGCGTGGACGCCAAGACCGTGGCGAAGGATTATCTGACCAAGAAGGGATTCCTGAAATAGCCGGCGCCGGCACGCGGGCCGTGTCGGGCGCGGCGGCAATCGCGCCGGCGATCGCCGGGCACGGCCGGCCGTTGCTGCAGAACCGCGTCCTGGCCAGCCTGCTGATCGTCGCCGTGATTGCGATTGCCGCCACGGGCTTCGTCGCCCAGGCACCCAACCGGCTGCTCTCCGGCCACGCCGTCGCGCTCTGGCAGGTGGCGAGCCCGGGCATGCTGACGGCGATGACGGTGCTTGCCGTCGGCATGCTGGCGGCGTGCCTGGCCGCGCCCTCGCGCGCGCTGCATCTGGCGGTCGCGGGCGCGGGAGCGGCGCTGCTGCTCGCCACCCTGGCCGCGGCCGGCGGCGCCGCCTGGCGGCTGTCGGTCGGGGCCAGTCCGGCGGCACGCACCTCGCTCGGCGCCGGGTTCTGGGTGCTGCTGTTCTGCGCCGCGCTGATGATCGTCGACGCGCTGCAGCGGCTGCGCGCCGGGCCAGGGCTGCGCCTTGTCGTTGCCGTCGCGGTGGTGCTGGCGGTGGCCGCGATCGCCGCCACCGGACGCTTCGACCAGCTGTCGATCATCCGCGAATACGCCAACCGCCGCGATGTGTTCGCCGCCGCGCTGCTGCGGCATGTCTGGCTGGTGGTCGGCTCGGTGCTGCCGGCGCTGCTGATCGGCATGCCGCTCGGCATCATCGCGCTGCGCCGGCCGGCGCTGCGCACGCCGCTGTTCTCGACGCTCAATCTGCTGCAGACCGTGCCCTCGATTGCGCTGTTCGGCCTGTTGATCGCGCCGCTCTCGGCGCTTTCGGCCGCGGTGCCGTCGCTGCGCGCGATCGGCGTGCAGGGGATCGGTGTCGCGCCGGCGCTGATCGCCCTGGTGCTCTATGCGCTGCTGCCGGTCGTGCGCAACACTTATGCCGGGTTCGCCGGCGTCGATGGCGGCGTCCTGGAGAGCGCGCGGGGCATGGGGCTCGCGAAGCGGCAGATCTTCTGGCAGGTGGAGCTGCCGCTCTCGGCGCCGGTGCTGCTGGCGGGATTGCGCATCGTCACCGTCCAGGCGATCGGACTCGCGGTGGTGGCAGCGCTGATCGGTGCCGGCGGGCTCGGCACTTTCGTCTGGCAGGGGCTGGGGCAGGATGCGGTCGATCTCGTGCTGCTCGGCGCGGTGCCGGCGATCCTGCTGGCGCTCGCGGCGGATTTCCTGCTGCAAATCCTGACGGCGTTCATCCGCCGCAAGGTGTCGCCATGATCGAGATCGACGGGCTGATCAAGGCGTACGGGCCGCGCCGGGTGGTGGACGGCGTTTCGCTCGCGATCGGTCGCGGCGAGATCTGCGTGCTGATCGGCCCGTCCGGTTGCGGCAAATCGACCACGCTCAAGATGATCAACCGGCTGATTCCGATCACCGCGGGCACGATCCGCGTCGACGGCCAGGACGTGACGCAGCTTCCTGTCGAGCGGCTGCGCCGCGGCATCGGCTACGCGATCCAGTCGATCGGGCTGTTCCCGCATTGGAGCGTCGAGGACAATATCGCCACCGTGCCGCGCCTGCTGCGCTGGCCGGAGGCGCGCATCCGCGATCGGGTGACGGAATTGCTGGAGTTGCTGCGGCTCGATCCGGAGGAATACCGCCGCAAGCGGCCGCAGCAGCTCTCCGGCGGGCAGCAGCAGCGCGTCGGCGTCGCCCGGGCGCTGGCCGGCGATCCCGACGTGCTGCTGATGGACGAGCCGTTTGGCGCGCTCGATCCGATCACCCGCGGCGCGCTGCAGCAGGAAGTGATCCGCATCCAGCGCGCGACCGGCAAGACGATCGTCTTTGTCACCCACGACATCGACGAGGCGCTGCGGTTGGCCAGCACGATCGCGATCATGCGCGACGGCAGGCTGGTGCAGCATGCCTCGCCCGTGGAGCTGCTCGAGCGACCGGCGGACGATTTCGTGCGCGACTTCATCGGCCGGTCCGAGATCGGGCTGAAGCTGCTGTCGGTGCGCAAGGTCGGCGACCGGGCGCGGCTGAACGGCACGGCCATCGGCGAGCCAATCGATGCGGGGGCGACGCTGCGCGATGCGCTGGCGCAGATGATCGCGCAGGGGACGCAGGTGCTGCCGGTGCGGGACGGGGACGGCGAGACCGGTCGCAGCCTGGCACTCGGCGACATCGTGACGTGAGGCGGACCGCGCCGAGCGGCGCGCCCACCCGCCGCGCGTGCAAGGGCAGGGCGGGCGGGGCCGGGCGGTGAGGCTGCGGGCGATCCTGCGCGGGCCGGTCTTGTGGGTCGGCTTGCTGTTCGCGGCGCTGGTGCTGTTCATGCCGGCGCTGGCGCCGGTTTTCGCCTGGGCCTTCCCCGGCTACACGCCGCCCGTCTATCCGGCGAGTTTTCTTTCGTTGTGGCTGTCGCATGCCGGGCTGGTGGCGGTATCGAGCCTGATCGCCGCGTTCGTCGCGATCGGCGCCGCGATCTTCGTCACCCGCCCGGCGGGGCGGGAGTTCCGGCCGATCGCCAATTCGCTGGCGGCGATCGGCCAGACCTTCCCGCCCGCCGCCGTGCTGGCAGTCGCGGTGCCGGTCGTGGGTTTCGGCAGCATGCCGACGCTGATCGCCCTGACGCTGTACGGATTGTTGCCGATCCTGGAAAACGCGATCGCGGGTTTGGAGGGCGTGCCGCCGGCGGTGCGCGAGGCGGCGCAGGGGATGGGCCTGTCCGGTGTGCAGATGCTGCGACAGGTGGAGCTGCCGCTGGCGGCGCCGGTGATCATGGCCGGGATACGCACCTCGGTGATCGTCAATATCGGCACGGCAACGATCGGCTCGACGGTCGGTACGCTGACGCTGGGCACGCCGATCATCAACGGGCTGGTCAGCGAAAAGCTGAACTACATCGTGCAGGGCGCGGCGGTGGTCGGGCTGTTCGCGATCCTCACCGACCTCGTGTTCGAGCGGATCGAGCGGCGGCTGCGGGTCGCCTGACCTCCGGCCTCAGTATCCCACCGTGAACCGCTGGCGCGAATGCGCGGGCCGTTCGAGCTCGTCCACCAGCGCGACGGCGTAATCCTCAAACGAAACGTGACTCTTGCCCGCCGCGTCGACCAGCAGCTGGTCGGTGCCGAGGCGGAAGCGGCCGGTGCGCTCGCCCGGCCCGATCACGGCCGAGGGCGAGAGGAAGGTCCAGTCCAGATCGGTCACGCCGCGCAGCGTGTCGAGGAAGGCCGCGCCCTTCGTCGCCTCCGCCCGATACATCTCCGGGAAGGCTTCGCCGTCGAGCAGCCGCTTGCCCGGCGCCACCTCGAGGCTGGCGGCGCCGCCGACCACCAGATAGCGCGTCACGCCGGATCGCCGCACGGCCTCGATCAGGCGCCCGGGATCGCCGTCCGAGAACCGCACCGCGCTGATCACCGCGTCATGGCCGGCGAGCAGGGCGGAGAGTCCCGCCGCGTCGGCCACGTCGCCCCGCTTCGCCGCGAGGCCCGGAGCCGCGGGCAGGCGCGAGGGATCGCGCACGATCGCGGTAACGGCGTGACCCCGGCGCAGCAATTCGTCGCGGATCCGCGATCCGACATTGCCGCTCGCTCCGATCAAGGCAACCCGCATGACCACTCTCCCTCGCGTGCCGGTGGCGGCACCGGTCGGCGCACGCCATCTTGCCGAGATGGAGTCGCTCGCCCTCTACATCCACTGGCCGTTCTGCCTCGCCAAGTGCCCGTATTGCGACTTCAACAGCCATGTGCGGGAGCGGATTCCGCAGGCCCGGTTCCGCGCCGCGCTGCGCGCCGAACTCGCCTTCGAGGCGGCGCGGCTGGGCCGTCGCCGGCTCGGCTCGATCTTTTTCGGCGGCGGCACGCCGAGCCTGATGGAAGCGGAGACCGTGGCGACGCTGATCGAGGACGCCTGTCGCCACTTCGAAGCTGCGCCCGATCTGGAGATCACCCTCGAGGCCAACCCGACCAGCGTGGAAGCGGCGCGCCTTGGCGCGTTCCGCGCGGCGGGCGTCAACCGCCTGTCGCTCGGCGTGCAGAGCCTGGACGATCCGGCGCTGCGGGCGCTCGGCCGGCAGCATTCCGCGCGCGAGGCGCTCACGGCGCTGGAGGCAGCGCGGGCGATTTTCCCGCGCCTGTCCTTCGATCTCATCTACGCCCGGCCGGGTCAGACCGAACCCGGCTGGCGGGCGGAGCTGCGCCGGGCGCTGGCGCTCGCCGCCGACCATCTCTCGCTTTACCAGCTCACCATCGAGCCGGGCACCGCGTTCGAGGCGCTGCACCGGCGCGGCGCGCTGACCCTGCCGGATCCGGCATTGGCCGCCCGCCTGTACGAGGCGACGGCGGCGGAGGCGGCGCGCTTCGGCCTGGCCGCCTACGAGGTGTCCAACTACGCGCGGCCTGGCGCGGAGAGCCGGCACAACCTCGCCTACTGGCGCTACGCCGACTACGCCGGGATCGGGCCGGGGGCGCATGGACGCATCACGCTCGACGGCGCGCTGCTGGCGACGCGGCGCCATCGCGCGCCGGAACCATGGGCCGAGCGGGTCGAGGCGGCGGGCCATGGCAGCACCCCCGAAGAACCGGTCGCGCCAGCCGACCGCGCCCGCGAGATGCTTCTGATGGGCCTGCGCCTGGCGGAAGGCATCGATCCGGCGCGGTTCCATGCCCGCACCGGCCTGGCGCTGGATCAGGCGTTGGATACGGAGACGCTCGCGACGGCCGAGGCTGAAGGCTACCTCGCCTGGCGCCATGGCAGGCTGGTGGCGCTACCGCCCGGCCGCTTGCGGCTTGACGCGCTGCTCGCCGCTTTGGTGGTCTGACCCCGCTGCGGGGCGCGAGTCGCGCGCCCGCCGCCCGCGAGGGTCACGAGTGAGCCTGTCCCCGTCCAGTCGGCAGAAGCCGCGGCCGACTCCCATCGAGCGCGCGATGGAGCGCTGGATCTTCCGCAGCCGCTGGCTGCTGGCGCCGTTCTACCTGGCGCTGACCGCCGGCCTGGTGCTGCTGCTGGTGAAATTCGCGCAAAAGGCGGTCGAGCTGTTCACGCATGCGCTGCAGGCCGGATCCGACGATGCGATCGTCGGCGTGCTGTCGCTGATCGATCTGTCGCTGGTCGCCAACCTCGTGCTGATGGTGATGTTCGCGGGCTACGAGAATTTCGTCTCGCGCTTCGAGCTCGCCGGCCATCGCGACCGGCCGGAATGGATGGAGGAGATCGACTTCCCCGAGCTGAAGGTGAAGCTGATGGCCTCGATCGTCGCGATCTCGGCGATCCACGTGCTCGAGGATTTCATGCATGTCGAGCAGATCAGCAATCGGGAGCTGGCCTGGGGGGTCGGCATCCATCTCACCTTCGTCGCGTCCGGCGTGCTGCTCGCGGTGATGGATCGGGTGGGCGGCCACCTGCCGGCGTCCCGTCCGGCGCGTCCCCGGCGCGAGCCGGAGGCCTGACGCGGCGGCTTGGCCTGGCATCGCCTAGGGCGCCGTTCCCGCCGGCGAATGTGCCGGCGAGCGGCCGCACGGCTCGCGGGCGCCGCCGATTGCACCGGCTGGGCCGCACTGCCAGATACGGGGCATGCATCGCCGGCATCTCCTCGCCCTGCTTCCCGCCACGCTGCTGCTCGGTGCAGCCGCCCCGGCCCCGACCGCGGACGAGCAGCAGGTCCTGACCCGGATCCAGGACTATCTCAACGGCATCCGCACGCTGAAGGCGCGCTTCCTGCAGGTCGGCCCGGACGGGCGGGAGAGCGGCGGCACGGTCTGGCTGGAGCGGCCGGGGCGGATGCGCTTCCAATACGACCCGCCGACCCCCTATCTGCTGGTCGCCGGCCACGGCTTGCTGGTGTTCTACGACAGCCAGTTGCAGCAGACCTCGAACATCCCGCTGGGCTCGACGCCGCTCGGCATCCTGCTCGCCGACCAGGTGCGGCTTTCCGGTCCGGTCATGGTCACCGGCTTCTCCCATCCGCCCGGGCTGTACGAGGTCACGCTGGTGCGGACCGGCTCGCCGCAGGATGGCAGCCTGACGCTGTTCTTCACCGACGACCCGCTCGCGCTGCGCAGCTGGGTGGTGGTGGACGCGCAGCACCGGGCGACGCGGGTGACGCTGTACGACGTGCAGCGCGGCGGGCAATTCGCCCAGAGCCTGTTCACCTTCATCGACCCCAAGTTCTTCCGCAACGGCCCGGCGCACTGAGCGGCCCGCCGGCAACTGCCGGCCGACGTGGCAGGCATTGCCCGAATGGCGGGCATCCCGCGAATTGGCTTCAAATTGCCGCGCCGTCTCGCCACTATCATGGCCGATGAAGCCGCTGGTCGGGATTTCGTGCTGCACCAAGTTGTTCGGCCTCTACGCGATGCCGAACCACGCTGCCTCCGACACCTATGTCCGGGCGACCGATGAGATCGTTGGCGGCGTCCCGGTGCTGCTGCCGGCCAACGGGCCGCAGGCCGACATCCCGACCCTGATCGCCCGCCTTGACGGCATCGTGCTGACCGGCAGCCGGTCCAACGTCCAGCCCAGTCTTTACGGCGGCCCGCCGCATGCCGAGGGCACGCCCGAGGACGAAATGCGCGACGCGACCACGCTGCCGCTGATCCGCTCCGCGCTCGCCGAGGGCGTGCCGGTCCTGGCGATCTGCCGCGGCATGCAGGAGCTGAACGTGGCGCTGGGCGGCACGCTGCACCAGCGGGTGCAGGACCTGCCGGGAAGGCTCGATCACTCGACGCCGCTGCAGCCGAATGTCGGTATCCGGCACGGCAAGGCGCACCGGGTGCAGCTCGTCGCCGGAAGCTGGCTGCACCGGCTGGCGGCCGCATCCAGCATCGACGTCAACTCCCTGCACAACCAGGCGGTCGACTCCCTCGCCCCCGGGCTGGTGGTGGAGGGCACGGCGCCGGACGGCACGATCGAGGCCGTGCGCGTCGCCGGCGCCCACGGCTTCGCGATCGGCGTGCAGTGGCACCCGGAGTACGATTACGAGACCGACCCGGTCTCGCGCGCCCTGTTCGAGGCGTTCGGCGATGCCGTCCGGGCGCGGGCCGCCTCGCCGGTGCTCGCCGCGGCGGATTAGGCCGCGATTGCCGGAGGTGGGATCACCGAAGGCGTGAATCATCGCCTGAAAACAACGGGCTGGATCACCACTGCTCGACCGGGTCAGGGCGATCGCACCTCGGCCGGCCGGGCCGTGCCGGCCCGCGAGCCGCCGCCCGGTCGGTCCGCGGCGACCCGTTGCTACCCCAGCTTGCACCACGCCCCTCCCTCCCCATAAGCTGACGCATGGTGCTCGCTTGGGGGCTGGGCAGGGGTCGCGTCGCCGTTCTGAACGGCTTCGGCATCAGCCTGGGCGACAGCATCATCGGCCTGCAGGCCCTCGACGCGGCGCTGGAGCTGGAGGCGGTGCGCGGCCGCCCGACGCTGTTCCGGCGCACCGACACCAAGCCGATCGTCACCGCCCTCTACGGCCTGGCCGGGCATTTCGCCGAGGTGCTGCCGATGCCGGAGGATACCGCCGCGCTCGAGCGCTTCACGCATGTCGTCGACATCCGCGATTTCGCCTTCGATCCCGGCTTCCGCGGCGTCGCCATGCTCGACTATTTCCTCGGCCATCTCGGGCTGATGCCGGCGGCGGTGCCGGGTCGGCTGCGCCGCAACCGGTGGCTGGGTCCTTCCGTCGTGCCGCGACGTCCGCCCGGGCTGCCCGAACGCTACGTGCTGTTCTGCCCGCGCGCCTCGATGGCGCTGCGCGACATGCCCGAGGCGATCCAGGCGGCAATCCTCGACTGGCTGCTGGTGCGCACCGGGTTCGCCGTGGTGACGCAGGGCCCGGTCTTCTGTCCCAATCCCCGCGCCATCGGCATCCCCGACTGCACCTCGATCCAGGAGCTCTGCGGCCTGGTGGCGGGGGCGGAAGCGGTGCTGTCCACCGACACGGCGATGGTGCACCTGGCCGACGCCTTCTCGGTGCCGTGCCTCGCCTTCTTCGTCACGCACCGGCCGGAGTGGCGGGTGCGGGACTATCCGCTCTGCACGCCGGTGCATCTGCCGGCGCGCCTGCCGGAGGCGCTGGAATTCGCCCGCGGCCCGACCGATCTGTCGGCGGCGCGGGCCGCCTGGTTCGCCCGCGGCACCGATCTGCGCTGGCTGCCGCCGCTGCTGGACGAGCTGGCCGCGCCGATGCTCGAAGCGGCCCGGGCGCAGTCGCGGCTGGCGCTGCGCCCGCCACATCCCTGACAGCGATCCCGGGGCGCCGCATGCCGGAGACCGTGATTCCGCCGCCACCCGTCCCGCTCATCCCGGTCGCCGGCGGCGGCTGGTTCCCGGTCCGCCGCATCTTCTGTGTCGGCCGCAACTATGCCGAGCACGCGCTGGAAATGGGCGGCGACCCGGATCGCGAGCCGCCCTTCTTCTTCACCAAGCCGGCCGACGCGGTGCTGACCGGCGGCGCCGACCTGCCCTACCCGCCGATGACCGCGGATCTGCACCACGAGATGGAGCTGGTGGTGGCACTCGGCGCCGGCGGAAGCGACATCGCGGAAGCCGAGGCGCTGGCGCATGTCTGGGGCTATGCGGCCGGGCTCGACATGACCCGGCGGGATTTGCAGGCGGCGGCGAAGCGGGCCGGCCGGCCCTGGGACATGGCGAAGGGGTTTGACCACTCGGCGCCGATCGGGCCGCTGGTGCCGGCGGCCGGCCGCGATCCCGGGCACGGGCGCATCACGCTGCGCGTCAACGGCGAGCTGCGGCAGGACTCCGACCTCGCGCGCATGATCTGGAGCGTGCCGGAAGTGGTCGCCTGCCTTTCCGGCCAGGTGCGGCTGGCGCCCGGTGATCTGATCTTCACCGGCACGCCGGCCGGCGTTGCCGCCGTGCAGCGCGGCGACGTGCTGGACGGCGCGATCGACGGCATCGGCAGCGTGCACGTGCGGGTGGTTTGAGCGAGGCCAGCGGCGGCGACATTGCTGCCACAGGTTACCCGGCCTTCAGTCACGCCAGAATCGCGAGGCTGCGCCGTAGGGCCGCTCCGAAGCGGGCCGGGTTTTTCCGCCGCCAGGCGGCGGCGAATCTCCACTCTCCGAGCCGCACCCTCTCGGGCGAGACGCCAGCCTACCCGCGTCGCGGCGTGCCGGAAAGTTTCGCCAGCGTATCGCGCACGCTCCGCCCGCGATCGTGACGCGTTGGATCCGCGCGCCGCTGCAACCGCAGTGATAGTCTCCCGGTTTCCCGAAACAGCAGGAGGAGCCATGCCATGGCAAGCGATATGCGCGGTCGCAGGATCGCCGTGCTGGCGACCGACGGGGTCGAGCAGGTCGAGCTGACGGAGCCGGTCCGGGTGCTGCAGGAGGCCGGAGCGCAGGTCACCGTGATCTCGCCCAAGCCCGGACAGATCCAGGCGATGAACCACGACGAGAAGGGCGACAAGCTGCCGGTCGATCAGCCGCTCGCCGATACCTCGCCCGATGCCTTCGACGGGCTGGTGCTGCCCGGCGGCGTGGCCAATCCCGACAAGCTGCGCGTCGACGAGAAGGCGGTCGCCTTCGTCCGCCACTTCGTCCAGAGCGGCAAGCCGATTGCCGCGATCTGCCACGGGCCCTGGACCCTGATCGAGGCCGGCGCGGTGAAGGGCCGCCGCATGACGTCATGGCCGTCGTTGCGCACCGATCTGCGCAATGCCGGAGCCGACTGGGTGGACGAGGTCTGCGTGCGCGACGGGCCGCTCGTCACCGCGCGCAAGCCCGACGACCTTCCGGCCTTCGCCAAGGCGGTGGTCGAGCTGTTCAGCGAGACCCCGCACCGGCACGCCGCCTGAGGCGGCGCGCGGCGCGTCCCCGGGCGAGCGCTACGCTGCCTCGCGCGCCTCGAGCTGGCGGATGATCTCGGCGACGATCGCCTCGGGGGTGTCGTCGACCGAGACCACCAGCGGGCGCTCGTCCGGCGTCGGCTCCTCCAGCGTCGCGAACTGGCTGTTGAGCAGCGCCACCGGCATGAAGTGCTCGTGGCGCGCCGCCATGCGCCGGGCGATCACGTCATGCTCGCCGTACAGATAGACCAGGACCACATCCGGGCGATCGCCGATGACGATGTCGCGGTAGGCGCGTTTCAGCGCCGAGCAGGTGACGACGCCGTACTCGCCGTGGGACCGCCAGGTGTCGATCACCTCGGCGACCCGGCGCAGCCAGGGCAGCCGGTCGGCATCGGTGAGCGGCGTGCCGCCGCGCATCTTGGCGACGTTCTCCGGCGGGTGCAGCGAATCCCCCTCCTGGAAGCGCCAGCCGAGCGTCGCGGCCAGCATCACCGCGACCGTGGTCTTGCCCGATCCGGAGACGCCCATCACGACCGCGACGCGGGTGCGGCGGATCGGGTGTGATCGCGTGCGGGCCAGGGTGCCCGGCATCGCGGGCTGGGCGGTCTCGGACATCGCATCCCCCCTCGAGCAGAGCTCGATCGTACGGTCTCGCCCGGTCGGGTCGATCCGCGCGGCAAAATGGACCGGACCCGCTCGAGGGCCGGACGTGAGCGCGGCTACGGGCGCAACACCGCCACCGACCCGTCACTCTGGCCGATGATGGCCTGTTCGGCCATGTCGCAGAACAGGCCGCTCTCCGCGACGCCGGCTATTCCGACCAGTCGGGCCTGCAGCGACCGCGGATCGTGGATCGGCGCGAAGCCGGCGCAGTCATAGATAAAATTGCCGTTATCGGTGACGAAGGGAGCGCCGGCGCGCTGGCGCAGCACCGGCGCGCCGCCAAGGGAGGCGAGCTGGCGGGCGGTCGCCTCGTGCCCGAAGCGGATCACCTCGACCGGCAGTGCCATGTGCTCGCCGAGCGCGGCAACGATCTTGGACGCATCCGCCACGACCACGAAGCGGCGGCTCTGCTGGGCCACGATCTTCTCCCGGAGCAGGGCCCCGCCGCCGCCCTTGATCAGCGCCAGCGTGCGCCGCTCGACCTCATCCGCGCCGTCGATCGCCAGATCCAGCGCCGCGATCTCGGCGAAGCTGCCGATCGGGATGCCGAGCTCGCCGGCGCGTGCCTCGGTCGCCTGCGAGGTGGCGATGCCGACCACGCGCAGCCCCTCCTCGCGCACGCGGCGACCCAGCGCCTCCAGCACGTATCGGACGGTGGAGCCGGTGCCGAGCCCGAGGCGCATGTCCTGCTGCACCAGCGCGACCGCGGCCTCGCCGGCGGCCCGCTTGCCGGCCTCGGCCGCCTCGCTCATCCGGCCCAGCGTCCTGCCGCCGCGCGGTCGGCGAACCAGAGCGTCTCACCGTGCGGCCGCAGCTTTCCGGCCGGCACGGTGTCGTCGCCGGACAGCAGGCGGTCGAGAATGGCGCGCTTGCCCTCGCCGGTCAGCAGGAACACCACCGCCCGGCTGCTCTCCAGCGCCGGATAGGTCATCGTGATCCGCACCTCCGGCCGGCCATGCGCCACCGGCGCGACCCAGCGCGTGCGCTCGTGCAGCACCGGCTGGCCCGGGATCAGCGAGGCGGTGTGCCCGTCATCGCCGACGCCGAGGAAGGTCACGTCGAACAGCGGCCGGTCGGGCACCAGCACGTCGCCGCCATAGAGCCAGACCAGCGTGCGTTGATATTCCTCGGCCGCCTGCTCCGGCGTGACACCCACGGTCGGGACGCGGTGGATGTTGTCGGGCGGCACCGGCGCGCGCGCGAACAACGCCTCGGTCGCCATGTGCGCGTTGCTGTCGGGATCGTCAGGCGGCACGAAGCGCTCGTCGCCGAACACGAAATGCGTGCGATCCCATGGGAAGCGCTTCAGCAGCGTCGGCACGGCCAAGGCCTCGTACAGCCGCTTCGGCGTCGAGCCGCCGGAGAGGTTGACGACGAAGCGGCCGCGGCTGCGTTCGGCGCGGTCGCACAGGAACTTTGCGCCGCTTTCGGCCAGCGTCGCCGGCGTGTCGAACACCCGGATCGTGCCGATCGCAGGGGTGGGCGGGCTCATGACCGCGCCTCCCCGGCCGGCGCCCCGCCCAGGATGAAGCGGCGCACCGCGCGGGCGAAGCCGTTCTCCTCGTTGCTGTCGGTGACCGCGTGCGCCTTCGCCTTCACCTCGTCGCTGGCATTGCCCATGGCGATGGAGAAGCCGCTGCGGCGGAACATCAGCACGTCGTTGGGCATGTCGCCGATCGTCGCGATGCGCGCGGGATCGAGCGCATAGATGCGTGCCAGCGCGTCCACCACGGCGCCCTTGTTCGCGTTCGGATTGGTCACGTCGAGATAGTAGGGCTGCGAGCGCGCGGCGCTGGCATGCTCGCCCAGCACGCGCTGCGCCTCCGCCTCCGCCTCCGCCACCCGCGTGTAGTCGTCCGACACGCCCACCACCTTCACGGTGTTGGCGAAATGCTCGGCGGTGAAGGCCGGCACCACCTTGGCGTCGAACTTCACGGTCCAGGCCTCGCGCGCCACGTGGGCCGCATTGGGGTCGCGGATCAGCCAGTCATGCTCGGTATAGACCCAGGCATCGAGGCCCTTTTCGGTGATCAGCCGCACCGCTTCCGCCGCCACGTCGCGCGACAGCAGCCGGCTTTCGATCACCGACAGGTCGGGATTGACGAACACGCCGCCGTTGAAGCCGGCGATGGCATCATCGAGCGCCAGCGGCTCGACCAGCATCGCCATGCCGCGCGGCGGCCGGCCGCTGGTGACGGCAAGGCGAATGCCCGCGGCGCGCAGGTCGCGCGCTGCGGCGACCGCCTCCGGCGTCAGCACCTTCTCCTGCGTCACCAGCGTGCCGTCGACATCGGCGAGCAGCAGGTCGATCGCGCGCGCGCCGCTCATGGCTTCTTGGTCCGGTTGAGGAAGTGCTCGTCGGGCGGGGCGGCCACGGGTCGCCAGCGCCGGTCGTAATGCACCAGCAATTCGTCCGCCTCCTCGGGCCCGTCGCTGCCGGATTCGTAGTTGGGGAACTCGGCGTGCTTCTCCCCCCAGTGATCCAGCACCGGCTGCACCACCCGCCAGCCCGCCTCCACCATGTCGGCGCGCTGGAACAGCGTCGCATCGCCGAGCATCACGTCGTAGAGCAGCGTCTCGTAGCCGACGTTCGGCTCCTTCGGGAACCAGTCATTGTAGCGGAAATCCATCCGGACCGCGGCGAGGTCCATCACCGGACCCGGCCGCTTGACCTCGAACTGCAGCGAAATCCCCTCATCGGGTTGGATCTGCAGCACGAGCCAGTTCGGCCTGAGCCGCTCGACCGGCGTGTCCTCGAACGGTGCGGACGGCGCCTGCTTGAAGCGGATCGCGATCTCCGTCGTCCGCTTCGACATGTGCTTGCCGGTGCGCAGGAAGAACGGCACGCCAGCCCAGCGCCAGTTCTCGATCGCGAGCTTCATTGCGACATAGGTCTCGATGTTGGAGTCCGCCGCGACGTCCGGCTCCTCCCGGTAGGCTTGGGCCGCCTGGCCCGCTACCTCGCCCGCGCCGTACTGGCCGCGCACCGCATCCTCCGGATGCGCCGCCTTCATGGCGCGGAACACCTCCGCCTTCTTGTCGCGGATCTCGTCCGCCGAAAAGCAGACCGGCGGTTCCATCGCTACCATCGCGAGCAGCTGGAACACGTGGTTCGGCACCATGTCCCTGAGCGCACCGGTCTGTTCGTAGAACCGGCCGCGCCGCTCCACGCCGACCGTCTCGGCGACCGTGATCTGCACGTGGTCGATGCGGTCGCGGTTCCAGATCGGCTCGAACAGCCCGTTGCCGAAACGGAAGGCCATGATGTTCTGGACCGTCTCCTTCCCCAGGAAGTGATCGATCCGGTAGATCTGGTCCTCCTCCAGCACGCGCAGGATGCGCGCGTTCAACTCGCGCGCCGAATCGTAGCTGTGGCCGAAGGGTTTCTCGATCACCACCCGACGCCAGAAGCGCGGCTTGCCGTCCGCATCCTCCTGCTGGTCGGTCAGCTTCGAGCGGCCGAGTTGATCGACCACCGGACCGAAGAAGCGGTCGGCGATCGCGAGATAGAAGATGACGTTACCTTCGGTCCCGTGCTGCTGCTCGACCTCCGACAGCACATCATGCAGCGTCCGGTACAGCACCTCATCGTTCAGATTGCCCTGCACATAGCGCATGCCGGACGCAAGACGGTTCCAGGGTTCCTCCTCGATCGCATCGACATTGAACTCGGAGGCGGGATTGCCGATAAAACTCGTCAGCATCTCGTGCAGGTGATCCCGCCACAACTCCGTGCTGCCGGCGGCGAGATCGACGCCGATCAGCGCAAAATGGTCGGGCAGCAGGCCGGTGCGGGAGAGATTGTACAGCGCCGGCACGACCAGACGCTTGGTGAGGTCGCCGCCGGCCCCGAAGATCACCATCGCACAGGGATCGGCTTCCTTCGGCGCGTGCCGGGGGGCGGCGGCCACCACCTGCGCGGCAGCGGGCGAGGGCGGCGCGGCAGTCTGGTCGTCGGGCATGGCGCTCTCTCCAAAGAAGAAAGGCCAGGGGCTCCGCCCCTGGCCGGGCTCCCATCGCGCAAGCGCGATGGGGACCCCGATCGCCGGGGCCGGACGGCCCCGGACCCCAATGACTGCAGGCGTCAGGTCAGTTCTTGGCCGCCTTGGCCACCGCGGCGAGCAGCTTGTCGAACGCATCGGCGAATTGCTTCACGCCGTCCTCGACCAGCTCGGACGCGACCTCGTCGATCGAGATCCCGGCCTTGGCCAGCGTCGCCATCGTCGCATGCGCCTGGTCGACATCCTTCTCCACCGCATCGGCCTTGATCGTGCCGTGGTCGCGGAACGCATCCATCGTCGCCGGCGGCATCGTGTTGACCGTGTCGCGGCCGATCAGTTCGACGACGTAAAGCGTGTCGGGGAAGGCCGGATCCTTGGTGCTGGTCGAGGCCCAGAGCAGACGCTGCGTCTTCGCCCCCGCGGCGGCGAGCTTCTCCCAACGCGGGCCGGCGAACAGCGCCTTGTAGCGCTCATAGGCGTGCTTGGCGTTGGCGATCGCGACCTTGCCGCGCAGTGCCTCCATCGCCGCCTTGTCGCCGGTCTTGGCCAGCTTCTTGTCGACCAGGCTGTCGATGCGGCTGACGAAGAAGCTGGCGACGCTGCCGGTGCGCGAGACGTTGGCACCGGCCTTCGCCAGCGTCTCGAGGCCGCTGATATACGCCTCGACCACCTGCTCGTAGGCCGGCACGCCGAACAGCAGCGTCACGTTGATGTTGAGCCCGCGCCCGATCAGCTCGCGGATCGCGGGAATGCCGGCCGGCGTCGCCGGCACCTTGACCATCAGGTTCGGCCGGTCGACGCGCCCCCAGAGCCGCACCGCCTCCTCGATCGTCGGCTGCGTCTCGTTGGCGAGATAGGGCGACACTTCGAGGCTGATATAGCCGTCGCGGCCACCGGTCGCGTCGTAGACCGGGCGCAGCACGTCGGCACCGGCCTGGATGTCTTCGATCGTCAGATGATCGTAGATCTCGGAGACGTCGTGATGCCCGGCGCCCTCGAACTGCTTCAGGTCTTCGTCATAGAGATTGCTGTGGCCGATCGCCTTCTCGAAGATCGCCGGGTTCGAGGTGACGCCCTTCAGGCCGTCGCGCTCGATCAGGGTGCGCAACTCGCCATTGCTGATGATGTCGCGCCGGACATAGTCGAGCCAGGGCGACTGGCCGCAGGACTCGAGCTGCTTCAGCGGGTTCATGGAATTCTCCTCCTACTCGGCGGCCTGGCGCATGCTGCGCGTGCGATCGCGCTGCGCGCGCGCCGCGGCGACCACCTTCTCGACGGTGAAGCCGAAATTCTCCAGCAGCATCTTGATCGGCGCCGAGGCGCCGAATGTGCGCATGCCGATGATCGTGCCGCGCATGCCGACATAGCGCTCCCAGCCGAGCGTCCCCGCCGCTTCGACGGAGACGCGCCCCATGATGTCCGGCGGCAGCACCTCGTCCTTGTACGCCTGGTCCTGCTTCTCGAACAGTTCCCAGCACGGCATCGACACGACGCGGGCGCGGATGCCCTCCTTCGCCAGGGCTTCATGCGCGTCGACGCAGAGCGAGACTTCGCTGCCCGTCCCGATCAGGATCACCTCCGGCCGTCCGTCCTTCGGATCGGCGAGCACGTACGCGCCGCGCGCCACACCGCTCGCCGCACCGTATTTCGACCGGTCCAGCGTCGGCAGCTTCTGCCGGCTCAGGATCAGAGAGAACGGCTCGTGCTTGGATTGCAGCACCACCCGCCACGCTTCCGCCACCTCGTTGGCGTCGCACGGGCGCATGACGTGCATCCCGGGAATGCCGCGCAGCGCCGCGAGCTGCTCGATCGGCTGGTGCGTCGGCCCGTCCTCGCCGAGGCCGATGCTGTCATGCGTGAACACCCAGGTGACCGGCAGCTCCATCAGCGCCGAGAGCCGGATCGGCATCCGCATGTAGCTCGAGAAGATCAGGAAGCCGGAGCCGTACGGCCGCAGCTTCGACAGCGCCATGCCGTTGCAGATGGCACCCATCGCGTGCTCGCGGATGCCGAAATGGAAGTTGCGGCCGGCGTAGTTGTCCGCCTCGAACTCGCCGGCTTCCTTGAACTTGAGGTCGGTCTTGGTCGACGGCGACAGATCGGCGGCGCCGCCGAGCAGGTAGGGCACCGTCTCCGCCAGTTTGTTCAGCACCTTGCCCGAGGAATCGCGGCTGGCGATACCGCCCGGATCGGCCGGGAAGCTCGGGATCGCGTGCTCCCAGCCCTCGGGCACGTCGCGCACCTGCATCGCCTCGAACTGGCTTGCCAGGTCGGGATGCGCGGCGCGGTAGCGCTCGAACATCGCCTTCCACTCTGCCTCGGCCGCCGCACCGCGGGCGCCGACGCCGTCCTGGAAGCGCTGGTAGACGCCATCCGGCACCAGGAAATGCGCATCCTCCGGCCAGCCATAGACGCGCTTGGTCAGGCGCACCTCGTCCTCGCCGAGCGCCTCGCCATGCGCCTCGCGCGTGTCCTGCTTGTGCGGCGAGCCGAAGCCGATATGGCTCTCCACGATGATCATGGTCGGCCGGCTCTGCTCGCGGTCGAAGCCGGCGAGTGCGGCGCGGAACTCCGCCCGGTTCTCGGCGTCGCGCACATGCAGCACGTTCCAGCCGAAGGCGAGGAAGCGGGTGCCGACATCCTCGGTGAAGGCGAGCGTGGTCGGTCCCTCGATCGAGATGCGGTTGCTGTCGTAGATCCAGCAGAGATTGGACAGCTTCAGATGGCCGGCGAGCGAGCCGGCCTCGCTCGAGATGCCCTCCATCATGTCGCCGTCGCTGCACAGCACGAACACGTTGTGATCGACGACGGGGAAATCCGGCCGGTTGAAATGCGCCGCCATCCAGCGCTCGGCGATCGCCATGCCGACGCTCATGCCGACACCCTGGCCGAGCGGGCCGGTGGTCGCCTCGACGCCGCCGGTCAGGTGGTACTCGGGATGGCCCGGCGTGGAGCTGTCGAGCTGGCGGAACTGCTTGATGTCGTCGAGCGAGACGCTCGGCTTGTCCTTCACCTGGTAGCGCGCCACCGCCCGCGTGCCGGTCAGGTGCAGCAGCGTGTAGAGCAGCATCGAGGCGTGGCCACAGGACAGGACGAAGCGGTCGCGATCCGGCCAGACCGGGTTCGCCGGGTTGAAGCGCAGCCGTTCCTGCCACAACGTATAGGCGACCGGCGCCATCGACATCGGCGTGCCCGGATGGCCCGAATTGGCCTTCTGCACCGCGTCCATCGCCAGCGTCCGCATGGTGTCGATGGCGAGTGCGTCGATATCCTTGGTCATCGATCTGTCCTTCGATGCTGAACCACGCGGCATCCGGGGCGGCGCCGGACCTTCAGGCGGGATGTCGGCGACCGGGGCCGCCCTGTCAAATCGGCGCCATCCGGGCTCTGGTTACGACTCAGCACCCGCCGACCCCCTCGCGTCAACGACACCGCCGTGACGGTCGGCGCGCGTCTCAGGGCCGGATCACCCCTTTGCTGAGCAGGATGTTGCCGTACAGCCGGCGCTCGCCGGTGCGCACCACCACGAAGGCGTTTTCGGTCGTGCGGTAGAAGGCGTGGCGCTCCAGCCCGGTCGGGCCGCCGGCGCGGTGCCGCGCCAGGATGGTGGTGAAATCGCGCACCGCGTCCGGCACTTCATGCGGATCGCCCACCACCTGCATCACGCAGGCAGGATCGGGGATGAAGTCGTCGAGCGGCATCAGCGTCAACACCGCCTCGAGCACGGCGGAGGCGTCCACGCCCGGCAGTTCCACCAGTCGCTGTGCCAGTGCTGCTGCCGGAAAATTGGCGTCGACGATCGCGATGCGGTCGCCGTGTCCCATGGCGGCGAGGGCGTGCAGCAGATCGGGGGTAAGCAGAGGCGGGATGCCGCGCAACATGGCTGCCTGTCCGATCGTTGATTGCGTGCGCGAGGCTAGCCCAGCCTCCCTGCCGCCGAACAGGCCCCCCAACCGATGGTGAAGGCCGGACCCTCAGGCCCCGGCGGTCGGGTGCCCGCCGCGCTCGCGCGCCGCGAACCCGCCCGGGGGCAATGCTCCGGGTTGCGGCTCCGCCACCGGCAGCCACACCCGGAACGTCGATCCCTGACCTTCCACGCTGTCGATCTGGAACTGCCCGCGGTGCCGGTTGACGATGTGCTTGACGATGGCAAGACCGAGACCGGTCCCGCCCACCGCCCGCGACCGCCCCTTGTCGACGCGGTAGAACCGCTCCGTGAGCCGCGGCAGATGCTCGCGCGCGATGCCGGGCCCGTCGTCGCTCACTGCCAGCACGATGCCGGGCCGCGCCGGCCATCGCTCACCCTGCGCGGCTGCGGCCGCGACCCGTACCGTGCCGCCCTCGCGCCCGTATTTCATCGCATTGTCCATCAGGTTCTGCAGCACCTGGGCGAGCTGGTCGGCATCGCCCTCGACGACCGGCAGGGGTCGCGTCACGTCGAGCTCCAGCCGCATGCGGCGGGCGTCGAGGCCGGGTTCGAAGCCGGCGGCGATGCGCGGGATGAGGCTCGCGAGATCGACCTGGCCGGCCGGGCGCTGATGCTCGGTCAGTTCGATGCGGGAGAGGCCGAGCAAATCGTCGATCAGCCGGTTCATGCGCCCGGCCTGTTCGGCCATGATGCCGAGGAAGCGCGCCTGGGCGGGTGGGTCGTCGGCCGCCGCACCGCGCAGCGTCTCGATGAAGCCGATCAGGCTGGCGAGCGGCGTGCGCAGCTCGTGGCTGACATTGGCGACGAAATCCGCCCGCATCCGCTCGACCGCGCGCTCGCGGGTGCGGTCGGCAAGCACCACCACGATCTGCCCGCCATCGGCGAGCGGCGGGTCGAGGATCAGCACCGTCGCCGCCAGTTCCCGTTCGACCGGCAGCGGCAGCGTCACCTGGGCGGTCTGCCTGGCCCCCTGCGCCAGGCCGCGATCGATCGCCGCCCGCAGGCCGGGGTGGCGCAGCACCGAGGCGATGTCACCGCGGAACGCCGCGCGGGCCGCGGCATTGGCGCGCCGGACGCCGCGATCGGCGCCCAGCACCAGCAGCGGGTCGGGCAGGTGCTCGACGATGCCCTGATCGGCGCGTCGCAGACGGCCGACCTGGCTCGCCTGTTCCGAGGCGGTGCGGGCCAGCCGGCCGATCTCCTCGGCAACGACCGCGAGCGGTGCCAGGCGCGGCCGGGGCGGCCGCCGCGCCAGACCCGCGGCCGGGTCGGCCACGGCGAGCCGCAACGCCGCCTGCACGCGGGCGATGTCACGCGCCCAGAGCAGCACCAGCAACAGTCCGGCCGCGAGCACGACGGCAATTCCGAGCGCGACCGGCTTCGCGGCCACCCCGGTTGCGAGCAGCGCCAGCAGCACCGCGACCGGCGCCGCGACCACGAGGCAGGTGGCAGCGAGCAACCTGGCGAGCAGCACGGCGCCGCTTCAGCCGGAACCGACCGCCGCCCTGCGCATCCGGGTCAGCTCGCGGAACCGGTCAGGCTGGTCGGCGGCGGCTGCACCATGCGGGCCGTCCCGTCGCTCTCGATCTCGAACACGCCAAGCCCGCGCCGGACATGCCCGTCCGGAAGCAGCACCAGCAGGCCGTTGGCGCCGGAGAAGCCGTCCGGGCGGGTGAGGGCCTCGAGGGGATAGCCGGGGCCGCCCTGCGCCGCGAGGACCCTGGCGATCGCCGCGGCGTCGAAGGCGATCGAGGCCAACCGGGGCGGCGGGCTGCCGTAGCGGGCGGCGTAGAGCTGCTGAAAGCCCTGCTCCGCCGCCGGGTCGGGATCGGCATACCAGGCACCCGCGAGGCTGCCGAGACGGCTGACCTGCGATGCCCAAAGCCCCGGCCCGAGCACCCGGACCTGCGGCGCGCCGATGCCGTAATAGGCGAGCAGCGGCGCCAGCTCGAGGGCGTGCGGGCCGACGGCTGAGACCAGCAGCGCGTCGAAGGGCGGCGGTGGCACCGGCGGCGGCTCGCTGCCGGACGTCGGATGCGCGTGCGCCTCGATCGCGGCGCGGCGGTCGGTGAAGTCGGACAGATCCGCCAGGGTGGTGTTGAGGCTGGAGAAACCCGGATCGACGCGGCGGATGTCGGGCGCCGGCAGGCCGACCTCGGCCAGGCTGCCAGTCAGCGCCTCGGTCAGCGCATTGCCGAATGCGTCCGCCTCGAGCAGGCCGGCGAAGCGACTGCGGCCATCGGCCTGCGCCGCCGCGACCAGCCGGCGCACCTGCTGTGCCGGCGTGATGCCCATAACCCAGACCCCCGGCTGCGCCTGCGACGGATCGCTGGTGAAGGCGAGCACCGGCACGTTGGCCGCACGGGCGAGCGGCGCTGCCGCCGCCGTCTCCGGCGCCGTGAGCGGGCCCAGAATCAGCGTCGCGCCGGTCGCGAGCGCCTGGCGCGCGGCGGCGGCCGCGCCCTCCGGCGTGCCCATCGTGTCGCGCACGTCCAGCCCGGGCGCGCCGGGTCCGCCGAGCGCGAGCTGCGCCGCCTGCTGCAACGTCTGGGCCAGGGTGGCATTGTCACCACTGAGCGGCAGCAGCAGCGCGACATGCGGGCCGGCCGGGATCGGCGTGGCGGCGCCCGGCAGCGGCGCCGGCGCGCCGGGGGCGAGGCCCGGCTGTCCCAGGCTGGTCGGCCCCGGCGGGTAGACCGGAGGCGCAGATTCGACGCAGGCGGCAAGCGGCAGGCTCGCGCCCAGGAGAATGAATGCCCGACGACGCATGCTCTGCTCCTTCCCCCGCCGCCGCTTCCGAAGCGGCGGTGCCGGCCGGCCGTGCCGCGCTTGTGCTGGTTTCCACGCCGATCGGCAATCTCGGCGACATCAGCGCGCGCGCGCTGCAGGCGCTGCGCGACGCCGACCTGATCCTGTGCGAGGACACCCGCGTCACCGCCCGTCTGCTTGCGGCGCACGGTATCGCCGGGCGCACGGCACCGCTACATGAGCACAACGAACCGGCGCGCATCCCCGCCGTGCTGGACATGCTGCGCGCCGGGCGGCGGATCGCGCTGGTGTCGGACGCCGGGACGCCGCTGCTGTCCGATCCCGGCTTTCCCCTGGTGCGGGCGGCGATCGCCGCCGGTTTCGAGCCGCTCGCTGTGCCCGGGCCGAACGCCGCGGTGATGGCACTCACCCTCTCCGGCCTGCCACCGCTGCCGTTCCTGGTGCTCGGCTTCCCGCCGCCGCGGCCGGCGGCGCGGCGGGCGGCGTTCGGCCGGCTGCGCGCGGCGGAGCAGGCCGGGCTGTCGGCGACGCTGATCTGGCACGAGGCGCCGCATCGCCTGGCCGAGACGCTGGCCGATCTGGCGGCGCTGTTCGGGGAGCGCCCGGCAGCGGTCGCGCGCGAACTGACCAAGCAGTTCGAGGAGGTACGGCGCGGCAGCCTGCCGGCGCTGGCAGCGCACTACGCCGCCCAGGCGGCGCGGGGCGAGATCATCGTCCTGGTCGGACCGGGCGACGCGGAGGCCGGGGTGGCAGACCTCGACGCGGCGATCCGGCAGGCCAGGGCGGGACACAGCCTGCGCGACGCGGCGGCGCTGGTCGCCGCGGCGACCGGGCTGCCGCGCCGCGCCGTGTATGCCCGTGCGCTGGCATTGGAGGCGGCGCCGGAGGGAACCGGGCCGGACCCGCCGAAGCGAGGCGACCCGGGCGCGGTGCCCGCGTGATTCCATCGGGCTGACAGAAACCCGCCACGACCCATGCGCATTGATCCGGTCGACACTGACCGATCGGTCGCCGGCGGTCGCCGGTCATCCCCGGTCGGGACCCCACTTCGATTGGAGGCACGCATGGTCCGCACGACACGACTAGCCATTGCCGGGGCTTTGTTCGCCGGCCTGGCTCTGGCCCCGGCGGCGCGGGCCGACGACCATGGCGGCTGGCGTGGTCATGGCGGATGGCACGGCCAGCCTGCGTGGCACGGCGGCGGTTGGCACGGCCATGGCGGCCAGGGCTGGGGCGCCGGCGCCGCGGTGGCCGGGGCGATCGTCGGGCTCGGCCTGGGCGCCCTGGCGCTCGGAGCGGCGCCGCCGCCCGTCTACTATGCGCCGCCGCCGCCCGCCTATGCGCCGCCGGCACCGTACTACGCCACGCCCTATGTCTATGGCGCACCGGCCTATGCCGCCCCGTACGGCTACGCCTACTGACGGGCGCCGGGCGGCGGGCAGGGGCCTGTCCGGCCCCGCCCGCCGGCGGCGACGGGCGGTGCGAAGGCTCCCGGACGCTCGGTCCTGGGGCGGATCGGTCCGCGTGCGGTCGGAGGATCGCTGTGCTAAATGGTTACAGTTGCGCCGGTTGTTTGACCCTCCCCGCTTCGGCTCGGAACTTTTCACGGTGCGTTCGCCGCTCAATCACGGCGCGTAGAGTGGCGGCATGACAACGTTGCATTGACGTTTCAGATCGTTCGGAACCCATGCTGGACCCAAGCTCCGCCCTCGCATCGCTCGAGAACATCGCCGTCACCACCCGTTCGAACGAGGAACGCGCGGCGACGATCGATACGATCCTCACCGACTGGCGCTGGGTGCCGCTCGGCCCGGCCTGGACGCAGGAATTGCTGCGGACGCTTGGGGAGGCATCGCGCCAGGCGCATGAGATGGGGCTGGACGCGGAGTCGAGCTTTCTGACCGAGAGCGCCGAGGTGCTGAAGGCGGCGCTGCGCGAGGGCGAGGCTTCCGGGGCCGGTCCGGTCGGTCCGCGGCGGGCCCGGCCGGGTGGCCGCGCCGCCCGCGGGGTGGCTGAGCCCGCGCCCAGCGCGGCCCCGCCGGCGGCGGCGCTGCTGGGCAGCGGCGAGTTGCGCCCGGCGACGCCGGCCGAGGTGGCGCAGTCGCTCGGCAGCGCGCTGCAGCCGCAGGGCGGGAAAGCGGACGCGGCGGATGATGGCCGTTCCGCCCGCGCCGCGGCGGAGCGGTTCCTGCACCTGCTGCAGGAAGCCGGTTTCGTGCTGCTGCGCCGGTCCAACGGCGTCGCCTGCTGAGCCGACTTCTCGCACCCAGTTCCGCGGCCTCGCATCGGCAACACGGCGGATCCGACCCGGGCGGCGGCGCCTAGCGGTCGATCATGCTCGAGGTGGAAGCACCGAGGGCGTGGATCATGGCCTGAAGACAAAAGGCTCGGCCACGATCGCCGGGCCCGGCCGGAGCGACCGTATTCCGGCGGCGACGCCGCGCTTCCCCGATCAGGCCCCGTCCGCAGTCCCGCCCGCGAGCAGGGCCATGGCCGGCGCCAGCAGCGCGGCATCGCCCACCGCGAGCACGCTGCCATCCGAGTGCAGCCCAAGCCGTTGGCCCTGCCAGTCGGTCATCGCGCCGCCGGCATTCCGGACGATGGCATCGAGCGCCGCGTAATCATGCAGGGCGAATCCCGCCGAGGCGACGAGGTCGACATGGCCCGAAGCCAGCAGGCCGAAGACGTAGAACGAATCGGCGGTCACCAGCCCGGCGCAGGTGCGGCGCAGCGGCTGCAAATGCGGCGCGGCCTGCCGGCAGAACGTGTCGTAGCCCATCGTGCTCGCCTGCGCCGCGGCCAGGGTCGGACAGGCGCGGGTGCGCGCGGGCGCGCCGTTCAACGTCGTGCCGTGG
>DATJSJ010000167.1:0-5471 GCA_035504175.1 Acetobacteraceae bacterium
ACCGCGGCGGATTTCCCGCTGCGCCTGGTGGCACCGGACGGGCCGGTCGAGGCGGCACTGCAGGAGCGGACGGGGATCGACTGGTTCGAGCTCGAGCTTGGCGTCGTGGTCGACGGCGCCCGGGTCGATCTCGTGCCACCGCTACTCGAGCTGATCCGGCGCGCCGACCTCGCCGGGCTGCTCGACGCCTCGGCCGCCGAGGACGAGGCCGCGCAGCCGCTGCTGCTGCCGCTCGCGGACGGGCGGCTGCTGACGCTGCCGATGGCGGCGATCCGCCCGACGCTCGCCATCCTGTTCGAGCTGTTCGGCGCCGGCGACCTCCCGGCCGATGCCGACGGCTTCGCCCTGCCGCGCAGCCGCTTCGCCGAACTGGCGCGGCTCGAGGCCGCCGGCATCGAGGCCGGGATGGTCTGGCGCGGCGCCGATGCGCTGCGCGACCTGGCGCGGCGGCTGCACGACCGGGCCGGCATTCCGGCGAGCGCGGTGCCGGCGGATTTCCGTGCGACCTTGCGGCCGTACCAGGCGCGCGGCGTCGACTGGCTGCAATTCCTGCGCGAGGGCGGGCTGGGCGGCGTGCTCGCCGACGACATGGGGCTCGGCAAGACGGTCCAGACCCTGGCGCATGTCGCGATCGAGCGCGCGGCCGGGCGGCTCGATCACCCGGCGCTGGTGGTCTGCCCGACCAGCGTCGTCGCCACCTGGTGCGCCGAGGCGGCGCGTTTCGCGCCTGACCTGCGCGTGCTGGCACTGCACGGCGGCGACCGCAAGGAGCGCTTCGCCGCGATCGACGACAGCGACCTGGTGATCACGACCTATCCGCTGCTGTTCCGAGACCAGGCGACGCTGACCGCGCGCGACTGGCACCTCGTCGTGCTCGATGAGGCGCAGTCGATCAAGAACCCGGCGGCGACGACCTCGGTGCTGGCGCGCCGGCTGCGCGCCGGGCAGCGGCTCTGCCTCACCGGCACGCCGATGGAGAACCATCTCGGCGAGCTCTGGTCGCTGTTCGACTTCCTGATGCCCGGCCTGCTCGGCGACCGCGCCCATTTCCAGCGCCACTTCCGCACGCCGATCGAGAAGGCGGGCCATGCCGAGCGCGGCCGCCTGCTCGCCCGCCGCGTCGCCCCGTTCCTGCTCCGCCGCACCAAGCAGGAGGTGGTGGCCGAGCTGCCGCCCAAGACCGAGATCACCGAGGCGGTGGAGCTCGGATCCGGCCAGCGCGCCATCTACGAGGGCATCCGCCTCGCCATGCATGCGCGGGTTCGCAGCGCCATCGCCGAGCGCGGCCTCGCCCGCTCCGGCATCATCATCCTCGATGCGCTACTGAAGCTGCGCCAGGCCTGCTGCGACCCGCGGCTGCTGAAGCTGACCTCGGCCAAGGCGACGAAGGCGGGATCGGCGAAGCTCGACCGGCTGATGGAAAAGCTGCCCGAGCTGCTGGAGGAGGGGCGGCGCGTCCTGCTGTTCTCGCAATTCACCAGCATGCTGGCGCTGATCCAGGCGGCGCTCGACGCGGAGGGGATCGGCTACGTGCTGCTGACCGGCGACACGCGCGACCGCGCGACGCCGGTCGCGCGCTTTCAGTCCGGCGCGGTGCCGCTGTTCCTGATCAGCCTGAAGGCCGGCGGCGTCGGGCTGAACCTCACCGCCGCCGACACGGTGATCCATTACGATCCGTGGTGGAACCCGGCCGTCGAGGACCAGGCAACCGACCGCGCGCATCGCATCGGCCAGCGCAACGCCGTGTTCGTGCACCGGCTGGTCACCTCCGGCACGATCGAGGAGAAGATGACCGAACTGAAGGCGCGCAAGCAGGCGCTGGTCGCGAGCATTCTCGGCGCCGAGCGCGGCACCGCGCTGGCGATGACGGAATCCGACGTGGAGATGCTGTTCGCGGCGTGAGGCGCGCCGGCGGCCCGGCGGCGCCCGCTTGCCCACGGCGTGCGGCGGAAACTGCAGACCGGCCCGGCCGCACCGCCTGACATGCGACTTTCACCCAGGGCGGATGCGGCGGCGGCGGCGTCCTGCCCTATAGTGCGTGCCCTGCCGCGAAGTGGCGGAGGCATCGATGGTGGAGATCGAACTCAAGCCGGCGGAGGTTGACGGCCTGTCCTGGGCACTGAGCTTCGCCGCCAGAGGCGAGGGCGGGGCCTGGGACTGGACGCATTTCGACCTGGTCAATGCCAACGCCCGCGCGGCACTCGAGGCGGACGCGACGCTGCCGGCCTTTGCGCGCCACGTGCTCACCGGCGCCGATGAGAGTCCGCGGATCGTCCTCGACGACAGCGCGGTGGCGGGCGTGATCCCGGCCTATGCGCGCACCGGCGACGCCGAGGAATACGACCTGGTGTGCTGGCGCTTCGCCATGACGCCGAACCGGCTGATCACCGGGCGGCGCCGCGCCACCCGCACGCTGGTGCATCTGTGGGAGCGGGTGCGCGACGGTCTCGAACCAGGCTCGCCGGCTGCCCTGATCAATATCTGCATTACCGAATTCGCGCGCGAGGTGCGGGAGCGTCTGGCCGATCTCGGCGGCGAACTCGATGCGGTGGAGGACGCATTGATCTCGGACCGTGATCCCGGGCGCCTGGCCGATCTCGGCGGTCGGCTTGGCCAGGTGCGGCGCGAGGCGACGCGGCTGAAGCGCGCCCTCACCCCGCTCGCCCGTGCCCTGCACGCCGAGGATGAGGACATGCCCGACTGGGTGCAGGGCCACGGCCACGAAACCGCAACCCGCGGCCTGCACGACGCGCTCGACGACATCGTGGCGCTGCACGACCGGGCGCGCTCGTTGCACGACGAGCTGACGACGCGGCTCGCCGAGGAGACCAATCGGCGTCTCTACATCGTCTCGATCGTCACCACGGTGGTCATGCCGGCGACCTTCGTCACCGGCTTCTTCGGCATGAACACCGGCGGATTGCTCTGGTCGGGCGACGCCGTGCGACACGGCACGCTCTACGCCGCCGCGACCTGTCTCTTGGCCATCCTCGGTACGCTCGGGCTGCTACGCTGGAAGCGGATGCTGTAGCGCCGCCGCCGGATCGCTGCGCGCGCGATCCTCGGGCGGCGGCAAGGCGGCGCGGCGGCGCACCCCTGCCCGCGTCGCGCGTCCGGCCAGATCGCGCCGCCGCGGTTGGCCACGGGCCGCCGAGCGGGTCCCGGCTTGCCAGTAATGGCAAGCGGCGTCTTTCCGGACGCCGGTCCGCGGCATTCCCGCGTCGTCGGCGGCGGCGACTCTCGATTGCGGCGCCGGATCGGTGACCGGGACCCTGCAATGCGAATCCATGGTTCGCGTCCTGCTTGGTTTCGGATATGAAGTGTCCAAGGGTATGCGGGCCGATTGCCGGCGACACGGGATGCACGGGTGACTTCAGCCGGTTCTCCAGGACCTCGCGCCCCGACCTGAGACGAATCACGCTGCTTGGGGAGGAGCATGTCCGCAGCGTGCAGAATGACGGCAGGTTCGCCCGAGCCTCGCCCGGCGCGCGCGGCGCGGTCGATCCGTGGCCCCGTCGGCATTTTCGGCGCGGCGCCGTGACCGAGGTAGGCAGCGCTGATGGCGGCGCGTGGGGTCGGGCCGACGCCACGGCCGCAAACCGCCGCCTCGACCGAAGTCCCGGCTTCGACGCACCGACGAGCGAGTGTGTGCTTCGCGCGTCTCGGCCGGACCGTTCGCTGCGACACCACGACGTACGGGCCTGTTCTCACCCCCGATTGCACCGTCTGGATTCCCGGCCGCCGCCGAACATCAAACCAGGAACGCACCCAATGTCATCCTCGACCGCCGCTGAAGCGGCTCCTCGTCGCCGGTCCGGCTTCGTCGCGGCGGCGCTGCTGCTGCTGCCGTTGGCCGCTTGCAACGTGACCACGCCGCCGCCGGGGCCGCAGAGCGTCGCCGGGATGTCGCCGGTCGGCACGGTGCAGCTGCACGAGACCTTCGTCAGCGGCGCGACGCTCGGCGGCGGCACGCTGGACTTCCAGGGCCAGACCTATCCGTTCCGGATCTTCGGCACGATGGTGGCCGGGGTCGGCCTCGACAAGATCGAAGCGCAGGGCGAGGTCTACAATCTGACCAAGGTCGCCGACTTCCCGGGAGCCTATCGGCAGGGGACCGGCAGCAACGGCCTCAACACCGCGAGCACGAGCGACCTCTGGCTGAAGAACAAGGCCGGCGTCGTGCTGCACGTGACGGGCACGCAGTCGGGCGGCATGCTGAGCGTCGGAGGCGACGAAGTCCTGATACGCATGGCGCAATGACCGTGCGCATCGCCGCGCCGCGCCGCACCGAGCGGGCGATCACGGCGTCGGCTCGAACCGGTGACGTCGAAGATCCGCCCGAGATTGCCGCGATGATGCGGCGGCTTCTTCGTTACCAGAGCATGATCGCTGAAGGCGGAATCGCCGGAAGCGTGACTCACGCTTTCAGACAACGGGTTGGAGCCGTTTCAGGCTGAGACAGTCGGCCTGAAACGGCTCTGGGCAAAACAGGGGAGGAATGAATGACGAAACTGCGCAACGCCGGATCGGCGACGGCACGAGCGATCAACCGGTCAATCTGGGGCGCGAGGGGACGCCGCGCCGTTCCGGCGGCGGCCGGGGCCATTTTGGCGGCGCTGCTGCTGGCCGCGCCCCCCGCCGCCGCGCCGGCCCGCGCGCAGGCTTCGGGCATGGCGGGAATCGGCCAGAGCGACACCGTGACCGAGCGGGCAACGGTGCAATCGGTCGATCTCGCCCAACGGCAGGTGACACTGGTCGGACCGCGCGGCGGGGTGGTCACGCTGAAAGTGCCGGACACCGTGCGGAACCTGGCGCAGGTCAAGCCGGGCGACACCGTGATCGCGCACTACCACGCCTCCGTCACTTATGTGCTGTCGCCGCGCGGGACCAGGACGCCGCGCAACAGCCTGACCACCGGCGCCGCCCGCGCCGCTCCGGGCGAGATGCCGGCCGGCGCGGCGGGCGCCCGGCTGGTGGTGACCGGCCTCGTGGTCGGCATCGACCAGGCGGCGCACCAGGTGCAGGTGGTGAGCCCCGAAGGCGGTCCGGTCCGCACCATCGACGTGGTCACCCCGGCGGGCCAGCGGAGCCTGCCGATGGTCAAGGTCGGCGACACGATCACCGCGATTTCCACGGCCGCGGTGCTGGTCGCGGTCGAGCCAGCGCATTGAATTCCGGGCGCGGCCGCGTGTTCTCCGGCAGCGCGCGCTGACGGTCAGGTCGCTGCCCGATCCGTGCGTCGGAATGCCCGGCGTGGTCACGTCGTCGCTCCGCGCCGCGGCGGCTCGCCTGGCTGAGGGACTGATCGGGTGAGCGCCGCCGAACTCGCCCCCTGGCGCTTCGACTGGCTATGGGGCCTGCCGCTGATCCTGGCGACGGTGGTGCTGCACGTGACGGGATTGGGCCTGACCAACGCGCATGTCGTGCCGCGACTGCGCGGCTGGATCCGCCGCGGGCCGTCGATCATGGGC
>DATJSJ010000168.1:0-8241 GCA_035504175.1 Acetobacteraceae bacterium
ATGCCAGTCCCGCCGCATTCGGCCGGGCCATGGCGGCCTACACGCAAGATTACGCCCGCCGATGCGAACTGGCCGGACGGGAACCGGATGCCGGGTTGCTCGGACCGATTGCCGAGAAGCTCGCCGCCATGAAGCCAGACCAATGATGCCACGAGGCGAGAGGCGCCTGGCGGAGCCCGGCCCGGCGCTCGCAGTCGCACCCAGCGTGTGACCGGCAGTTCCCGCTGTCGCGCCGCCGCGATACCCGCCATCCCCGGCCGCATCCGGTTCGCGGCACTCTGACAGGAGGAGCACGACGCATGGACCCGCTTACCCTCGCTTCGGCCGCCGTCGCGGCGCTCGCGCCCTATTTCGCCAAGGCCGGCGAGGGAGCGGCGAAGAAGATGGGCGAGGAGGCCGTCGACGCCGGCGGGCGGCTGCTCGGCTGGATGCGGGACAAGCTTGGCGGGCGGGCGCAGGCGGCGCTCGATGACCTCGCCGCCGATCCGGGGAGCGAGGACAACGCCGCAGACCTGCGCAAGCAACTCGCGAAAACGCTGGCGGCGAACCCGGCGCTCGCCGATGAACTCCGCGCGCTGCTGCCGGCCGGTGCCGCCGGCGGCGATACCATGACCCAAACCGTCAGCGGCCCCGGGGCAAAGGCGGCGCAGATCAAGGGTTCCGGGAATACTACGAACATCGCCTGATACGGTCACCGGCCCCGCGTCGCTCCGCGCGCTGCCGCTCCGTCGGTCCCGACCCGACACGCCCGGGGAGCAGACGGCGTAAGGCCGCGCCCTGCTCACCGGCCCGGCGCCACCCGGCCGCGCAGACCCCACCCCCACGTTGCCCGGCCCGCCGGCGCCTGCCACGCTCCGCCGCTGCATGACCTCCGGCCTCACCCTCGACCGGCTGCGCGCCCGCGCGCGGCACGCGACGCTGTTCCCGCCCGCAACCCTGGCCGAGGCCATCGACCGGCTCGGCTTCGTGCAGGCCGATCCGATCCGCGCCCCCGCGCGCGCGCAGGACCTGATCCTGCGCCACCGCGTCCGTGGCTACCGCGCCGGCGATCTCGACCGCGGCTTCGCCCGGCTCGGGCTGGAGGAGGATTTTCTCCATGCCTACGGCTTCATGCCGCCGGAGACCCGCGCCCTGCTGCACCCGCGCCACGACCCGGAAAGCGCCGGCCCGCACGCGCCCGCCGGCCTCGCCGCCGAGGTGCTCGCCTTCGTGCGCGCGCACGGCCCGACGCATCCGCGCGACCTGGAGCAGCGCTTCGGCCGCGATCGCGCCGTCAACGGCTGGGGCGGCTTCTCCAAGGCGACGACGCGGGCGCTGGAGAGCCTGCGGCATTACGGCCTGCTGCGCGTCGTCGCGCGGCGCGACGGCATCCGCATCTACGCGCCGGCGACGCCGCCGCCCGCCTCCCTCGATCCGACCGAGCGGTTGCAGCGCATCGTATTGCTGCTGGCCGGCATCCTGGCGCCGGTCTCCGCGGTCAGCCTGCGGGGTGCGCTGGCGCTGGTGGCACAGCGCAATCCCGATCTCCGCGCGATCGCGCCGGTGATCGAGACGGCGCTGCGCCGCGGCGCGCTCGAGCGGGCGGTGGTCGAGGGCGAGACCTATCTCTGGCCGGCGGCGTCCGGCGACCGGCCGGACGGCCCGGTGCCGCGCGACGTCCGCCTGCTGGCGCCGTTCGACCCGCTGGTCTGGGACCGCCGCCGTTTCGCGCATCTCTGGGGCTGGGAGTACCGGTTCGAGGCCTATGTGCCGCCGGCCCGGCGGCAGCTCGGCTATTACGCGATGCCGCTGCTCTGGGGCGATGCGGTGATCGGCTGGGCCAATGTCGCGCTCAGGGAGGGCCGGATCGAGGCGTCGCTCGGCTATGCCGGCCGCGCGCCGCGCAGCGCCGCGTTCCGCCGCGCCCTCGATGCCGAGCTGGCGCGCATGGAACGCTTCCTCGCCGCCCGCCGCACCGCGCGTCGCGAGGACACGGACGCCGAGGCCGCCGCCCCGTAGCGGCCCCGGCTGCCGCCGCGCCCGCCGGGCGCACGCGCGACGCGGCCGACCGGCATAGCGCGGCAGCGCGAATGCTGCGGGAGAGCTTGAGGGGGATGCGCGCCACGCGTATCAGGCAGGCGGGCGATCCGCCCGGGGTGGACGCGGATGCGGCCCCACGCGCGGATGCGAGCGGGGGTGGGCATGAACGGGCACAGCGTCGCAACCGTCTTCGGCGGCTCCGGCTTCATCGGACGCTACGTGGTCAAGCGCCTGGCGGCGCAGGGCCGCGTCGTGCGCGTCGCGGTGCGCGACCCGGAAGGGGCGATGTTCCTCAAGCCGATGGGCCGCGTCGGCCAGATCGTGCCGCTGTTCGCCTCGCTGGCGCAGGAGGCGACGGTGCAGCGCGCGGTCGAGGAGGCCGGCGTCGTGGTCAACCTGGTCGGCATCCTGGCCGAGCGGCGCCGCGGTGATTTCCAGCGCATCCAGGGCGAGGGCGCGGCCCGGATCGCCCGCGCCGCCGCCGCCTCCGGGGTGGAGCGGCTGGTGCACGTCTCGGCGATCGGCGCCGACTCGCAAAGCCTTAGCCTCTATGCGCGCAGCAAGGCCGCCGGCGAGGCCGGGGTGCGGGAGGCGTTCCCGGCCGCCACGATCCTCCGCCCCTCGGTTGTGTTCGGACTGGAGGATCAGTTCTTCAACCGCTTCGGCGCCATGGCGCGGATGCTGCCGGTGATGCCGGTGATCCATGGCGATACCAAGTTCCAGCCGGTCTATGTCGGTGACGTCGCCGATGCGGTGATGGCGGCGCTGGAGCGGCCCGACGCGCCGGGCCAGACCTACGAGCTCGGCGGCCCGCAGGTGGCAAGCTTCCGCGAGATCCTGCAATGGGTCCTGAAGGAGACGCAGCGCCGCCGGCGGCTGGTCGAGATGCCGCTCGGCCTCATCCGGCTGCAGGCGGCGATCGCCGAGCGGCTGCCCGGCAAGCCTTTCACCCGCGACCAGCTGCTGCTGCTCGCCCGCGACAACATCGCCGATTCCGGGCTGCCGGGCCTCTCCGCGCTCGGCATCGTGCCGACGCCGGTCGAACTGATCGTTCCGGACTATCTTCGCCGCTATCAGCCGGGCGGCGGCCGGCGACGCGAGCCGCTGATGCCAGAGAAAGTACCGGATCGGACCTGATTCCTGGCAGCCGGCCGGCCTCCCGGCCAAGCCCTGCGTCGGGCGCATGGAAGCAGGGCAGTCTCGCTGACCTTCAGGGCCGCATTTCCGTTGGTGCGGTTTTGCTGCACTGCTTATAGTCTGACGGGAGACGATCGACCCGTCTTGCCCTTGACAACCCGAAGGCGCCCCGGCGCAGCAGGAGGGAGGCGACCATGCCGGACCGCATGCAGCAATTCGTGCGCCTGCCGCAGCGGACGCCGGACAAGCGCGCCGTCGCCGAGCGCCGCGCCGATTTCGACGAGATCTATCGCCGCTTCTCGACCGACGGCGCGCGCGCCCAGTCGAGCCGCTGCGAGCAATGCGGCGTGCCGTTCTGCTCGGTGCACTGCCCGCTGCACAACAACATTCCCGACTGGCTGAAGCTCACCGCCGAGGGGCGGCTGGAGGAGGCGTACGAAGTCTCCTCGGCCACCAACAATTTCCCCGAGATCTGCGGCCGCATCTGCCCGCAGGACCGGCTCTGCGAGGGCAACTGCGTCATCGAAAAGGGCCACGGCAGCGTCACGATCGGCGCCGTCGAGCGCTTCGTCACCGACCACGCCTGGGACGCCGGCTGGATCAAGCCGATCCGGCCGCGGCAGGAGCGGGCGCAGTCGGTCGGCATCATCGGCGCCGGCCCGGGCGGCCTCGCCGCCGCCGAGGAACTGCGCCGGCGCGGCTACCAGGTGCATGTCTACGACCGCTACGACCGGGTCGGCGGGCTGCTGATCTACGGCATCCCCGGCTTCAAGCTGGAGAAGGAGATCGTGCTGCGCCGCTGGGAGCTGCTGGAGGCGGGCGGCATCACCTTCCATCTCGGCGCCGGCATCGGCGAGACGCTCTCCTTCGCCGCGCTGCGCGACCGGCACGACGCGCTGCTGATCGCGACCGGCGTGTACAAGGCGCGGGACATCGGCGGTCCCGGCTCCGGCCTGGCTGGCATCGTGCCGGCCCTGCACTATCTCACGGCGTCCAACCGTCAGGGCCTGGGCGACGCGGTGCCGGCGTTCGAGGACGGCACGCTGAACGCCGCCGGCAAGCGCGTCGTGGTGATCGGCGGCGGCGACACCGCCATGGATTGCGTACGCACCGCGGTGCGCCAGGGTGCCGTCTCCGTGCAGTGCCTCTATCGCCGCGACCGCGCCAACATGCCCGGCTCGATGCGCGAGGTGTCGAACGCCGAGGAGGAGGGGGTCGAGTTCGTCTGGCTCTCGGCGCCGGAAGCCTTCCTCGGCGATGACACGGTCACCGGTGTGCGCGCGGTGCGGATGCGGCTCGGCCTGCCCGACGCCTCCGGCCGGCAATCGGTCGAGCCGGTCGAGGGCAGCCATTTCACCCTGCCGGCGGAGCTGGTGATCAAGGCGCTGGGCTTCGATCCCGAGGAGCTGCCGCTGCTCTGGGGCGAGAAGGGGCTCGAGGTCAGCCGCTGGGGTACGCTCAAGGTGGACCACCGCACGCAGATGACGGCGCTGCCCGGCGTGTTTGCCGCCGGTGACATCGTGCGCGGCGCGAGCCTGGTCGTCTGGGCGATCCGCGACGGCCGCGACGCGGCGCTGCGGATGCATGAATGGATGCAGCGCGCGGCGGCCGGCGCCGAGCCGGTGCCGGCGCTCGCAGCGGAGTGACCGCGATGGATGATTTCGTCCGGGATTGGCACGCCAATGTCGCGCGGCTGCGCGACACCTACGATCCGGCGCAGGAGCACGATGCCTGCGGCGTCGGCCTGGTCGCCGCCCTCGACGGCAAGCCGCGCCGCGCCATCGTGCAGGCGGGGATCGACGCGCTGCGTGCGGTCTGGCATCGCGGCGCGGTCGACGCCGACGGCAAGACCGGCGACGGTGCCGGCATCCATGTCGAGATCCCGCAGGATTTCTTCGCCGAGGCGGTCGAGCGCGGCGGCGACAAGGCGCCGACCGGGCGCATCGCGGTCGGCCAGGTGTTCCTGCCGAAGACCGATTTCGGCGCCCAGGAGCGCTGCCGGCAGATCGTCGAGACCGAGATCCTGAACTGCGGCTATGCCATCTACGGCTGGCGGCAGGTGCCGATCGACACCGCCTGCATCGGCGAGAAGGCCAACGCGACCCGGCCCGAGATCGAGCAGATCATCATCCGCAATGCCCGCTGCGTCGATGCGGCGCAGTGGGAACGCGACCTCTACGTCATCCGCCGCCGGATCGAGAAGCAGGCGATCGCGGCGCAGATTCCCGAGCTCTACATCTGCTCCCTGTCCTGCCGCTCGATCATCTACAAGGGCATGTTCCTGGCCCAGCATCTGACGGATTTCTATCCGGACCTGCTGGACCTGCGCTTCGTCTCGCGCTTCGCAATCTACCACCAGCGCTACTCGACCAATACCTTCCCGACCTGGAAGCTGGCGCAGCCGTTCCGCATGCTCGCCCATAACGGCGAGATCAACACCATCTCCGGCAACATCAACTGGATGAAGAGCCACGAGACGCGGCTCGCCAGCGGCGCGCTCGAGGAGTTCGTCGATGACGTGAAGCCCGTGGTGCAGGCCGGCGGCTCCGACACCGCGACGCTCGACAACGTCTTCGAGCTGCTGGTGCGGGCCGGGCGTGACGCGCCGATGGCCAAGACGCTGATGATCCCGCCGAGCGTCGGTCAGGATGCGACGATGCCCAAGCCGCATCGCGACCTGTTTCTCTATTGCAACTCGGTGATGGAGCCGTGGGACGGGCCGGCGGCGATTGCCGCGACCGACGGGCGCTGGGTGATCGCGGGCCTGGACCGCAACGGCCTGCGGCCGCTGCGCTACACGATCACGCGCGACAACCTGCTGATCGTCGGCAGCGAGACCGGCATGGTCAAGCTCGACGAGGTCGAGATCGTCGAGAAGGGCCGCGTCGGCCCCGGCCAGACGATCGGCGTCGATCTGGAAGCGGCCGACGGCGCGCGCTTCCAGCATGACGACGAGCTCAAGGATATGCTCGCCGCCCGCCAGCCGTTCGGCGAATGGGCGCGGCGCACCGTCTCGATCGACCACGTGGTCAAGACCGATGCGCCCGAGCCGGTGCTGTTCGAGGGCGAGGCGCTGCGCCGCCGCCAGCTCGCGGTCGGCAGCACGCTCGAGGAGCTGGAGCTGATCCTGCACCCGATGGTGGAGGATGCGAGCGAGGCCGTCGGCAGCATGGGCGACGACACGCCGATCGCTGTGCTCTCGGACAAGTATCGCGGCCTGCATCACTATTTCCGGCAGAATTTCAGCCAGGTCACGAACCCGCCGATCGACAGCCTGCGCGAGACGCAGGTGATGACGCTGAAAACCCGGCTCGGCAATCTCGGCAACGTGCTGGACGAGGATTCGAGCCAGTGCGACCTGCTGCAGCTCGAGAGCCCGGTCCTCTCCACCGCCGAGTTCCAGGCGATGCGCGCCTATATGGGCGAGTCGGTCTGCGTCGTCGACTGCACCTTCGCCGTCGCCGAGGGTGAGGCCGGGCTGCGCGCGGCGATCGAGCGCATCCGGCGCGAGGCGGAGGAGGGCGTGCGCTCCGGCTGCGCGCATGTGATCCTGACCGACGAGACGATGGATGCCGATCGCGCCGCGATCCCGATGATCCTCGCCACCGGTGCCGTGCACACGCATCTCGTGCGCCAGTCGCTGCGTACCTTCACCAGCCTGAACGTGCGCTGCGCCGAGTGCCTCGACGTGCACTATTTCGCCGTGCTGATCGGCGTCGGCGCCACCACGATCAATGCCTACCTGGCGCAGGAGAGCATCGCCGACCGGCACCGCCGCGGCCTGTTCGGCGACATGTCGCTCAAGGCCGCGATCCAGCGCTACAAGAAGGCGGTGGACAAGGGGCTGCTGAAGGTGATGTCCAAGATGGGCATCTCCGTCCTCTCCTCCTATCGCGGCGGCTACAATTTCGAGGCGATCGGCCTCTCCCGCGCACTGGTCGCCGAGTTCTTCCCCGGCATGACCTCGCGCATCTCCGGCATCGGCCTGCCCGGCATCGCCCGCAAGGTACTCGACATCCACCGGGTCGCCTGGGACGCCGACGCGGTCACGCTGCCGGTCGGCGGGATCTACAAGCTGCGCCGGCGCGGCGAGGCGCATGCCTTCGAGGCCGGGCTGATCCACACGCTGCAGACCGCGGTCGCGACCGACAGCTACACCACCTATCGCCGCTACGCCGACGCGGTGCGGCGCATGCCGCCGATCGCGCTACGCGATCTGCTCGATTTCCGCACCGAGGGCCGCAAGCCGATCCCGGTGGACGAGGTCGAGAGCATCACCGAGATCCGCAAGCGCCTGATCGCGCCCGGCATCTCGCTCGGGGCGCTGAGCCCGGAGGCGCACGAGACGCTCTCCATCGCGATGAACCGCATCGGCGCCCGCTCCGATTCCGGCGAGGGCGGCGAGGATCCGGCGCGCCTCAAACCGCGCCCGAACGGCGACAACGCCGCCTCCGCCATCAAGCAGATCGCCTCCGGCCGGTTCGGCGTCACCGCCCAGTACCTCAATGCCTGCCGCGAAATCGAGATCAAGGTCGCGCAGGGCGCCAAGCCGGGCGAGGGCGGGCAGCTTCCCGGTTTCAAGGTCTCGGCGATGATCGCGCGGCTGCGCCACTCCACGCCCGGGGTGATGCTGATCTCGCCGCCGCCGCATCACGACATCTACTCGATCGAGGACCTCGCCCAGCTCATCTACGACCTCAAGCAGATCAACCCGGACGCGACGGTCTGCGTCAAGCTGGTGGCACGCTCCGGCATCGGCACCATCGCCGCCGGGGTTGCCAAGGCGAAGGCCGACGCGATCCTGATCTCCGGCCATTCGGGCGGCACCGGCGCCAGTCCGCAGACCTCGGTCAAGTACGCCGGCCTGCCCTGGGAAATGGGCCTTTCCGAGTCGCACCAGGTGCTGATGCTGAACCGGCTGCGTCACCGCGTCCGGCTGCGCACCGACGGCGGCATCAAGACCGGCCGCGACGTGGTGATCGCCGCCATGCTCGGCGCCGAGGAATTCGGCATCGGCACCGCTTCGCTCGTCGCCATGGGCTGCATCATGGTGCGGCAGTGCCATTCCAACACCTGCCCGGTCGG
>DATJSJ010000169.1:0-10511 GCA_035504175.1 Acetobacteraceae bacterium
GGCGACTCTCCGTAAAGTTCCGTGTGCCGGCCTTCGACAAGTCCGAGCAGTCGCACCTGGTCGAGACCTGAACGTCCAGGACCCGACCCTCGTCCATCCCTGTCCGATCACGGCCGCCGCGTTCGCGTCCGAGCGCACGCATCGCCACCGCTCCGTCACGGCCGCCACACCGCGAGCGCAATCTCGATCACGATCAGCAGTACAATTGCGATTTCCAGCAACTCCGCGCGCGAACTCGATGCCTCCTCATACAGCGCGGCATAGGTATCGCGGATGATCGACAGCTTGCGGTCCACCGCTGCGGCGACCGCCGGCACGCGGAACAGATCGAGCGCCGCGGCATAGACGCGCGCGAGATACACGTCCTCGGTGACCTGCAGCGCGTTGTCGACGCGCTCGGTCAGTTCCGTCACCTCGGCGACTAGCGTGTAGAGCCGCCGCGCCAGCCGCGCATAGCGTCGCGCGGCGCGCAGATTGGCGCCGCGGCGTGATGCTGCGACGAGCTGATACATGCGCGGCAACTCGGCATCCAGCAGCTCGTCGTAATAGCGCAGCTCCAGGAGCTGCGCGTTGGCGACCTCCAGCACGTCGGCGACATCGGTGTCGCGCCGCGGCTCGTAGATGAAGGCGCGGTCCCAGCCCAGCACCACCAGATCGTCGCGGTAGTAGCTGAACCGATGGCGCAGCAGGTCGGCCCGCGCCTGCTCCGACAGCGCCCGCGTCTCGCCCGACAGCAGCGCGGCGAGATCCAGGCGCCGCTCGATCGCCGCCGCATCCAGGGCCACGTCGAACTCGTGCACGATCGCGATCAGGTAATCCTCCTCGATCGCGGACGGCGTCGGTCGCACCAGGGCCGTCTCCAGCACCGGGCGCAGCCGGGCGAGCAGTCCGCTCCAGACCGGCGTATCGGCGGCGGGACCAAGCGCCGCATCGACCGCGTCGACCAGCGCCGCGAAGCCGCCCCAGGCCTCGCCGGTCACCGGGATGCGCAGCTCGAAGGCGATGGCACCGAAATCGTACAGCCGGGCAGTGGCGAAGGCCTCCTCGGCACCGAGCCCGGGCAGCTCGAGCGGCACCGCGTCCAGTGCGATCACCACCGGCGGGACACCGAAGGCGAGCGCCTTCGGCTCGGCCGTCCGCAGCCGGCCGCGGCTGCTGGCCCGCCCGGCCTCGGCCGACCAGAGCGCTTCGGCGCGCTTGAGGTCGATCGCGTAGGCGACGTCCATCAGCCGCAGGGCGACGACGAACCCGGCGCGGACCTGTGGTGGCGCGGCCTCGGCGGGACGGCCAGGCGCGGCGCCCGTATCCGGGGCCGCCGGCACGCCGCTCACCCCAGCAGGGCTTGCGCGCAGGCATCGAGGATCGCGTCCGCGTCGATGCCGTATTCACGATAGAGGTCGGGGATGTCGCCGCTCTGGCCGAACCGGTCGGGGCCGAGCGGGATGACGCGCTGGCCACGCACGGCGCCGAGCCAGGCATGCGCCGCCGGGTGTCCGTCGAGCACGGTTACCAGCGCTGCGTCCGGCGCCAGCGGCGCCAGCAGGCCGCGTATGTGCGATCCGCTGGCGCGCTCACCGGCGCGACGGGCGCGCAGCGCGTCGAGCCAGCCCGCGTGCAGCCGGTCGGGGCTGGTGATGGCGAGCAGGCCGGCGCGCGGCTCATCGGCGCGCAATTCGGCGAAGGCGGCCTCGGCCTCGGGCGCGAGGGGCCCCTGGTAGGCGATCGCGATTGGCGCGCCCTCGTCCGGCGGCACCACCCAGTGCGCGCCGGCGATCACCGCCTCGGCATCAAGCGTGCGGTCCGGCTGCGGCAATTGCCGGGTGGACAGGCGCAGCCACACCGCCGACCCGTCCGGTCGCTGCATGTGGTCGAAGGCGTGGCGCAGCAGGATCGCGAGTTCGTCGACATGCGCCGGCTCGAACGAGGCGAGCCGGTCGGCGCCGATGCCGATTAGCGGCGTGTTGATCGACTGGTGCTGCCCGCCCTCAGGTGCCAGCGTCAGGCCGGACGGCGTCGAGATCAGGAGGAACCGCGCGTCCTGGTAGCAGGCGTAGATCAGCGCATCGAGGCCGCGATTGACGAACGGATCGTACACCGTGCCGACCGGCAGCACGCGGCCGCCGAACAGGTCGGGCGCCAGGCCGGCGGCGCCGAGCAGCAGAAAAAGATTCTGCTCGGCGATGCCGAGCTCCACATGCTGGCCCTTGGGAGACATGCCCCAGCGCTGGGCGGAGGCAAGCTTGGCATCGCGGAACACGTCGTTGCGGGTGTGGCGGTCGAAGATGCCGCGGCGGTTCACCCAGGGACCGAGATTGGTCGAGACGGTCACATCGGGGCTGGTCGTCATGATGTGGCGGGCGAGGGCCGCGCACTCGCCCTGGCCGCGGCCGATCTCGGCCATGATGTCGCCGAACCCGGCCTGGGTGGACGTACGTCGCCCGGCGGTCTTCGCCACCGGCAGCGTCGCGGGCACCGGGATCACCGGCGCCGACAGCTTGCGCCCGCCGGGGCTCAGCGTCTGGGCGAACGGGCAGGCGGCGAGGAAGGCGGCGAGTTCCTCCGCCTCGGCCTCGAGCCCCTCGAGCCGGTCCCATTCATGGCCGGGGCGGATGCCCATCGCCTCGCGGAAGCCGGCCATCTGCTCCTTCGTCATCAGCCCGGCGTGGTTGTCCTTGTGGCCGGCGAAGGGCAGGCCCATGCCCTTGATGGTGTAGGCGATGAAGCAGGTCGGCTGGTCGCCGGCGGCATCGGCGGCGCGCAGCGTCTCGATGATCGTCTCGATGTCGTGGCCGCCCAAATTGGTCATCAGCGCGGCGAGCTCGTCATCGCCGAGCGGATCGATGATCGCCCGCGCCCCCCGCGAACGGCCGAGATCGGTGAGCAGCGCCTGGCGCCAGGCCGCGCCGCCCTGGAAGGTCAGCGCGGAATAGAGGCTGTTCGGGCAGTCATCGATCCAGCGCCGCAGCTCCTCGCCGCAATCGCGCGCGAAGGCGGCCTCGAGCTGGCGGCCGTATTTGATCATGACCACGTTCCAGCCCATGTCGCGGAACAGGCCCTCGATGCGGCCGAACAGCCGGTCGGGCACGACGGAATCGAGGCTCTGGCGGTTGTAGTCGACGATCCACCAGAGATCGCGGACGTCGTGCTTCCAGCCTTCCAGCAGCGCCTCGTAGATGTTGCCCTCGTCGAGCTCGGCATCGCCGGCGATCGCGATGTGCCGGCCGGGCGGCAGCGCCGCGTGCGGCGTGCCCTGCGCCAGATTGTGCAGCCGCACATAATCCTGCATCAGCGCGCTGAACGTCGTCATGGCGACGCCGAGCCCGACCGAGCCGGTGGAGAAATCGACCTCCGCCCCGTCCTTGACCCGGCTCGGATAGGATTGTGCGCCGCCCAATTGCCGCAGCGCCGCCATGTGCGCCACGTCCTGCCGGCCGAACAGGTAGTTGATCGCGTGGAACACGGGTGCGGCGTGCGGCTTGACCGCGACACGGTCCTGCGGCCGCAGCGTCTCGAAATACAGCGCCGCCATGATCGAGATGACCGAGGCGCAGGACGCCTGGTGGCCGCCGACCTTCAGCCCGTCGCGGTTGGGACGGTTGTGGTTGGCGTTGTGGATCGTCCAGGCGGAGAGCCAGAGCAGCTTGCGCTCCAGCGCATGCAGCAGGGCCAGCTGGCGGGCCGGGAGCACCTCCGGCCGGATCTCGCCTGGCGGGGCATTCATGTCCGTCCTCCCGGCAGCCGTCTCGCGTCGCGGCGCTGCTCGTATGCTTTCAGATGCGCATAGGCGCAGGTCAGGATGGTATCATCCAGGCCGGCCTCGCGCACGCGCCGGAGCAGGAAGCCCGTGATGTGCTCGGCCTCGACCCGGCCGCCCGCCTCGAGATCGCGCAGCATCGAGGCGTCGTCGCGGCTCGCCGGCTCCGCGAACCCGCGCAGCGCCCAGGTGACGAACGCCCCGGTGGGCGGATGGCCGGCGCGGCGCGCGACCTCGACGAGTTGCTCGAACAGGGTGCGGAGCAGCGCCGCACCCTCGGGCGCGCCGCGCACCGCCTCGCCGACATTGGCACGCAGCAGGCAGGCCAGGCTGGCGAGCGTGCCGAGATAGGCGAGTTTCTGCCACATCTGCCGCATGATGTCGGCAACCGCGATCGCCGCCATGCCGGGCGCCTGCGACAGCACCGCGCCGATCCGGGCGACGCGCGTGCTCATCAGCCCGTCCTGCTCGCCGTAGACGAGGTCCTGCGCGTCGTCGAGATGCCGCACCACCCCGTCATCGCTCAGCGTCGCACCGATGCGCGCGACGCCGCCCAGCACGTTGCCGCCTCCGAAGCGCGCGTTCAGCACGTCCAGATGCGAGATGCCGTTGAGCAGCGGCAGAATCGTGGCAGCGGGTGCTAGCGCCGGTTCGATCGCGGCGATCGCGGCGTCGAGGTCATAGGCCTTGCACGTGAGCAGCACCAGATCGAACTCGGGCTGCGTGGCCTCGGCCGTGATCGTGCGTACGGCGAGCTTGGCATCGCCGAGCGGGCTCTCGATCCGCAGCCCCTCCGACGCGAGTTGCGCCGCGCGGCGCGGGCGGACGAGGAATGTCACGTCCGCGCCGCCCTGGAGCAGGCGGGCTCCGAAATAGCCGCCAACCCCGCCCGCGCCGAGAACCAGGATGCGCATCGGCGCACTCCTATCACGGGGCCGGGATGCCGGCCACCGGCCCGCCAGGCGGCAGGAATCAGTCCTCCTCCGAATCGAACCCGGCGGGCGCGCGCCGCAAGGCCGCACCGCCGCCGCGCCCCGGCCGTTTTGCCCGTCGCCAGCGTTCAACACCGTCACGCTGTCGTCAAAGCTTCACGTCGGGAGTGGAACCAAACGCGGTGCCGCGCCTACAGGCGGGAACGATCGGCAAAGAGGACAGCATGTCGGCAAGCATCGCCCAGGACGACCCGGACCTCGCGGCGCTCGACGAATCGACGATCACCCGCGAGCACTGGAAGATCCTCTTCATCTCCGGGATGGGCTTCTTCACCGACGCCTACGACCTGTTCATCATCGGCGTCGCGATGCACCTGATCCGCGCGGAATGGCACGTCTCGCCATTGGCCCAGGGCCTCGTCACCTCCACCGCCCTGCTCGCCGCGGCGTTCGGCGCGCTGCTATTCGGGCGGATCGCCGACATGCTCGGACGCAAGCGTATCTACGGCTACGAGGTGCTGGTGCTCGCGGCCGGGGCGATCGCCTCCGCCTTCTCGCCGGACATCTGGTGGCTGATCGGATTCCGCATCGTGCTCGGCATCGGCATCGGCGGCGACTACCCGGTCAGCTCGACGATCATGAGCGAGTTCTCCGGCCGGCGGCATCGCGGCATGATGGTGAGCCTGGTGTTTGCGATGCAGGCGGCGGGGCTGATCGTCGGGCCGCTGCTCGCGGCGCTGCTGCTGGCGAGCGGCCTGCATCACGACCTGGTCTGGCGCCTGCTGCTGGCCTTCGGCGCGGTTCCGGCGCTTGCCGTCTTCCAGATGCGCCGGCACCTCGCCGAGACGCCGCGCTTTCGGCTGGCGGCGAAAAAGGTCGAGGTGGGACGCGCCTCCTTCGCGGAAGGCTTTCGCACGCTGCTGGCGCGCCGCGACCTGCGGCTGCGGCTGCTCGGCGCAAGCCTCGCCTGGTTCCTGATGGATTTCGCCTATTACGGCAACACCGTGAGCAGCCCGATGGTGCTGCATGCGATCGCCCCGAAGGCCAGCCTGCTGGACCAGACCCTGACGCAGCTCGCGGTGTTCGCGGTCGCCGCGGTGCCCGGCTACTTCGTGGCGGCGGCCACGATGGACCGGATGGGCCGGAAATCGATCCAGATCCTCGGGTTCGCCATGATGGGAGTGAGCTTTCTGGCGCTGGCGCTGATTCCCGGAATCGAGAGGCTGATCTACCCGTTCCTGATCATCTATGGACTCAGCTACTTCTTCACCGAGTTCGGGCCGAACGCCACCACCTTCGTCTATCCGGCGGAACTGTTCCCGGTCGAGGGGCGCACCACCGGACACGGGATCGCCTCGGCAACCGGCAAGATCGGTGGCTTCGTCGGCGTGTTCACCTTTCCGCCGCTGATGGCGTGGCACGGATTGCTGGCGGCCGAAATGGGCGCGGCGATCGCGAGCGTGATCGGGCTCGCCGTCACCGTCGCGATGCTGCCCGAGACCAAGGGCCGCTCGCTCGAGGAATTGAGCGCACCCGCCGCGGCGCCGGCGAATTTTCCGGCCCGGCGGATGGCCGCCACCTGAACCGCTTCGACGGCAGCTGCACAGGCCGAGCCCGATCCGATCTGGCCGACGCGCGCGTCACGCCCAGCCGCGGGCCATGCGCCGCACGCCGGTGGAGGCGTTCCGCCGCCCCTCGCCGACGTAATCCTCGTGCCAGTCCTCGATCTTCGCCGGGTCGTAGAGGTAATTGACCATGATCGTCGCACTTTCCCGCGCACCGCGCTCGGAGGTGTCGGCGGCGAGATTGATCCGCTCCAGCCTGGCGCCGTTGCTCATATGGAAATGCGCCACCGGATCGAGCGCGCGCGGAGCGCCACGCTCACTTTCGCGGCTTTCCACCAGAAGGTAGCGGGCGCAGAGCCGGGTCAGCACCGGGTCCGCGGCGCGGAGCATCACCGGGTCGCGCCACCAGGTGCGGCGGGCCAGGATCGCGGCAAGCGCCTGCGTGCCGGTCTCCGCCGCCGGTGCCTCGGCCGGGGCCGCGGTGCGCAATGCCGATTCCTCCTCCTCGGAAATCAGCACGCCGGCTTCCTCGGCAAGCTTGCCGTCCAGCCAGCGACGGAAGCCTGGAACCGGCGAGAGCGTGGCAAAGGTGCGCAGGTTGCGGAATTCCGCCGACAGCAGCTCGACGACGCGCTTGATCAGAAAATTCCCGAAGCTGATACCGGAGAGACCGCGCTGGCAGTTGCTGATCGAATAGAAGATCGCCGTGTCGGCGAGTTTCGGATCGAGCACCGGCGCCTTCTCGTCGAGCAATCCCTGCACCGAGGTGGCGAGCCCCTGCACCAGCGCGACCTCAACGAAGATCAGCGGCTCCAGCGCCATGCGCGGGTGGAAGAAGGCGTAGCAGCGGCGGTCGGAATCGAGCCGGTTCTTGAGATCGCGCCAGGAGCGGATCTCGTGCACCGCCTCGTAGCCGACCAGGCGTTCGAGCAGCGCCGCCGGGCTGGTCCAGTCGATGCGCTGCAGATCGAGGAAGCCGATGTCGAACCAGGCGGAGAGCAGGCCGCGCAGATCGTTCTCCAGCGCCTGCAGATGCGGCTCGCCCGCCATCGTGTCGAGCAGCATGGCGCGCATCTCGATCAGGAAGCGGATCCCGTCCGGGATGCTGGTGAACTGGGTGAGCAGGCGCAGACGCGGCGGCTCCAGCGCGCGGCGCAGCCGTGCCTTGGCGGAGGCACGCTCGGCCGGATCCGTTGCCGCCTGCACCGCTTCGTACGCCTGCGCGACGGCGGCGGGATCGCTGTCGAATTCGGCCAGGGTGCGCAGGAAGCCGCGGCGTCCCTCGGCGTCGAGGGCGAGATAGGCCTGAGCGAGCTTGGCGGCACGGTTGCGGGCGCTGACCTCGCCGCCGCGACGGGCGAGGCAGGCGCGCATCTGCGCCTCGATCCCCTCGTCGTCCTCGGCGGAGACGCCGGCGGCCATGTCCCGCCATACGGTGGCAATCCGCCGGATCGCTCGGTCGAACAATCCGGTCGGTGCAGCGAGATCGCTCATGGACGCAGGCTCCGGTGCTGCCCCGAAGATAGGCGCCGGGCCGGGAGCAATGAATAGCGCGGCACGGTGTCACATCGTGCTTCGGCCTATGCTCCCGCTTCTTTGTGAGCGCGCGACTTGGCGCGGGATGCGACGGAAAAGCCGTCAGCCCGGAGCGAGGCCGCGCGCTTCCTCGACCGCGCGCGCGATCGCCGGCGGCAGATCCTCGGCGACCAGGCCCGGCCCGGCGATCTGACCGGCGCGGCCATGAATCCATGCCCCGGCGCAGGCCGCTTCCCAGGGGGGCAGGCCGGCGGCGAGCAGCGCCGCGATCACCCCGGACAGCACGTCACCGGCACCGGCGGTCGCCAGGTACGGCCCGCCCGTGTCGTTGATCGCGGCTCGCCCGTCCGGTGCGGCAATCACCGTGTCCGAACCCTTCAGCAGCACCACGCCACCGACCCGCTTCGCCGCCGCGCGGGCTGCCGCCAGCCGGTCCTCGCCGACCGGCCCGAACAGCTTGGCAAACTCACCGGCATGCGGTGTCAGCACCGCCGCGCCGCGCAGTGCGTCCGGATCGCCGGCATGCGCCGCCAGCGTGTCGGCATCCGCCACCACCTGCCGCCCCGCCCGCAGCAGCGGTGGCAGCGCCGCCCGCGCCTGGTCCATCCCGAGACCGGGCCCACAGACCCAAGTGGTGCGACGCGCGTCCTGCAGCAATTCCGCCAGTGGCGCGTTGGTGACGATCAGCCCGGGCGCGCCCGACCGATAGACATCGACGCTGCCCGAGGCGGCAATAGTCACCATGCCGGCACCACTACGCCGCGCGCCCTCGGCCGCCAGCCGCGCCGCCCCGGTCATCGCCGCGCCGCCCAGCACGGTGACGAAGCCGCGCTGGTATTTGTGCGTGTCGGCCGGCAATGGCGGCAGCCGCCACAGGCCCGGCGCGTTTGCGAAAGTCGCCGGCCGCACCGCGTCCAGCGTCGCCGGGGGGATGCCGATCTCCGCCAGCACCAGCCTGCCGCATAAATCGCGCGCGGGCAGCAGCAGATGCGCAGGCTTGCGGCGGAAGAAGGTCACCGTCGCGGCCGCCTGCGGCGCGAAGCCGCGTACCGCGCCGCTCGCGCCGTCGACACCGCTCGGCACGTCAACCGCGAGCACGCGCACCGCGGCGCGCAGCGCCGCCGCGGCGACGCCGTCCACTGCCCGCGTCAAGCCGGCGCCGAACACCGCATCGATCACGAGTCCCGCCCGCCCCACTCGCTCCGGCTCGAACGGCCCGACCGGCCCCGTCCAACGTGCCGCGGCGAGCGCCGCATCCGACCCCGTTCGCGGCGCGGCGAGCGCCATCACCGCGACGGGCCAGCCCTGTTCCGCCAGGCGCCGGGCCGCGACATAGCCGTCGCCGCCATTGTTGCCCGGACCGCACAGCACCAGCGTCGGACAGGGCCGGAAGAGCCGACGCGCCGCGCGCGCGACGGCGCGGCCGGCATTCTCCATCAAGACCGGCAGCGAAATACCTTGTGCCGCGGCCAATCGATCGGCGGCGCCCGATTCGGCCGGCGAAAGCAGTTCCAGTGGCAGTCCCGTCATAGCGGCACAGTGCTGACAAACCCTCTGCAGGCGCAAGCGCACCCGGCTGCCCGCCCTTCCCGCGACGCGCGCGCCACCCGCATAGTCGAACCGCAACGCGCAGAGGTGGCGATGGCAGCGGTGATCACGGTCGCGCAGCAGAAGGGCGGCGCCGGCAAGACGCTGCTGGCGGCGCATCTCGCCGCGGCTCTGGCGCCGGACCGCCGCGTGGCGCTGCTCGATATCGACCCGCAGCGCAGCCTGGCCCGCTGGCACGCGCTCCGGGCCGAACGGAGATCGGCACCCGCCGCGCTTACCTTCTCCGACCTCTCCGGATGGCGGCTCCGCACGGAGCTCGAGCGGCTGCGGCGCACACACGATTTCGTGCTGGTGGACAGCCCGCCGCGGCTCGATACCGACGCCAAGCTCGCGGTGCGCGGCGCCGATCTCGTACTGGTGCCGATCCAGCCGAGCCCCCCCGATCTCTGGGCCGCCGAGGGCACCCTGGCGCTTGCCGCCGAGGAGCGACGCCCGGCCCGGCTGGTGTTCAATCGTGTCCAGGCTGCCTCCCGCTTGCGCGAGCAGGTCGAGACCGAGATCGCCCGCAAACGGCTCGGCCTGCTGCAGGCCACGCTCGGCAACCGCACCGCCTTCGCCCAGGCCTTCGCCGCCGGCCTCGGCGTCACCGAGGCGGCACCGCGCTCCGCCGCCGCGGCGGAGCTCCGCGCGCTGCTCGCGGAGATCGAGGAGACGCTGCGATGAACGCCATCCTGCTCGCGCTGCACCTCCTGGCCGTCACCGCCTGGGTCGGCGGGATGTTCTTCGCGCTTGTCGTGCTGCGACCAAGCCTCGTCGTGCTCGAGCCGCGGGCGCGGCTGGCTTTGCACCGGCAGGTGTTCCGCCGCTTCTTCCTCGTCGTCTGGCATGCCATGCCGGTCACGATCCTCAGCGGCCTCGGCATGGTCTGGACCGTGTACGGCGGCTTCGCACAGGCCAGCCCCTGGGTGCATCTGATGGCGCTCGGCGGGATCGTCATGGCGGGTATTTTCATTGCCGCCGTGTTCCGGCCGTGGCGGGAGCTCAAAGCGGCCCTCGATGACGGCGACGCCGCGCGCGCGGTCGCGGCCGTCGATCGCGTCCGGCGCCTGGTGCAGATCAATCTGGGGCTGGGCGTAATCACGATCGTGTTTGCCGCCCTGGCCGCCGCGGCGTAGC
>DATJSJ010000170.1:0-29284 GCA_035504175.1 Acetobacteraceae bacterium
CTGATCGACGGCGTGCCGGCGGAGAGCGTGATCCGCGCCGCCGGCATCCCGCATCTCTCGATCATCCCATCGGACGCCGACCTCGCCGGCGCGGAAGTGGAACTCGTCAGCACGCCCGGGCGCGAGACACGGCTGCGCGACGCGCTCGCCACCATCCGCGACCGCGGCTTCGCGTTCGTGCTGGTGGATTGTCCCCCGAGCCTCGGCCTGCTCACCGTCAACGGCCTGGTCGCCGCCGACGCGATTCTCGTGCCGCTGCAATGCGAGTTCTACGCCCTCGAAGGCGTCAGCCAGCTCATGCGCACGATCGACCACGTGCGCCGCAGCCTCAACCCCGCTCTCCGCCTGCAGGGAATCGTCCTGACCATGTACGACCGCCGCAACAACCTCTCCGAACTGGTCGCAGCCGACGCCCGCGGCTTCTTCGGCGAACAGGTCTACGACACCGTCATCCCCCGCAACATCCGCATCTCCGAGGCGCCCAGCCACGGCAAGCCCGTGCTGCTCTACGACCTGCGCTCGCCCGGCTCCCAGGCCTATATCCGCCTCGCCGGCGAACTGCTGCGCCGTGAGCGCGGCGAAACCCGCGTCATCGGATGAGCCCCAAGGACGCGCCGCCGCGCCTCGGCCGCGGCCTCGCCGCCCTCCTCGGCGACGCCCCGATCAGCCCCCCCGCCGGGGCGACGCAATCCCTGCCGGTCGCCAATCTCGAACCGAGCCCGTTTCAGCCGCGACGGGCCATGGCACCCGAAGCGCTCGCCGAACTCGCCGATTCGATCCGCCAGCGCGGCGTCCTGCAGCCCGTCCTCGTGCGGCCTCATCCCGACCGGCCCTCCCAATACCAGATCATCGCCGGCGAACGCCGCTGGCGCGCGGCCCAGCAGGCCGCGCTGCACGATATCCCTGTGCTCATCCGCAGCCTCACAGACAGCGAAGCCATGGCCGCTTCGCTGGTCGAAAACCTGCAACGCCAGGACCTCAACCCGATCGAGGAAGCGGAAGGCTATCGCCGCCTGACCGGGGAGTTCGGCCTCACCCAGGACCGGCTGGGCGAAGCCGTCGGTAAGTCACGCAGCCACCTCGCCAACATGATGCGGCTGCTGAATCTTCCCGCCTCGGTGCGGGTCGCGGTGGAGGCCGGCACCCTCTCGGCCGGCCATGCCCGCGCGCTGCTGGCCCACCCCGACCCGGAAGCCGCCTGCCGCGAGGTGCTCGCCAAAGGCCTGTCGGTGCGACAAACCGAAGTCCTCGTCCGCCGCAGCACCGAACCGCGCGACCGACCCGCGAAGACCGAGGCCGACCCCGCGCCAGAGATCGCCGCGCTGGAGCGGGAACTCTCGGAACAGCTCGGGCTGCGGGTGGAAATCACCGCGGGAAAATCCGGCGGCAGCCTCCGCATCACCTACCGCAGCCTCGATCAGCTCGATCACGTCATCGCGCGATTGCGGGGCGAGTAGCAGAAAGAAAGATCGGGCTCCGCCCGAACCCGCCAAAGGGCAGTCGCCCTTTGGAAACCCTCAACTTCCGTCCACGCGCCGGGCAGCCGCGTAGTCACACAAGGAAGACAATACGCGACGGCAAATTACCTCGTCCGGAGCGCCAGTCCGCTTGCAGTCCCGCTCGGCCTGGGCCAGCGCCTGCAAGGCCCGTAGCAAAGCCGCCGGATTCCAGCGCGACAGGGCCGCCGCGAACGCTCCCGTCCGGCGGAAAAACAGCGGCGGCCGGGCCAGACGCACCGCATCCTCCGCACCGATTCCATCGCGCTCCATCGCCAGACGGACCCGGTGCAGGCGCTGGCCATGTATCATCGCGGCCCGCACCACGCTGACAGGCGACGCGCCCCCCGACAGCGCAACCGACAAGGCCCGATCCATGCCGGCGCGATCCCCCGCAGTTGCGGCGAACAGCGCGTCCTCCAGCGACACATCCGCGACGTCACCCGTCGCGGCCTGCGCTGCCGCCAGGTCCACCGCGCCGCCATCCCCGACATAGAGCGCCAGCTTCTCCAGCTCCATCCGGGTCGCGGCATGATCGGCCCCGAGATGCGCCCGAAGCCAGGCCACCGCCTCCGGCTCGACCCGGACCTGGCGCGCCGCCAGCGTCGCCCGAATCGCCTCCTCCAGCGTCCGGCCCTCTTCCGGATAGCACCCGATCGATGCCCCGTCGGCATGGCGCTCCACCAGCGCCCGCAACCGCGATCGCGTCGGCAGCTCCCCCGCCTCCAGCACGATCAGCGCCTGGCCGGGACCGTCCAACGCCGCCTGCAACGGCGTCGCCAGCGCATCGCCGGCCTCACGCACCCGCACCACCATGCGCCCGCCGGTCAGCGGCATCGCTGCCGCCTCCGCCGGCAGCCGCGCCGCGGCATCGCGCCCCAGCCAGGTGAGACGGAACGGATCTTCGGCCGCGCCCAGCACCGCCCGCGTCGCGGCCTCGGCCCGGGCATGCACCAGCCCCGCATCCTCGCCATGCAGCAGCAAGACTCGGCAGCGCGACGGGTCGCGCAGCAGCGCCTCGGCCCGCCTTGCGTCGACCTTCATAGCTTCTTGGGTGATGCTCCGGCGCCGGGATGCTTGTCGAACCAGGCACCAACCTGCAGCACGATCTGGTTGGCCAGATTTTCCGCCAGCCGCCGCTGCACCACCTCGTTGTCCAGATCGCTGGCGAAATACTGGTTGTTGATGATCTGCTCTGCATCGAGCAACCGCGACGTGCCGCTGGCGAGCAGCGTGCGCTGCGGGTCGAGCGACTTCAGGAACCAGCGCCCGGTGCCGATCCACCGCATCCGCGTCACCGAATTGTCCGGCAGGATGCCCACCGTCTGCTCGTCGATCCCGAACGCGACGATCAGCTCGTAGCGCTTCGGCACCGCGAGCTCGCCCGGATTGAGCCGCGCCTGCAGCGCATTGCGCATGAGCTGCCCGGTGCGCTCCGGCAGGTTAGGGATCGACACCGCCGCCAGATCGGCCTCGACCGGACCCGGCACGTCGCCCGCAGCCTCGGCATACATCGGGTGGAATCCACACCCGCCCAACGCCGCCGCAAGCGCCAGCCCCGCGAGCAAACCGAGCCCTTGCCGCCGCAGCATCTCAGCCGCCGAGCACGAAATTGACGATCCGGTTCGGCACGTGCACGCGCTTGACCACGCGTCTTCCCTCCAGCAGCCGGGCCACGTTCGGCTCCGATGCCGCGGCGGCGATCACGACCGCCTCCGCCGCGTCGGGTGGCATCTCGATCGTTCCCCGAAGCTTGCCCATCACTTGAACCGCGATCGTCACCGCCTGGGCTGCGACCAGCGCAGGCTCCGCCTCGGGCCAGGGAAGCTCCGCCGCGAGCACTGCGCTGCCCGGATGCAGCCGGGCGAGAATCTCCTCGGCCAGGTGCGGCATCATCGGCGAAGCGAGACGCGCCAGCATCTCAGCCCCCTCCCGCCGCGCCCAGCCAAGCCCGGTCGCGGCCGGATCGGCCCGTTCCGCCTCCGCCAGCGCCGAGGCCAGCTCGTAGATTCGCGCCACCGCGACGTTGAACGCGAACCCCTCGAGCGCCTCGGTGACCTGCGCGATCGCCCGATGCGCCGCCCGGCGCAGCGTCAGCGCCGGCGGCCCGAACATCTCGGGACGGGGGCTCGGCGGGATCTCGGCCGCCGCCTCAGCCAGGCGGAACAGCCGCTGGGTGAAGCGGAAGGCGCCAGTCACGCCCGCCTCCGTCCACTCCATGTCCCGCTCCGGCGGATTGTCGGAGAGGATGAACCAGCGCGCCGTGTCGGCACCGTAACGATCTATGATGGCGCCGGGATCGACCGTGTTGCGGCGTGACTTCGACATCGCCTCGACGCGGCCGATCGTCACCGGCGCGCCGGTCTCCCGATGCGCCGCGCTCCCGTCCGCCCGCCGCTCCACCTCCTCGGGATAGAGCCAGCGCCCGTCCGGATCACGATAGCTCTCGTGCGTCACCATGCCCTGCGTGAACAGGCCGGCGAACGGCTCCGCCACGTCCAGATAGAAGGTGTCGCGCATCGCCCGCGTGAAGAACCGCGCATACAGCAGGTGCAGGATCGCGTGCTCGATGCCGCCGATATACTGGTCGACCGGCATCCAGTGATCGACCGCGGCACGGTCGAGCGGCCGCGCCGCCTTCGGGCTGCAGAACCGCGCGAAATACCAGGCGCTGTCGACGAACGTGTCGAACGTGTCGGTCTCCCGCTCGGCCGCACCGCCGCAGCCCGGGCAGGCGACGTGCTTCCAGCTCGGGTGATCGTCGAGCGGGTTGCCCGGTCGGTCGAAGCGCACGTCGTCCGGCAGCCGCACCGGCAGCTCGGCATCCGGCACCGGCACCACGCCACAGGCCGGGCAATGGATCACCGGGATCGGGCAGCCCCAGTAGCGTTGCCGGCTCACCCCCCAGTCGCGCAGCCGCCAGTTCACCACCCCGCGCCCGGCGCCTCGCCGTTCCAGCTCGGCGATCGCCGCCCGCTTGGCCTCATTGGCATCCATGCCGTCCAGGAAGCCGGAATGGATGATCGTGCCGGGACCGTCATAGGCCCGGTCGGACCCGTCCATCCGCGCCGTGAAGGCCAAAGCGTCGTCTCCGGGCGGCAGCACCACGGGCAACACGGGGAGGCTGTACCGGCGGGCGAATTCGATGTCGCGCTGGTCATGCGCGGGGCAGCCGAAGATCGCGCCGGTGCCGTATTCCATCAGCACGAAATTGGCGATCCAGACCGGAAAGCTCGTCTCCGGCAGGAACGGGTGGCGCACCCGCAGTCTGGTATCGTAGCCGCGCTTCTCCGCCGCCTCGATCGTCGCCTCACTGGTGCCCAGGCGCCGGCATTCGGCGATGAAGGCGGCCGCCGCGGCATCGCGACCGGCAACCGCGGCGGCCAGCGGATGGTCCGGGGCGATCGCCAGAAACGACATGCCGAACAGCGTGTCCGGGCGGGTGGAATAGACCTCGACGGCCTCGATCGCCGCTTCCGGGGCAGCGAGGGGGAAGCGGATCTCCGCGCCCTCGCTGCGGCCGATCCAGTTGGCCTGCATCTGACGCACCCGCGCCGGCCAGCGCTCCATCCCGTCCAGCGCCGCCAGCAGATCCGGCGCGTAGTGCGTGATCCGCAGAAACCACTGCGACAGCCGCTTCTTCTCGACCAGCGCGCCGGAGCGCCAGCCGCGCCCGTCGATCACCTGCTCGTTGGCGAGCACGGTGCCGTCGACCGGATCCCAGTTCACCCAGCTCTCGCGCCGCTCGGCGAGCCCCGCGCGCAGCAGGTCGAGGAAGATCCGCTGCTGCTGCCCGTAGTAGGCGGGGTCGCAGGTGGCGAATTCCCGCTCCCAGTCGAGCGACAGGCCCATGCGCCGGAGCTCGGCCCGCATCGTCGCGATGTTGCTCCAGGTCCACTCCGCCGGATGGATGCCGCGCTCCCGTGCCGCGTTTTCGGCCGGCAGGCCGAACGCGTCCCAGCCCATCGGATGCAGCACGGCGTGGCCGCGCGCCCGCTTGTACCGCGCCACCACGTCGCCCAACGTATAGTTGCGGACGTGCCCCATATGGATCTTCCCGCTGGGATACGGGAACATCTCCAGCACGTAGTATTTGGACTGCGTCCCGTCCGGCACGTCGGCGACGCGAAAGCAGGCGCGCTCGGCCCAGGCCTGCTGCCATCGCGCCTCGGCGAGGCGGAAATCGTAGCGCGGCTTCTCGACCGGGGCGGCAGCGTCAGTCAGGGTATCGTGCATGCTGGGTCTGGCGGCACAGGATCATCGGGACGCGCCTGTATCCGCCAGAACCCGCGCCGCAGCAATGCACCCGGACAGTCGCGCCGGCGGGCAGAACGCCGCCGGCGCCGCGCCGTTCAGACCCAGTGGCCGGGTATCCAGCGTCCGTAATAGTCGTGGTGGCCCGGCACCCAGTGGGCGCCGTAGCGCGGCGGCGGCCCGGGCGGCGCATAGACGCAGGCACTGAGGCTGGCGCCCGCGCCAGCCAGCGCGAGCGCGAGACACGTCCAGCGCAGCAGGAACGACAGTCGACCCCTCATGGAACTCCTCGCTCCGGGATGGTGTGCCCAGCTTGGCGTAACGTCCGTGACCGTGACAACGCCCGACGCGAGGAAAGTTCGTGCTCCGGAATCGGGCGGCCGCAAGGCGGCCCGTCTGCGGCGCTACTGGCTTGCCGTCATGGTGCGCAGTTCGCGGGCCCGCGCCAGCACCTTGTTCTCGATTTCCGCCGCGGTCGCCGCGGTGACCGGCGCTTCCTGCCACTCGCCGTTGGTCAGGGTCTGGCGGAACACCGAGATGCGGATGCCGTCGGCGCGCAACTGCCGGCCGAGGATATAGGCGGTGGCCTTGAACCGCTCATCCGGCGTCGACGGCGGCTGGTACCAGTCGGTGATGATCACGCCGCCGAACGGGTCGGCGGAGGCGAGCGGCATGAAGGAGAGCGTGTCCAGCGCCGCCCGCCAGAGATAGGCATTGACACCGATCCCCGGCTGATCCGAGCCCTTGTTGTTCGACCCGAACAGGGTCGTCCCTGACGGCAGTACGCTGCCGGTGCCCGGGTCCCAGCCCTTGTGGCCGTTGATATGGTCGGCCGTGACCGGGTCGGAGCCGCACCCGGCGAGGAGCCCGATCAGGCCGATGGCCGAGCCGAGGGCCAGGATTCGCGTCCGCATCGATGATCCGCTCCATGGCAGTCCGGGATTCGCCCCGGTCGTCCCAGCCAGACCACGATCGCCGCAGGCGGCGCCGCTGGAGGCGTGAATCGTGGTCTGAAAACAGACAGCTAGACCGGAATCGCTTGGCCCGGTCAGAGCCGTTCAAGGTCTAGCGCACTGGCCGGCATTCGCAAAGCCCGCGCCGCGCGCGCGAAGCCGGCGGGCATGAAAAAGGGGCGGTGGCCTGGCCACCGCCCCTGAGGAGAGGCTTCGTTGGGTGCGGATCAGAACTGGAAGTAGGTGCCGAGACCGATGCCGCGGGCGATGCCCTGGTTGTTGCTCGGGTTATACGAGGACGAGGTCGGACCCACGTTGTTCACCAAGTCGTAGTCGTTGGCATGCGTCTGCGCGTAGAGCACGTCGAGGAACAGGGTGACGCCCGGCCCGACCACGTAGCTGGCGCCCAGCGTGCCGCCGTTGATCCGCGCCGTCGTGCTCGGCAGCCCCTGCAGCGCGACCGGTGCGGTGTCACGCACGTCGTAGTTCACATGGTACCAGGTGACGCCGACATTCAGCGCGCCGATCTTGTAGCCGAGGCCGATCTGGAAGGCCGTCGTCTGCTTCGCGCCGTCCGGTGCCGGACCGAGCGGGTTGCCGCTGTCGGTGTTGGCATAGCTCATGTTGCCTTTGACGACCTGCCCCTCGAGCTCGAAGCCCGCATAGGTCAGCACCGCGCCGGCATCCCAGAAATCGACGGGATTGTATGTAACGGCGCCGATTCCGTTCGGCCCGAGCGTCGCCGTGTCAGGTGTCCAGGCGGCATGCGCGTAGCCAAGGCTCGCCCGGACCCCGAGCGGGCCGAACGTGCCGCTGTACTGGCCGGCGACTTCGACGCGGTTCTTGCTCTCGCCGCAGGTCCCGGAGCCGCCGTCGCAGATGCTCACCTCGTCCGAATTATAGCTGGACGGAATGACGCTGGTGTTGTTCAGCCCGACCGATTGCGGCTGGTACGAAATCGCGAAGTTCAGACCGGCGAAGATCGGCGAGACGTAGGCCAGCTTCCCCTTCGGATTATCACCGTCGTAGGAGTCGCCCATGATGTAGTTCGGACCGACGGTCTTGAAGCCGTATTCGCCGTAGAACCCGCCAGTGCCGAAGTCGTCACCGCCACCGACGGAGAGCTGGTCGATCGCGTCGTTCGGCGTGCCGAACTCGAACTTTCCGAACTTGTCACTCAACACATAGCCGTAGGCGCTGTGCCAGAAGAGGGTCTGCGCGCTATGCCCTTCGCTCAGATTCGAGGAGTTGGCCCGGATTTCCGCGGCGAGGCCGTAATGCACGCCGTACGGCGAGGCGTAGTCGAAGCTCGGATAGAGTCTGATGTAGTTCATCAGCACGCCGGTCGCCGGCTTGGAGCCGTCGAAATTGTCGTCCGTGCTGCTCTGAAACCACACACCAGAGAAGATGCGGCCACCGAGATTCACAGTCACCGAGCCAGGTGCAGCGCCAGCCAGCTGGTCGGACCGGGCCGTGATCGGGTAGCTGGTTGGCGGAGTCGCCGCGGCGGACTGCGCCGAGGCGCCGGTCGGCAGCAATGCCGCCACACCCGCCAGCGCGACGCCCGCCAGAAGAGCCTTACGCATCCAATCCCCTCCTCTTTTCCGCCGGAAGCGCCGGCTTCCCGCAATCGCCTTTGCCCACCCCTCGCGCCGCTCCGGACACGCGGAATCGCCCCCAGGGTCGAGCCGTTCAAGCTGGCGCGCAGTATGGGAGCGAGCGCCAAAATCCTGCAATCTGCGGAACGAGCCCGTCGCGGCATTTCCGAAACACTGTGACTCTTGCGTCACAGGTTGTGTGCAGTGCAGCAACGCCCCGCCGCCCGCCGAGCCCCCTCCGTCAGCGCCGCAGCCCATCCAGCGCGCCGATCGCTCCGGCGCCGGCGGCGTGCCGCGGCAGCGCCCGAATGCTCCGCCCGGCGACACCACCGAGCGCCATCACCGGCAGGCAGGCCCGCCGGGCCAGGGCCGACCAGCGCACCGGTCCGAGCGACGCCGCACCGGGATGGCTCGCGGTCGGAAACACCGGCGAGAGGAAGGCGGCATCCGCGCCGGCGCGGCGTGCTCGCACCAGCTCCGCCCGCCCATGCGCCGAGCTGGTGAGCAGACCCCGGCGCAACCGTGCCGGTCCCGCGCGTCGCCCGCCCCGCAGATGCAGCCCGGCGCCGAGTGTCGCCGCGAGCCGCGGGTCGCCCGCCACGACCAGCGCCAGACGGCGCTCGCGGCACAGCCGCGCCAGGTCGCGCCACGCCCCCGGCGTCGGCTCTGTTGCGCCGGGCCGCAGCACCACGCCGCACAGACCCCGCGGCAGGGCGGCGACCGCGGTCCGTGCATCGGGCAGGCGCTGCGGATCGGTGAACAGCCAGAGCGGCGGCAGCGCCCGCCCGTCGCGCCGCCCGCGCGCCTTGACCGCACGCGCCCAGGCGAACAGTGTCCGGTCCATGCCGACCTCCGCGGACTGCGTCGCCGCCGCCGCGATCGGCGCCAGCCTGGCACGGGTCCGCGCCCGCGTCGCCGAGGCCGCAGCGCGCGCCGGCCGCCGGGCGGAGGATGTCACCATCGTCGCGGTTTCCAAGACCAAGCCGGTCGCGGCGGTGGAGGCCGCACTCGCCGCCGGTCAGGCCGTGTTCGGCGAGAACCGGGTGCAGGAAGCCGGCGCCAAGTTCGTCGCGCTGCGCGACGCCCATCCGGAGCTGCGCCTCCACCTGATCGGCGGCCTGCAGACCAACAAGGCGCGCGACGCGGTCCGGATCGCCGACGTGATCGAGACCCTGGACCGGCCGCGGCTCGCCGACGCGCTGGCCGATGCCTGTGTGCGGGAGGGGCGGCGGCCGGAACTGCTCGTACAGGTCAATGTCGGCGACGAGCCGCAGAAAAGCGGCATCGCCCGCAGCGAGGCCGACCGCTTCATCGAGGACTGTCGCGACCGCTTCGGCACCCAGTTGACGGGATTGATGTGCGTGCCGCCGCTCGACGCGGACCCGCTGCCGCATTTCGCCTGGCTCGCCGCCTGCGCCGGACGGCACGGTCTCCGCGTGCTGTCGATGGGCATGTCGGCGGATTTCGAAGCCGCGATCGCCGCCGGCGCCACCCTCGTGCGGATCGGCAGCGCGATCTTCGGAGCGCGGCCGCCGGGCTGACCCCGAACGGCGCCGCCACGCAGGCCGCGTTCAACTTGCAAGTTGCAATGCAACAGGCGTATGCGTCCGCGCCTTCGCATCTCGAGGCCGCCGCGGATGCCGCGGGCGGGCCGTCGTCGCGCGCCGCAGGACAGTTCGGGACGGGATATGGACAGTCTGGCTGAGACCGCGCCCGCGCGACACAAGGTCGTGCCCGGCCTGTCGGCCCTGCTTGCGGTCCTCGGCGTCGTCTACGGCGATATCGGCACCAGCCCGCTCTACGCGCTGAAGGCGAGCCTCGCCCTGATCGACCGGCCGGTGGCGCGCACCGAAGTCCTGGGCGTGCTGTCGCTGATGTTCTGGTCGCTGATCCTGATCGTCACGGTCAAATACGTGCTGCTCGTCATGCGGGCGAACAACCGCGGCGAGGGCGGCATCCTGGCGCTGATGGCCCTCGCCCAGCGCGTCTCGGTCGGCGCGCGGGTGCGGGCCGGGCTGGCGCTGATCGGCATCGTCGGCGCCTGCCTGTTCTTCGGCGACGGGCTGATCACGCCGGCGATCTCCGTGCTGTCGGCGGTCGAGGGCCTGAAGGTCATTTCCCCCGAATTCGCCCAGCTGGTGCTGCCGCTCTCCGTGGTCATCATCGTCGCGCTGTTCGCCGTGCAGTACCGCGGCACCGGCCTGGTCGGGCGCGTCTTCGGGCCGGTGATGGCGCTCTGGTTCCTCGCCCTCGGCGCGCTCGGCGTGGTGGAAATCGTCCGCCAGCCCATGGTCATGCTGGCGATCTCGCCGCATTACGGCGTCGGGTTCTGTCTGCGTCACGGCTGGCTTGCCTTCCTGTCGCTGGGCGCGGTGGTGCTGACCGTGACCGGCGCCGAGGCGCTGTACGCCGATATGGGTCATTTCGGCGCGCAGCCGATCCGGCTGTCCTGGCTCGGCTTCGTACTGCCCTGCCTGGTGCTCAACTATTTCGGTCAGGGCGCGCTGGTGATGCACGCGCCGGGGGCAGTCGAGAGCCCGTTCTTCCTGCTCGCCCCGCAGGTGCTGCGCCTGCCACTCGTGGTGCTGGCGACGCTGGCCACGGTCATCGCCAGCCAGGCGCTGATCTCCGGCGCCTATTCCGTGGCGCGGCAATGCATGCAGCTCGGCTTCCTGCCGCGCATGACCGTGCGTCACACCAGCCAGACCGAGGAAGGCCAGATCTACGTGCCGCAGATCAACGCTGCGCTGGCGGTCGGCGTGCTGCTACTGGTGCTGAGCTTCAAGAGCAGCGATGCGCTCGCCTCGGCCTACGGCATCGCGGTCACCGGCACCTTCCTTTGCACCTGCGTCCTGGCGATGGTGGTGTTCCGGCGGCAGTTCCGCTGGTCCCGGCCGGCGGCGATCAGCGTGTTCGGCTTCTTCTTCGCGATCGATTTCGTCTTCTTCGCCGCCAACACGCTGAAGGTGATCGAGGGCGGCTGGGTGCCGCTGGTCCTCGGCCTGGCGCTGATGGGCCTGATGACGTCCTGGAAGCGCGGTCGCGACCTGCTGCTGGCGCGGGTGCGCCAGGACAGCCTGCCGCTCGCCTCCTTCCTGGCCCGGCTGCCGCAATCGCGCACTATCCGCGTGCCCGGCATCGCCGTGTTCCTCACCGGCAACCCGGATTACGTGCCGGCGGCGCTGCTGCACAACCTCAAGCACAACAAGGTGCTGCACGAGCGCGTCCTGTTCGTGACCGTGCAGACGCTGGACGAGCCGGAAGCCGAGCCCGAGCGCCGCGCCGAGGTGACGGAACTCGCCGCCGGCATCCACCGCATCATGCTCCGCTACGGCTTCATGGAGAGCCCGAACGTGCCGCGGGCGCTGGAATCCCTTCGCACCCGCGGCATCGAATACGACCCGATGCAGGTCAGCTATTTCCTGGGCCGCGAGATGATCGTCCCGGCGATGGTGCCGAAGCTGCCGCTGTGGCGGCTGTGGCTGTTCCTGGTCATGGCGCGCAATGCGGTCGCGGCGACCGAGTTCTTCCGCATCCCCAGCGACCGCGTGGTGGAGCTCGGCGTCCGCGTCGCCATCTGAACGTCGGCGAGGAGCCTGCGTTGAACCGGCGGCGCGTGTGCGGGCGCGGCGGAGCGGGGCGGAGGGATGGCACGGGTGATCATGGTTCTGGCGCAGGCTGACGGCTACCCCGAGGGCCGGCCGGAGGAGCGGCTCGAGATGCGGGTCTGCCTGACGCAGCAGGGGACGCTGGACGATGATGCCTGGGCGTTCGGGCCGGATCCCTGGCGGGCGGTGCGCGTCCGGCCGGACCTGCCGCAGCAGGCGGGCGAGGTGGTCCGGACCGCCGCCTGCTGGGCGCTGCGGGATGGCGAGGGGGATGACGCGCCGCTGACCACCCTGAGCGTCGGGCTGGTGCGGCCCGGGGAGATCGTCACCCTGACGGATCCCGGCGCGGAGCCGGCGCAGTTCCGGATCGTCTCGGTCGAAGTCGACTGACGGGGATGCCGACGGGCGCGCCCGGCCGGGTGTCGTGGGCCTGCGCGACGGTGCGATCGCAGGGTCGTCAGACGTTGGGTGGGCTGTAGCCGCCGATCTTGGCCGCGCGCGCCACCTGCATCGCGGTCTCCGCCTCCTTCGCGGTGAGCAGGCTCACCGTCTCGAAGCGCGAAAACGCACCGGTCGCGGACGCCGCCATCGAGCAGGCCGCAACCGCGGTCGCGTCCGGGAATTCGCAGATCGCCAGCCCGTCGTATTCGCCGAACGTGAAGAAGTACTGGAGCAGCTTGCCGCCGAAACCCTCGAACAGGGTGGTCGCCTGCACCGTCCTGTCCTGTGGCCTGGCGACGAGCGCCTTGGCCGCGGCGGCCGTGAGCTGCCAGCGCAACATGAAGTGGGCCATCTCGCCGCCTCCCCTGTTGACCGGGAGAGACTGCGCGCCTCCGGCGGCGTGCGCAATCAGGCGGCGGCGCCGGGGATTGCGATACTCGGCCGCGTGCGTCGCCGGGAGCCTAGCGCCGCAGACGAATGCGGCACGCGCGATGATAGGGCGCCGGCAGTTGCTTCATCGACCAGACCTGCTCCCCGGTCAGTACGACGTGATCCCCGCCCACCGGGCCACGGTAATCGGCAACATAGCGGTAGCCGGTCGTGGCCGCGCCGCCCTGGAGTTCCAGGATGCCGGCGGTGATCGTGCCGGTCCCGGTTTCAACGACCCCTGACAGCGCACGCGAATCCCTGACGTGGACGGGGCGGGAGTAGGTGATGGAGCCTCCCTCCACGTTCACCACGAAATCGGCGATCAGGATCTTGGATATCACCCCCGGGATGATCTCGCAGCGGATCTTGCCGTGCCAGGTCTCGGCAAACGCCCCATGCGGCAGCACCGTCGACAGCAGGACGGCCGCGCCGAAGGCGCCTCGCACCGCGCCGATGGGTCCTCGCTTCATCGCCGCATTGGAGGGGATGCGGCCACGCCGTGCAAGAGGCGGAAAGAGCGGCCATGACGGTGCCATCCGGCGGGGCCGTCCCGCCCGTCCTGCGGTCGACTGCCCGCGCCGCAGGCGCCGCCACGCCGCTGCATCGCGACGCGGCGGCGACGCGAGCTTCAGGCGTTCGTGCCGCCGTCGACGGTGAGGCTCGTGCCGGTGATGAAGGAGGCGTCCGGGCCGGCGACGAAAGCGACCATCGCCGCGATGTCGTCAACGGTGCCGTAGCGGTTCAGCGCCGTGTTCGCCTTCTGGGGAACCGCCCATTCGCCCGCGGCGGGATTGAGGTCGGTGTCGATCGGACCGGGCTGGACGTTGTTCACCGTGATGCGACGATCCGCGACCTCCCGCGCCAGGCCCTGGGTGAAGATCTTCACCGCGCCCTTGGTCGCGGCGTACGCGACCAGGCCGGGGGTGAGCACACGCTCGCCGACACAGGACCCGATCATGATGATCCGGCCGCCCTCGTTCATGTGCCGCAGTGCCGCCTGGGTCGCGACGAACGTGCCGCGGACGTTGATGTCGATGACGCGGTCCATCTCTTCCAGCGTTGCCTCCTCGAACCGCTTCGGCAGCGCCGTGCCGGCATTGTTCACCAGCACGTCGAGACGGCCGAGGGCGGCGACGGCCTGCTCGACCGCGTCCCTGACCGCGGCGGCATCGGCGGCATCCGCCTTGAGTGCGAGCGCTTTCCCGCCCCGCTGCTCGATCGCAGCCACAACGCCGGCGGCGGCCTCCGCGCCTTTGGTGTAGGTGATGGCCACTTTTGCGCCTTCCGCGGCGAGGCGCCTGGCGATCGCGGCGCCGATGCCGCGCGAGCCGCCGGTCACCAGCGCGACCTTGTTTTCCAGTGTCTTGGGCATGCGGGATTCCTTCGTGATGTTGCCGAGCGCCGGGGCTCGGCTTGCGCAGCCGGCCCGGGGATGATGCGGGCGCCAAGGCCCGCGACGACAGCCTGGGCGCCTGATTGGTTCGCCTCCGGATCTGGGTCGCGCGGGCCTGGGCGCAAAGACTTTGCAGGCTCAGCGCCATGCCTTGCAGGTATGGGGAGCAGGCGACGGTCCGGCCTCGCTGCGCGAGCCCGGGTTGCACCGGAAGGTGATCGTGCGGGACGACGAAACGTCTTCGCGCCGCGCCGACGCCGCTGACGTCGTCTGCCGAACGCCGGACAGGCGAACCCTGCCGGCCGGTTTGAGCCGAACGCATCGTGGACGGAGATGGCGGACCCGACACGATTCGAACGTGCGACCTTCGCCTTCGGAGGGCGACGCTCTATCCAGCTGAGCTACGGGTCCGGCTCGCCTCCCTTAGCGGGAAAGGCGCGGCGACGGAAGCCCGGCGCCCTCACCCTTGCGTTGTCAGCCAGGCGCCGGCGGCGACATCTGCGCCCGACGGCAACCAGGTCGCCGGGTCGTGCAGCCAGGCGATGATGTCCCCGATCGGTGCCGCCCGGTCGTGATCGCGCAGCAGCAGATGGTAGCCGGCCGGATAGAACGCGCAGCGCGCCGAGGCCGGCAGCTTTCGCCACATCGCCGCCGTCGCCTCGGCCGGGACCAGGTCATCCTTGCCGCCGTACAGGAACAGGCCCGGCGCGGTGAAGTCCGGCGCCGAAGCCTGCGCCGCGTCCATCGTGTTGGTCAGGCCCCGCACCACGTCGAAGCGGGTGGCAATGATGGTCAGCGGATCGTGCGCCAGGCGCAGCAAAGCGGCGCGGTTGTCGCTCGCCTCGACACGGATCGGCACTTCCTCCCCGGTGACCCGCCACCAGGGGGCGATACCGGAAACCAGCCACAGGCCGGAGCTCAGCAGAATTCCCATCTGTGCCCGGCTCCAGACTGCCGGAGCACACAGTACATAGGCGTCGGCCGGCGGCGGTAGCGGCCGGGTCGCGGCGCGCATGAGCAGCGCGCCGCCCATGCTCTCGCCCATCAGCACGAGCCGCGCCCGCGGATAGCGCTGCCGCATCATCCGCGCCATCTGCACGATATCGTCGACCATGACGGGCTCGCCCGGCCACAGGCCGCGATCCGGCGCCGCCCCGAAACCGCGCTGGTCGGGGGCGTAGATCGCGATCCCGGCCCGCTGAAAATACGGCGCCGGGATCTCCCAGGCATCGCGGCTGTCGTTGAACCCGTGCAGCGCCAGGATGACCAGCCATGGGTCGGTGCCCGGCGCCACCGCCGGCAGCCAGCGCCGATACGGCAGCCGGGCGCCATCCGCCATGGTGAAATACCCGTCGGTGACGATTCCAGGCGTGGCGGCGTCCGGGACCGGCCGGGGCGTCGCGGAACAGGCGGCGAGGCCAAGCGCAGTCCCCAGCCCCATCATCGTGCGGCGCGAGAGGCAATGGCCGGGGAGGCGCGGAGACGAGCGACGGGGCGGCACGGCGCCACGCTAGGGCATCGCGTTGCGGCTGCGAAGCCGCGGCGCCGTCCCGGCTTTCCGTCCCGCGGGGCCGGGCGGTATAGTCGCTTCTCCCGCAAAGGGCCGAGGAGCGACATGCCGGACGCCACTGTGCTGCCGACACCCACCGAGATCATCCCGGTGGACACGCCGGTCGTCGCCTGCGACGGCGGCGAAGGCGCGCTCGGCCACCCGCGTGTCTGGCTGCGCATCGTCTCGCATGACGTGATGTGCCCCTATTGCTCGCGCCTGTTCGTGCTGAAGGACGGCGTGGCCCCCGATACCGGACACTGATCCGTGGCCGATGCGGCCCTGCAGGAGGCGCCGCCCGAGGCCAGCGCCGCCCCGCTCCACCTGGTCCTGATCGACGGATCGGGCTTCATCTTCCGCGCCTTCCACGCCCTGCCGCCGATGACCCGGCCGGACGGCGTGCCGGTGAACGCGGTGTTCGGCTTCACCAACATGCTGGCCAAGCTGCTGCGCGACCATGTCGGCACGCATCTCGCCGTGATCTTCGACGCCGGCCGCACCACGTTCCGCAACCGGCTGTACGAGGCCTACAAGGCGCAGCGGCCGGAGCCAGATCCCGCGATCGTGCCGCAATTCGCCCTGGTGCGGGAGGCGACCGCCGCCTTCGGCGTGCCGGCGGTGGAGCTCGCCGACTGGGAGGCGGACGATTTGATCGCCGCCTACACCACCGCCGCGTGCGCCGGCGGCGGCCAGGTCACCATCGTCTCCTCCGACAAGGATCTGATGCAGCTCATCCGCCCCGGCGTGATGATGCAGGATCCGATCCGGCAGAAGCCGATCGGCGCCGCCGAGGTGATGGAGAAGTTCGGCGTCCCGCCCGAGAAGGTGATCGACGTGCAGGCGCTGATGGGCGATGCGATCGACAACGTGCCCGGCGTGCCCGGCATCGGGCCGAAGAACGCCTCCCAGCTCATCACCGAGTACGGCGACCTGGAAGGGGTGCTGGCGGCAGCACCGGCGATGAAGCCCTCGAAGCGGCGCGACGCGCTGATCGCGCATGCCGAGGCGGCGCGCATCTCCCGCCAGCTCGTCATCCTGCGCGACGACGCGCCGCTGCCGCTGCCGCTCGAGGCGCTCGCGGTGCGCCAGCCCGAGCGCGAGCGCCTGGCCGGCTGGCTGACGGCACAGGGGTTCCGCAGCGTGCTGACCCGACTCGGGCTGGAACAGCCGGCGCCGGCCTTCACCCCGGCGACGCCGCCCGCCTATCCGCGGCCGCCGATGGCGCCGGTCGCGCATGCCCGGGCCGAGGCGACCGAGCCCGCCGCGCCGTTCGGCCCCTACGCCACGGTGACCGACCCGGCGGTGCTGGCGGACTGGGTGGCGGAAGGGCTCGCCGCCGGCGTCGTGGCGCTCGACACCGAGACCGATTCGGTCGACGCGCAGCGCGCCACGCTGCTCGGCATTTCCATGGCGGTGGCGCCGGGCCGCGCCTGCTACATCCCGCTGCGGCACGAGGCGAATGACGACGGGCCCGCGCCGGCGCAGCTTCCCTGCCCGGCGGCGCTGGCGGCGCTGGCGGCGCTGCTGGGCGATCCCGGCGTGCTCAAGGTGTTCCACAACGCCAAGTTCGACCTCGCCGTGCTGGCGCGGGCCGGCGCCGCGCCGGCGGCGCCGATCGACGACACCATGCTGATCTCGTACGCGCTGGAGGCCGGCGCGCACGGCCACGGCATGGACGAGCTCAGCCTGCTGCATCTCGGCCACGCCCCGATCAGCTACGACCAGGTCACCGGCACCGGCCGCAACCGCCTGCCCTTCGCCCGCGTGCCGCTCGACCGCGCCACCGCCTATGCCGCCGAGGACGCCGACGTGACGCTGCGGCTGTGGCACGCGCTGCGCCCGCGGCTGCGGCCGGACCGGGCGCTCGCCTGCTACGAGCAGGTCGATCGCCGCCTCTCGGCCGTGCTCGGCGACATGGAGCGGCACGGCATCCGGGTGGATGCGGCGGAGCTGCAGCGCATCTCGGCCGAGTTCGCCGAGCGCATGGCGGCGATGGAGCACGACATCCATGGCCTGGCTGGGCGGGAGTTCAATCTCGGCAGCGCCAAGCAGCTCGGCGAGATCCTGTTCGACGAGATGTCGCTCCCCGGCGGCCGGCGCCTGCCCGGCGGCACCTGGGGCACGGATGCCGCGGTGCTGCAGTCGCTCGCCGATGCCGGCCACGCGCTGCCGGCGCGCATCCTGGAATGGCGCCAGCTCGCCAAGCTGAAATCGACCTACGCCGACGCGCTGGTCGGGCAGATCAACCCGGAGACCGGCCGGGTGCACACCTGCTTCGCCATGGCGGCGGCGAGCACCGGGCGGCTCTCCTCGACCGATCCCAATCTGCAGAACATCCCGATCCGCACCGAGGAGGGCGGGCGCATCCGCCGCGCCTTCGTCGCCGAGCCGGGCCACGTGCTGGTCAGCGCCGACTACTCGCAGATCGAGCTGCGCCTGCTCGCGCATGTCGCCGACCTGCCGGCGCTGCGCGACAGTTTCGCCCGCGGCGAGGACATCCATGCCCGCACCGCGAGCGAGGTGTTCGGCGTGCCGATGGCCGGCATGGACCCGCTGACCCGCCGGCGCGCCAAGGCGATCAATTTCGGCATCATCTACGGCATCTCCGCCTTCGGCCTGGCGCGGCAGCTGCAGATCGATCCAGCCGAGGCGCGGCGCTACATCGAGGCCTATTTCGCCCGCTACCCGGGCATTCGCGCCTACATGGAGCGGACCAAGGAGGAGGCGCGGATCCACGGCTATGTGCTGACGCCGTCCGGCCGCCGCTGCTGGATCCCGCAGATCGCCGACAAGAAGCCGGCGGTGCGTGGCTACGCCGAGCGCCAGGCGATCAACGCGCCGCTGCAGGGCGGTGCCGCCGACATCATCAAGCGCGCCATGGTGCGGCTGCCCGCGGCGCTGGCGTCGGCCGGGCTTTCGGCGCGGATGCTGCTGCAGGTGCACGACGAGTTGCTGTTCGAGGCGCCGGAGGCCGAGGCGGCCGCCACCGCGGCGCTGGCACGGCAGGTGATGGAGGAAGCCGCCGTGCTCGCCGTGCCACTGGTCGCCGAGACCGGCATCGGCCGGAGCTGGGCCGAGGCGCACTGATCGGCCTCGCCGGGAGGTCGCCGGCGAGGCGCGGCCGGCCCGACCGGCGGCGATCTGCGGGTCTTCGGTGATCGCCTCCCTGCATGATACGGTGCGGCCAACAAGGAGATCCACCGCGCGGTGTCATCGACGCCGCGTCATGACGTTGACCTGCGACATCTCCACCGGCCCGCCGGATCCGGTTCGGGTCGGCGATGTCGGCCTGAAGTGGCTACGGCTGTTCTTTGCGCGAGCGAGCCTATCAGCCGGACCAATTTCGATCTGGCTGGCGTTGCTCTAAGACCTTGCCACATCCGAGGTCGCAGATCGGAGAGGACGGATGACGCCAAGCCTCGAGGCCGTGTTCCTGGCGCGGTGGCAGTTCGCCTTCACCATCGGCTTTCACATCGTGCTGCCGGCGCTGTCGATCGGGCTCGCGAGCTACCTCGCGGTGCTGGAAGGGTTGTGGCTGCGCACCGGCCGGCAGGTCTATCTCGACATCTACAATTACTGGCTCAAGATCTTCGCCATCGGCTTCGGCATGGGCGTGGTCTCCGGCCTGGTGATGGCGTACGAGTTCGGCACCAACTGGGGCGCCTTCGCGCGCGATGCCGGTGCGGTGGTCGGGCCGCTCATGGGCTACGAGGTGCTGACCGCGTTCTTCCTCGAGTCGGGCTTCCTCGGCATCATGCTGTTCGGCATGCAGCGCGTCGGCCGCGGGCTGCATTTCCTCGCGACCTGCCTCGTCGCACTCGGCACGCTGTTCTCGGCGTTCTGGATCCTGTCGGCCAATTCCTGGATGCAGACGCCGCAGGGCTTCGTGCGCACGCCGGACGGGCGGTTCCTGCCGCATGACTGGTGGGCGATCATCTTCAACCCGTCCTTCTTCTATCGCCTGCCGCACATGGTGATCGCCGCCTTCCTCAGCGTCGCCTTCCTGGTCGGCGCGGTGGGCGCGTTCCACCTGCTGCGCAACCGCGACAACGTCGCCGCGCGGATGATGTTCTCGATGGCGCTGTGGATGGCGGCGATCGTGGCACCGATCCAGATCCTCGTCGGCGACATGCACGGGCTCAACACGCTGCAATACCAGCCGGCGAAGATCGCGGCACTCGAGGGCGACTGGGTGCCGCACCGCTACGCCGAGGAGCTGATCTTCGGCCTGCCCAACATGAAGCAGGAGCGGACGGATTACGCCGTCGGCATTCCCTATCTCGGCTCGCTGATCCTGACCCACAGCCTCGATGGCGAGGTGCCCGGGCTGAAGCAGTTCCCGCCGCAGGACCGCCCCTATTCGCCGCTGATCTTCTGGACCTTCCGCGTCATGGTCGCACTCGGCTTCCTGATGGCGCTGGTCGGTTTCGTCAGCCTGTATCTCCGCTGGCAGAAGCGGCTGTACAGCGCGCGCTGGCTGCAGCGCATCGTGCTGGTGATGGCGCCGGCCGGCTTCATCGCGCTGCTCTGCGGCTGGGTGACCACCGAGGTCGGGCGCCAGCCGTACACGGTGTACGGCCTGATGCGCACCGCCGACAGCGCCTCGCCGATCTCGGTGCCGGGCGTCGCGACATCGCTCGCCGCCTTCGCGGTCGTGTATCTGATCGTGTTCGGCGCCGGATTCCTGTTCATAGGGCGGCTGATGGCGGCGGCACCCGCTCCGGGCGAAGCCGGACCGCCCAAAGGCGTGCCGGTGCGCACCGCGGGCATCACCCCGGCGCCGAGCCTGCATGAGACCCATCCCGAGCATCCGGCCCAGGTCGAGGGCGAAGCGCACGCAGGCGCACGCGGACCATGAGGCCACGGGCAGCGCCATCCGGTTCGGAGCGGCGGCATCTGTCACCGCCTGGCCTGGCCGTGCGCGGCCGGTCGGGCAGGCCCGCATCCGCCGTTGGCCGGCCGGCCGGCGGCGGAGCGGCATCTTCCTAGAGGCGATCGGTCAGGAGAGCAGGCGATGGAAGCGGCAACGGGTGCGGCGCATGTCCTGCCAATCATCTGGGCCGGGCTGATCGCCTTCGCGGTCCTCGCCTATGTCTGCCTGGACGGGTTCGATCTCGGCACCGGCATCCTCTTCCTGCTCGAGCACGAGGAGGAAGACCGCGACGTCATGGTCAACACCATCGCGCCGGTCTGGGACGGTAACGAGACCTGGCTTGTTCTGGGCGGCGGCGGGCTTTTCGCCACGTTCCCGCTCGCCTACTCGGTGGTGATGCCGGCGGTCTATCCGCTGATCATCGGCATGCTGCTCGCCCTGGTGTTCCGTGGGGTCGCCTTCGAATTCCGCTTCCGCACCCGCAGCCGGGCCGGGCGCCTGGCCTGGGACGGGGCGTTCTGCGCCGGCTCGACGGTCGCGGCGCTGTGCCAGGGCATGGCGCTCGGGGCGCTGCTGCAGGGCGTGCAGGTGAAGAACGGCGTCTACGCCGGCGGCTGGTACGACTGGCTGACCGGCTTCACCGTGCTCTGTGGGGTCGCGCTGGTCCTGGGCTACGCGCTGCTCGGCGCCACCTGGCTGATCTGGCGCACCGAGGGCAGCCTGCACCGGCGGTGCCGGCGGTACGCCAACACGCTCGGCATCGTCATGCTGGTGCTGATCGCAGTGGTCAGCCTGTGGACGCCGATGCTCAACACCGAATTCCGCGACCGCTGGTTCGGCTGGCCCGGGATCCTCGCCACCAGCCCGGTGCCGATCCTGGTTGCGTTGCTGGCGTTCGCCTTCTGGCGCGGCCTGGCCTTGCGGCGCCATCTGACGCCGTTCCTCTGCGTGCTCGGCTGGTTCGCGCTGTGCTATGCCGGGCTCGGGATCAGCCTCTGGCCGATGATGGTGCCGCCCTCAATCACCATCTGGCAGGCCGCGGCGCCGCCGGCGAGCCAGCTCTTCCTGCTGGTCGGCACGGCAGTCCTGATCCCGATCATCCTCGCCTATTCGGGGTTCGCCTACTACGTGTTCCGCGGCAAGGTGCAGGCCGGTGCGCATTACCATTGATCCCGGCGACGGCGATCGCCCGGCAGGAGGCCTGGGCCGCCGGTTGCTGTGGTTTGTGGGGCTTTATGCGGCGGGCGTGCTGGTCGTCAGCGCGGTGGCGCTGGGACTGCGTGCGGTGCTGCCAGGGTAGAAAGGAAGAGGTTCTTTTTTGAAAAAAAGAACCAAAAAATTCGTTACTTTAGGGCGGAGTCCAGCACGCCCGCTCCCCGCCAAAACGAATGAAAGTCTTTTTGCTTCTTTTTCTACAGAAAAAGAAGTCCTTTCTTCCCTTCCTCCCGCCTCCGCCTCAGGAACTAGGCTCGTGCGCCGCCTGTGCCGCCAGGGCGCGGGCCATCTGGCTCAGCGCCTCCTGGTGCTTCTCGTTGTCGATCGCCGCGAAATTGCGCGCGAGTTCGAGGCACATGCGTTGCCGCGGCGTCATCTCGATCGACGGCCCGTCGCTCGCCAGTCCCTCGAAGAACCAGGAGACCGGCACGCTCAGCACCTGCGCGATTTCGTACAGCCGCCCGGCGGAGATGCGGTTCAGCCCGCGCTCGTATTTATGCGCCTGCTGGTAGGTCACGCCGATCATTTGCGCGAGCTGCTGCTGCGACAGCCCGAGCATGATGCGACGCTCGCGGATGCGGGCGCCGACATGTCGGTCGGCAAGGCTGGCGCGGGCGGTCTTGCCGTCCTCTCGCTCCTCGCCGGGCTCGGCCGCGCCGACCGCTTCCGGCTCAGGAACGCCGTCCTCGTCCGCCACGGACGACGCGCTCCGGGCGGCAAGGTCCTGCGTCATGCCTGGCACGTGCGACTCCCTCCGCTATCCCAGCCGCCCTCCTTACACCCGGGCGGCGCTGCTTGGTATGCCGCTCTCCCCGAGCGCGCACAATTTTCTGTCAATTGAACTCCTGGTTCAGCCGCCCGCGGCGTTACGCGCCCCGCGCGACCGCGGCGGAGCGGCCGGCTCGGTCGCCGCCTCGCCCGAGGCGGGCTTGGGTGCACGCGCTTCCGCGAGTTCCTGGTTCAGCCGGCGCACCTCGGCGCGCAGCAGCTCGATCTCCTCCGCCGTCGGATCGGCCTCGGAGACCGCTGTCTCCGACTCGTCCGCGCCGCGTTCCGGCGGGCGATAGAATGGGCTGAACAGCGACATGGCGCGCTCCAGCATGGCCATGTTCTGGCGCCCGACCTCCTCCATGCCCGGGAAGGGGAAGAAATTCCCCATCGTCTGCTGCAGCGCCGCACGCATCTGCTGCTGCTGGCGGGCGAAATTGGTCATGGCCTGCTCGAGGTAGCGCGGTACCAAGGTCTGCAGGCTGTCGCCGTAGAAGCCGATGAGCTGGCGCAGGAAGCCGGTCGGCAGCAGCGCGCGGCCTTTGCCCTCTTCCTCGACGATGATCTGGGTCAATACGGTGCGGGTGATATCGTCGCCGGTCTTGGCGTCGTAGACGACGAAATCGCGCCCGGCGCGGATCATGTCGGCCAGGTTGTCCAGCGTGATGTAGCTGGAGCTCTCCGTGTTGTAGAGGCGGCGATTGGCATATTTCTTCACCACCACCGGCGGCGGCCCGGAGGGAACCGCTTCGTTGCGTTCGGTCTGCGACATCTGCTGCCCACCCGCTGTGCTGGTATCGACTGTAACACGCAGGTGCAGCATTGGGCAGGGTTCGGATGGCCAATATCGCAGTTGCGGGAACCCGGACCCCGCATGGTCGTAAGCGGGCGATTGCCGCGCCGCGATCGTCGCCGGGAGATTGCGCGGTCCGGTGGCAGAAGGCCGGAGGCGCGCCTATGGTCCGCACCGGGAGAGGCACGAGGATGAGCGATGACAAAGGGGCCGCGGGAGCCGCCCGATCAGCGCCCGCCCTCGCCGGACCGGGTGGCGCAGGACTGGATCACGCTCTGGGAGAGCGAGCTCGCGGCACTGGCCACCGACCGGGAGGCGCAGGAGGTGATGCTGCGCCTGGTCGGGCTCTGGGCCAAGACCGCACGCACCGCCGTCGCGGCGATGACGCCGGCCGGCCACGGGGCAGCGGGTGACGGACCGGCCGGACGCGCCCGGTCCGCTGCATCGTCGGGGACCGCGTCCGCTCCTGTTGCATCTGATGCTGGCGTCGCTGCGATCGGGCGGCTGGAACGGCGAATTGCCGAGCTCGAGCGCCGGCTGGCCGAGCTGGAACGCCGCGACTGAGCCGCCGGACGCGGCCGCGCCGGCCGACCTGCTGGCCGGCATCGCGGCCTATCGCCGCCATCCCTACGTCCGCGACCTGCCCGATCCGCCGGCGATCTGGCACGAGGGGCCGACCCGGCTGCTCGACTATGCCGCCGGCTCGGACGGCCCCCCGGTCCTGTTCGTGCCGAGCCTGGTGAACCGCGCCTATGTGCTCGATCTCGCCCCCGGCCGCTCGATGATGCGCTTCCTGGCGGGCGAAGGCGTGCGGTCGCTGCTGCTCGACTGGGGCTGGCCGGGCGAGGTGGAGCGGCGCTTCACGCTCACCGACTATATTGCCGGGCGGCTGGAGCGCGCGGTCGCGGCGCAGGGCCGGCCCGTGGTTCTGGCCGGGTATTGCATGGGCGGGCTGCTGGCGCTGGCGGCGGCGCAACGCCGCCCCGAGCTGGTGCGCGGCCTTGCCCTGCTCGCGACACCGTGGGATTTCCACGCTCCCGATCCGGGACAGGCCGAGACGCTGTCGCGCGCGGCGCTGCTGCTGGAGCCGGCCTTCGCCGCCAGCGGCAGCATGCCGATTGACGCGCTGCAGGCGATGTTCGCGCTGCTCGATCCGGACGGCATCGCCGGCAAGTACCGCACCTTCGGCGAGGCGCGGCAGGACACCGAGCGGGCGCGCATGTTCGTGGCCCTCGAGGATTGGCTGAACGACGGCGTGCCGCTCGCCGCCGGTGTCGCGCGCGAGTGCCTGGTCGGCTGGTATGGCGAGAACGGGCCGATGCGGGGCGCCTGGCGCGTCGCCGGGCTGCCGGTTGAGCCGCGGGCGCTGCGCCTGCCCGCCTTCGTCGCCATCCCCGGCCGCGACCGCATCGTCCCGCCGGAGAGCGCCCGCCCGCTCGGCACGCTGATCGAGGCGGCGGCGGTGCACGAGCCGCATGCCGGCCATATCGGCATGGCGGCGGGTTCGGGCGCCGAGGCGGCGCTGTGGCGGCCGCTGCTGGAGTGGTTGCGCGCCCTGCCTTGACTGCCGTGGCCTGATCCATCGCGGCCGGCGGTGCGCCTGCCGCACCGCGAATGCGTGCCAGCCCCGCGCCGCGCGGCCTTTCGCAACCGCACGCGATCGCGCATCTCTGGACGGCCTGCCGGACCGGGATCGTTCTGCAGGTGCAAAGCGAACCCGGTCTAGCCCGTTGTTTCGGCCCATGTTTCACGCCTGCGGTGATTTCGCCGCCGGCGATCATGGTCTAGGGTCGCGCAGGCACGCGGCAGATGCGCGGCCGGGCGCCGCGATCCGGAACTGAGGAGAGACAGGCATGGACGACATCGTCATCGTCGCCGCTTCCCGCACCCCGGTGGGCAGCTTCAACGGCGCGCTCGGCACGCTGCCGGCCCACGCGCTCGGCACCATCGCGCTGACCGCGGCGATGGAGCACGCGAAGCTCGCGCCGGAAGAAGTGGACGAGGTGATCCTCGGCCAGGTGCTGACCGCGGCGCAGGGGCAGAACCCGGCACGCCAGGCCGCCGTCGCGGCCGGCATTCCCAAGGACAAGACCGCGTTCGGCATCAACCAGGTCTGCGGCTCCGGCCTGCGCGCCGTCGCACTGGCGGCGCAGCAGATCAGGACCGGCGAGAGCGCCATCCTGCTCGCCGGCGGTCAGGAGAGCATGAGCCAGTCGACCCACGCGGCCTATCTGCGCAGCGGCGTCAAGATGGGCGATCTCAACCTGATCGACACGATGATCAAGGACGGGCTGTGGGACGCGTTCAACGGCTACCACATGGGCACGACCGCCGAGAACGTCGCCAAGCAGTACCAGATCACGCGCGAGGAGCAGGACGCGCTCGCACTGGCCTCGCAGCAGAAGGCTTCGGCGGCGCAGAAGGAAGGCCGCTTCCGCGCCGAGATCGCACCGGTCACCGTGAAGGGCCGCAAGGGCGACGTGGTGGTGGATCAGGACGAGTACATCCGCCACGATTCCAACGCGGAGAGCATGGCGAAGCTGCGTCCGGCCTTTTCCAAGGACGGCACCGTGACGGCGGGCAATGCCAGCGGCATCAATGACGGCGCCGCGGTGCTGGTGGTGATGTCGGGGGCCGAGGCGGCGAAGCGCGGCCTGACGCCGCTGGCGCGCATCGCCTCGTTCGCGACCGCCGGCGTCGATCCGTCGCTGATGGGCACGGGTCCGATCCCGTCCAGCCGCAAGGCCCTGGAGCGCGCCGGCTGGCGCATCGGCGATCTCGATCTGATCGAGGCGAACGAGGCGTTCGCGGCGCAGGCCTGCGCGGTGAACAAGGATCTCGGTCTCGATCCCACGAAAGTGAACGTCAATGGCGGCGCGATCGCGATCGGCCATCCGATCGGTGCGTCCGGCGCCCGCGTGCTGACGACGCTGCTGCATGAGATGCAGCGGCGCAACGCCAAGAAGGGCTTGGCAACCCTGTGCATCGGCGGCGGCATGGGTGTCGCCATGTGCGTCGAGCGCTGACCCGGCGCGCGTCGCGGCGCCGACGTTGCCGCCGCGACGCACCACCGTCCGATCATCACGTCGCTCGCAATAGCGATCCGACTCGAGCAAACGGGCGACGCGTAAGGCCACGGCGTCCGCATTGCGGAGACATCAAATCATGGCGCGCGCGTGGTCCGCGCGCGCGTCCGGTGCTACGCCAGTCCTGCCGGCAGGCAGATCGACGGCGCATGGCGGCGTCGACTGCGTGACGGCACTGCTGGGGGGAACCGACGTCCAGGACACGCCCCATGAGATACCAATCCCGACCGCGATCCTCCCTGCCTGCGTTGGCGATCGGCGCCGCAGCAATCTCGCTCGGCATGCTAGCCGCGGTGCCAGCCGATGCCGCGATGATCAGCAGCGCACCGTACGGCAAGCTGCCAGATGGGCAGACGATCGATCGCTACACGATGCGCAACGACCACGACATGACAGTGACCTTCATTAACCTGGGTGGCTGCATCACCGCGATCGACGTGCCCGACCGCCGCGGCGACGTCGCCGATGTCGTGCTCGGCTATCCCGGCCTCTCCGGCTACGATTCCGACAACACCTATTTCGGTGCGATCATCGGGCGCTACGCCAATCGCATCGCCAAGGGCACCTTCACGCTCGACGGCAAGACCTACCATCTGCCGATCAACAATGGCGTCAATTCGCTGCACGGTGGCACCAGCGGCTTCAACCTACAGGTCTGGAAGGTCGCGCCGCACACCGTGCCGGACGGCGTCGCCGCCACTCTCACCTACACGAGTCCGGACGGGCAGGACGGCTATCCCGGCACCATGCACGTCACGGTGACCTACACGCTGGAGGATTCCAACGCGTTGCGCATCGACTACCAGGCGACGACCGACAAGCCGACCGTCATCAACCTGACCAACCATTCCTATTTCAATCTCGGCGGCAACGGCTCGGGCTCGGCGCTGCACCAGATGGTGCAGATCAACGCCGATTCGTACACGCCGACCGACGCGACCCAGATCCCGACCGGGCAGATCGAGCCGGTGGCCGGCACGCCGATGGATTTCCGCAAGCTGCATCCGATCGATGCCGAGATCGATGCGCCGTTCCACCAGCTCGTGCTGGCGCACGGCTACGACCACAACTGGGTGCTGAACAAGTCGAAGCCGGGTGAACTGACCTTCGCCGCCCGCGCCTATTCGCCGAAGACCGGCCGCATTCTCGACGTCTATACGACGCAGCCGGGGATTCAGCTCTATACCTCCAATTACATCAACGGCTCGCTGATCGGCTCCTCCGGCACGGTCTACCGCCAGGGTGCCGCCTATACGTTCGAGACGCAGCACTTCCCGGATTCGCCGAATCATCCTAATTTCCCATCGACCGAACTGGATCCGGGGCAGGTGTTCCACTCGACCACGATCTTCCGCTTCTCGACCGACACGCACGGCGCGCCGGAATCGATGCCGGCGGCGGCGCCGGCCGGTTGAGCGGCGGCCGGTTGGACGGGCGGATGCACAAGGGCCCGACTTCGCCTGCGTGACCGGATCCGGCGCCGCCGGCCCGCCCGGCGGCGCCGGGCCCAACCCGGCGGGCGATCGCGATCGCCCGGCCCCCGCAACGTGCGGCAGGGCTGGCGGCGCGAGCACCAGCCCCTCGCCCTCGATGCGGCGGCGGTCGCGGAGCTGATCGCGGAAGCGGTTCCCGGCGCCACGATTTGCGGCTTCGACCCCGTCGTCGGCGGGATTTCCAACACCAATCTGCGCGTCGATCTGGCCGGCGGGCGGGGGCGCGTCCTGCTTCGCCTCTATCAGGGCGATCCCGCCCGGGCGGCGCGCGAGGCGGCACTGGCGCGGTCGCTGCGTGCGCGAGGCGTTCCGCTGCCGCGGCTGCTGCATGCCGCCGGGCCCGATCCGCGAATCGGGCATCACCCCAGTCTTCCCTGGGCGGTGTTCGACTGGATCGAGGGGACGTCGCTCGATCAGGCGGCGCGGGATTGCGACGGCGACGTGCTGGCGGCGCTGGGGGCGGCGGTCGGCGGCGCGGCGGCGGCAATCCACGCGGTCACCTTTCCCCGCCACGGCTTCCTCGATGCGGCGCTGGACGTGGCGGCGCCGGTGGATTTCGACGCCAGGGCGCTATGCGGCTTCCTCCGGACGCGGCTGCTGGACGGGTCGGGCGGCACACGCCTCGGCCGGCGGCTTACCCGCCGGCTGCTCGAGGTCGCGAAGCGCGAGGCGGGCCGGCTGGCTGACTGGCCGCACCCGCCCTGCCTCGTGCATGGCGACTTCAACCCGACCAACATTCTGGTCGCGGCGCGGCCGGAAGGCTGGGACGTGGCGGCAGTGCTCGACTGGGAGTGGGCGATCAGCGGGCCGCCGGCCCTCGATTTCGGCAATTTGCTGCGGCCGGCGCTGGGGATGCGGCCGGATTTCGTCGCCGGGCTGGCGCGCGGCTATCGCGCCGCCGGCGGCGCACTGCCGCCTGACTGGCGCGCCATCGCCCGCCTCGCCGATCTGTTCGCCTGGGCCGACATACTCGGCCGGCCGGCGATCGATCCGGCGGTCCTGGCCGATGCGCGGCGGGTGGTGCGCGCGACGCTGCGGCTCGGCGCCTGACGGGCCGGCTCAGCCGGGCGGCGCCAGGGTGGGGTCGTTCGGCGGCGCCGGCACGCCGCCCTTGGTCAGCCGGCCGACCACGCCCGGCATGAATTCGGCAAGCTGTCCCAGCACCTCATCCGGTGCCATGCCCAGCTGCGCGGTGAGGCGCTCGATCTGCTCCTCGCCGAGCACGCGCTGAAGCTGGGTCGCGGTGACTGGCAGGTCGGGTGCCTCGCTCGCCCATGAGTCCGCGACGTTGCCGAGGCCGGCGGCCCTGAACCGGGCGAACAATCCCTCCAGCCC
>DATJSJ010000171.1:0-10861 GCA_035504175.1 Acetobacteraceae bacterium
CCCTGGGCACCGGACCGCGGGCCGCTGCATGCCCGCTACGGGGCGCTCCATGCGGAACTGGGAGCACTTGAGGAGCGCGCCTGGGATGAGGACATGGTGCCGGAGACGCTGGCCGGCGCCCGCGCGCTGGGGCAGGCGGCATGGATAGATGCACCACGCGACCCCGATGGAGAGCCGCTCTGCACTGATTTCGGGAAATGGATGATGCTTGCAGCAGTGAAATGGCTGGCAGGCGCGTCAGCCGCTCGCTGGGAGGCCGTGTCGTGATGGAGACCGACCCAACCCCCGGCGACCGCCTCTGGGAGATCCACACGGTCGGGCTCGATCTCTTCGCCATTGCCGACACCCTCCGGGCACTGGCGACCGCCGAAATGTCCAGCGGTGAGCCGGTTCCAGGAGAGACGGTGAAGTGGCTCAGCGGGAAGGTTCAGGATGCGGCTGCTGCGATCACCGAGCAGGCTGTCGCGGCGGAGGGAGAGTTGCCATTGCGGCTGCGATACCGGTCGGCAGCGGCGGCCGAGGAGGAGCTGGCATGACCGCGCCCTCAGAGCCCCGCCTGCGGCTGGTCCACGATTGGGACATGGTGACGGTCCCCGGCATTGCCGAGCCGGTGCCGCGGGAGGCGCTGCTGGCGCTCTACTCCGAGCGGATCGAAGAGATGCTGCGGGCTCGGCCGAAAAGCTTCGCTCCGGTTATCAGCCTAATACGAAAGCAATGGGTCTTGGCTCGCGGCCCGAAACGCTCGGACGCCCCGCGCCCGCAGCTTTCCGTTGTAGGCGCGTCGGCGGACACGACCCCGCGCCCGTTCGTCTGGCCGATCCCGGATAAGGTGCCGCTCGAGGTGGACGAGCCGAAGAAACCAACCAAGCCGCGGAGGCCGAAGGGCTGACCGAGCCGGGAACTGGCCGGTGGGCTGAGGCGTATCAGTCCCGGACGGCAAAGTCCGACGCACTTGCGACCGTGGCGCACCCTCGTCGCGGTCGCTCTTTTGCGGGCGGCTGGGGCGACCCTTGCAATCGATGCACGAACTCACGGCGACCCCTTTGCCCGGTCGCCGTCACGTTATTGCGCCTCCGCGACAAACGCGCGGGCGCGCCGGCGACCTTCCTTACAGCTTCCTTACAAACTCGCCACAAAACGGCGGGTTGGTGCCGCGGTCACGTCCAGCCTGCATACGGCTGCGTAGCTAGTGCGTTGGGGTCGCGCCGTCATGGTGGCACAACGGTCGCGAGGCGAGAGGAAGCAATGAATAGCATGGTGTATCCGCTCCTGCCGGACCAGCAGAGGGGCCGCGTCGAGCGGCGGTCGCGCCAAGCGATGCTGACAGGAATACTGACCTTTCTTCGGCTGTCCCCCCGCCAGGAAATGTGGCTGGTGCGGAAGATCGAGGAGAACGCACGGAGCATGTTGTTTGACGACGCCATATACATCGCCCTACGAGAGATGGAGTACTCGGATCGGATGGCGCGACTGGCGATCCTGACCGGCCGGCGAACTGACGCCCCGGATGGACGACGCGACCGCGCCTTGCAGGAAACTAGGCAACGACTCCAGGGCTTGTGGCCGCGCCAAGCATAAGGAGGAGAGACACCGACCAGGCGATCGCCGCTTCGGCTGCGGTCGCCTCTTCTCTGTCAGCTCCGCCTAGCGACGGACGAGGCGGAAACGCAGTCAGGCCGGTGGTCTTCGTCAGGAGCACACGGGAGGCTCTCAGGCGCGACCACGTTTGCTCGCAAATGCGGAGGCAATATTCGTGAAAATGATTGCGTGTTTTGATCAGGTCTTGCGTGCTCACGGGTACACTTGCCCGAATATCTCCGGGTTCCTGACCAAGACTTGCCTCGGTGCTGGGTGGCATTTGCACTCCCGCTTGTTTAGGCGGGGGCGCAAAGTGCGTTCAACCGTCAGCGCCTGGGGGTCCATTGCTGACGACGACCCGACCCTAGGCCGCGCTGGAGGCTGCGTCCAACGGAAATCCATCGAGCATCCGCCTCAGGCGCAATGAAATCAGTTAGTGCAATTGCGTAGAATACCTCCTATCTAGGGTAGAGCGGAAGGCTTCGAAGGGGTGCGGCGCGGCCCTCTTCCTGCAAACAGTCTAAGCGTAGCGAGCCGATTACCGGAGATCTGGTGGATCGATCAGGCGTGAGCGCACTGCCGCCGCCTCCCCGCCGCTGCTTCGTCTTGGATTGGCTAGATGTCCTAGGGCCGTTGCCATGAAGGGATGAATCATGAGTCAGCACAGGTTTGCGATGGGAGACCGGGTTGAGATACACCCGGACAAGATGAACGCAAATGTACGGCCGGGCCTATACGTTATAACTCGCGTGCTGCCACTTGCTGGCCAAGGTTTGCAATATCGCGCAAAGAACGCATTCGACTCTTATGAGCGGGTAATAGACGAGAGCCGTCTCCACACCGTTGATGGCTATGATGGCCTGCAACAGCAATCGCGAGAGTGACTACGAGCCGGACTTTTGCACAATAGTAATGGTATGTGGGACGCACCGGTTCGGGGTATGCGGGCAACAGACGACATTGTTAGAATGCGCGCCGAGCTTGGCCGGCTGAAAGGGGAGATGATTATAGCGCGTCGTGAGGTGCAAGAGGCTCGCGACCAGAATCTCTACTTAAAGGATAAAGTAGCCGCGGCAGAGCGCGACCAGCAGGACTTGAGAACAGCAAGAGCTCGTTTGGCACGCATGAAGTTGCGTGCCTTTCTGATGCATGTTCTGCGGCAAAGGTGATCATCAGTTGACATGAGACCGGGCCGCCGATCCCGCGCTTCCGGCCGTGGCTGGGCGTAGTGGTGGGTCGTCGGGCATGGGCGGTATGGTAGGGCGGAGAACGGATGGGGAACAAGCGGTTAATACCTCGCGCAGCCGTTCACCCTTGTTCGGACGAGGGTAACGGGAACGGCAGCGGGAACAATCCCCTGCTATACCTCTAAACCATTGAAAAGATTGGCTCGTTGGCGGAGGGGATGGGATTCGAACCCACGATACGGGTTGACCCCGTATAACGGTTTAGCAAACCGCCGCCTTCAGCCGCTCGGCCACCCCTCCGCCGGGGCGTCTGACGGGATCACCCCGTCACACGGCGTTTGCTGGCCGCGCTTGTACGGCCGCACCCTCCCGCCGTCAACGAATCGCCCTCACCGGTTGACCGTGCGCATCCCCGCCTCGGCATAGCGCTCGCCTTGCACCGCTCGGCGCGGCAGCCCCTGCTCGATCGCCGCCAGGCCGGCCGCATCCAGCGTCACCTCCAGCGCCCCGGCATTCTCCTCGAGGTAGCGCCGCCGCTTGGTGCCCGGGATCGGCACGATGTCCGCGCCCTGGTGCAGCACCCAGGCCAGCGCCAACTGGGCCGGGGTGCAGCGCTTCGCCGCGGCGAGCGCACGCAGCCGCTCCACCAGCGCGAGATTCCGGCGCAGATTCTCGCCCTGGAAGCGCGGCACCTGCCGGCGCCAATCATCCGGCGCTAGCTCCTCGACGCTCGCGATCCGCCCGGTCAGGAAGCCGCGGCCGAGCGGGCTGTACGGCACGAAGCCGATGCCGAGGCCACGGACCGTGCCCAGGATCTCGTCCTCCGGCTCGCGGCTCCACAGCGAGTATTCGGTCTGTAGCGCGGCGATCGGGTGCACCGCGGCGGCGCGGCGGATCGGCGCCGGCGCCGCCTCGGACAGGCCGAGATGGCGCACCTTGCCGGCGCGCACCAGCTCGGCCATGGCGCCGACCGTCTCCTCGATCGGCGTCTCCGGGTCGACGCGGTGCTGGTAGTAAAGGTCGATCACCTCGACGCCGAGGCGATTGAGGCTGGCGTCGCAGGCGGCGCGCACGTAGTCGGGACGACCGCTGATCCCGAGCCGCTCGCCGCTCGGCGAGAACACGTTGCCGAACTTGGTCGCCAGCACGACCTCCGAGCGCCGGCTGACGATGGCGCGGCCGACCAGCGTCTCGTTATGGCCGGCGCCATACATGTCGGCGGTGTCGAGAAAGGTGACGCCGAGCTCGAGCGCGCGGTGAATGGTGGCGATCGATTCCGCCTCGTCGCGGTCGCCGTAATAGTCCGACATCCCCATGCAGCCGAGGCCGATGGCGGAAACGGTCAGGCCCGAGAGGCCCAGGCTGCGTGTCTGCATGGCGATCTCCCTTGCGGCGCCCGGCAGCAAAGCGCCACCCCCGCGCCCGGCACCGGAGACGCGTTCGCGGCGCGGGACGTCGGCCCCGCGCCCAGGGCAGATTGGCCCACCGCCGCCGCCTCGCCAGGGGGATCGCAGCACCTGTCACGGGGCGGGCTTGCGGTTCACCCGGGCGCGCCACGCGCGATTGAGGCCGTTGCGCCCTGAACGAGCTCCGCGCCGCGCGCCAAACCTCCGATGCCCACATTTGGGCGCGCGCCGCGCGCGCTCGACACCGTCGAGCGCACCTCAAGCGCTCGCCACGGAGCCGGAGCGTCGTCAAGGCTGCGGCCTTCGGCCGCACCGCGCGCAGCGCGGCTCAGGCCTTGACAGCGTTCCAGCCCCGTGGCGCTTGCTCGAGGTGCGCGAGCCCTTCGCTTTGCGCGCCAACGGCGCGACGGTGTCGAGCGCGCTCGATAGCGCGCCCGCATCCACGAAGATCGAGGCTCAGTCGGAGCACTTCGCATCGTGAGCGTGACCGACCCGCTGCCGCTGGCGCAGGCGCTGATCCGCTGCCCCTCCGTCACCCCGGCCGATGCCGGGGCGCAGGATACGCTCGCCGCCGCGCTGGAGCCGCTCGGCTTCACCGTCACCCGGCTGCGCTTCGGCGACACGCCGAACCTGTTCGCGCGGCGCGGCACCGGCCGGCCGCATGTCTGCTTCGCCGGCCATACCGACGTCGTGCCGCCCGGCGCCGCCTGGAGCGGCGATCCGTTCGGCGCGGACGTTCGCGACGGCGTGCTGTACGGCCGCGGCGCCTGCGACATGAAGGGCGCGATCGCCGCCTTCACCGCCGCCGCCGCCGACCGCGCCACGGCAGCACCCGGCCGCGGCTCGATCAGCCTGCTGATCACCGGCGACGAGGAAGGCCCGGCGACCGACGGCACCGTGCGTGTGCTGGACTGGATGGCCGAGCACGGCCAGATCCCGGATTTCTGCCTGGTCGGCGAACCCACCAACCCGACGAAGCTCGGCGAGGTGATCAAGATCGGCCGCCGCGGCAGCCTCAACGCCCGCGTCACCATCCACGGCATGCAGGGCCATTCCGCCTATCCGCAGCGCGCCGACAATCCGCTGCACCGCCTGATCGCCGCCGCGGCGGCGCTGACCGCGGCCCCGCTCGATGCCGGCACCGAGTGGTTCGAGCCCTCGACGCTGCAATTCACCAGCATCGACACCGGCAACAAGGCGGCCAACGTCATCCCCGCCGCCGCACGCTGCGCGCTCAACATCCGCTTCAACGACCGGCACAGCGGCGCGAGCCTCGCCGCCTGGCTGCGCGCCACCGTCGCGCGTCACGCCGACCGGTTCGACCTCGAGACCGAATGCAGCGGCGAAGCCTTCCTCACCGAACCCGGCCCCCTGGTTGCAACCTTGGGCGCCGCGATCGCGCGCGCCACCGGCATCGAGCCGCGGCTCGACACCGGCGGCGGCACCTCCGACGCGCGCTTCATCTCCCGGCATTGCCCGGTCGCCGAGTTCGGCCTGGTCGGCGCCACCATGCACCAGGCGGACGAGCGCGTGCCGGTCGCCGAATTGCGCGCACTCGCCGATATCTACCGCGCGGTGCTCGCCGCCATGCTGGACGCATGAGACCGCCACGCCGGAGGTTCGCGGCCATCGCACGCGCGACCATGCCGGCGCGTGCACGATCTCCGGGGAGCCGAACCGTGCGAGCAATGGCGTGAGATCGCGGCCGATCCGCCAGGGCATCGTGCGCGGCATGCTGCTGCTCGCCCGCGGCCGCGCCGTCGGCCTCGCCGAGTTCGGCGAAACGCCCGAGGCCTTTCTCGCCAGCCTGGCGCCCCTGATCGCCTTCCCGCTGGTGTTCGGCGTGCTGCTGCTGCTGAACGGCGGCGGCTGGCAGGCGGTCGGCGACTTCCTCGCCGCCCTCTGCGCCCTGCTGGCCCCGCCGGTGCTGTCGCAGCTCCTGGCCCGCCTGTGGCGGCGCGAGACGCTCTGGCTGCGCTACGCCACCGCCTTCAACTGGTGCCAATGGGTGCTGCCGGTGGTGGCCGGCCTGGCGCTGCTCGGCGTGCCGGTGCTCGCAGCACTCGGCGCCGACACCGTCACCGCGGCGCGGGCAGCGGTCCTGGTGATCTGCGGCTATGGTCTGTGGCTGCACTGGTTCCTGGCCCGGCGGGGGCTCAACCTGTCCGGGCTGCGGGCGGCGCTGCTGGTGATCGCGGTCAATCTCGGGACCGGGGTGCTGGTGTTCGGTCCGCAACTGATCGCCTTGGCGACGAAGGAGGGGATAGCGCGATGATGACGCTGACCCAGGGATTGCAGGGCGCGCTGCTGCTCGCCGGCGGCCGCGCCGACGGCATCGAGCACGTCGCCTGGGATCGCGAGGGCGCCGCCCGCAGCTTCTGGGCGCTCGCCCTCTGTCTGCCCGCCTTCCTGTTCCTTCGCCTGCTCGACTGGGCCTGGACCGGCATGCCGACGCATCCCGGCCACGCGACGGCGCTGCAGCTCCTCGCCTATGTCACCGGCTGGCTCGGCTTCGCGGTGCTGTCGCGGCCGATGGCCGCGGCGCTGGGCCGTGAGGAGCGCTGGCCGCTGTTCATCGCCGCCTGGAACTGGTGCAACGTCGTGCAGTACCTGCTGCTGGTGGCGGCGGCGATCCCGCGCCTGCTCGGCGCGCCGGAATGGCTGGACGAGACGGTCGGGCTGGTCGCGGTGTTCTGGGCGATCTGGCTGGAATGGTACGCAACCCGCCTGGCACTCGATCTCAGTCGTCTGCCCGCGGCTGCAATGGTGATGGTCGATATCCTGCTGGGCATCGGGCTTTCGGCCGTCGTCGCATCACTCACCTGAGGCGGCGGCGCGCGACCCGAACGCCGGAGGAGGCGCGATGATCCTGATCGGCCAGTACGATTCGCCCTTCGTCCGGCGCGTCGCGGTCGCATTGCAGCTCTACGGCGTCCCCTGCGAGCACCGGCCGTGGTCGACCTTCGGCGATGCGGAGAAGATCGCCCCGTTCAATCCGCTGCGCCGGGTGCCGACGCTGGTGCTCGACGACGGCGAGGTGCTGATCGAAAGCACGTCGATCCTCGATCATCTCGACGAGCGCGCCGGGCCCGAGCAGGCGCTCGTCCCCGCGCACGGTGCGGCACGGCGCGCGGCGCTCCGGCTCTGCGCGCTCGCGACCGGGCTGTGCGACAAGATGGTCGCCCTGGTCTACGAGCGCGCGCTGCACGCGACCGTGTCGGAGGTGTGGGTCACGCGCTGCGAGACGCAGATCGGCGAGGTGCTCGATGCGCTGGAGCGCGAACGGGCGGCCTGTCCGGCGGCGTTCTGGTTCGGCGCGCGGCCGGGCCACGCCGACATCGCCGTCGCCTGCGCGCTGCGCTTCCTGAAAGAGGCGCACCCCGAGCTGCAGGCACGCCGGGATCGGCCGCACCTCGCCACCCATGCCGAACGCTGCGAGGCGATGGCGGCGTTCCAAGCCGTGCAGCAGCGCTTCATTCCGCCGCGCCGGTGAGCCGCGGCGCGATCAGCTTCCCGCTTTCGCCACCCGCTCCGGCGACGTTGCCGGCCGCGCCGCGCGGATCTGCTCCGGCGTGACGCTGCCGGTGCGGCCACCGATCTGGCCGATCACGTAGTTCGCGACGGCGGCCAGCTCCTCATCCGTGTAGGCGGCGGCGAAGCTGTGCATGAACATCCGCCCCTGGCGCGTCTCGACTTCAGTCCCGCCCATCAGGACCTGCACGATGTTGGTGGCCTTCGGGTCGGCCAGGCTCTGCGCGCCGGCGAGTGCCGCCCAGGGCGATTGCCGGCCCTCGCCGTTCGGCAGGTGGCAGCCGGCGCAGGCCTCGATGAAGATGCGGGCGCCGAGCGGTGTGGTCTTGCCGGGCGTGACCGTCGCCGGCACCGCCTCGGGCCCGTCCGCGCGCGCCGGAACCTGGCGCAGATAGGCGATGATGGCGTGGATGTCGTCCGACGTCAGGTAGCGCAGGCTGTCGCTCACCGCCTCGGCCATCGCGCCGGAGGCCGGGCCGTGGCCCGGCGCCTGGCCGATCGAGAGATACTGTGCCAGCGCCGCATCGCTCCAGCCGCCGACGCCATGCACCTTGTCATTGGTGATGTTGTAGGCGAACCAGCCCGCCTGCGTCGTGCCGGCGAATTCCCGCCCGCTCACCGCCTGCATGAAGTTGCGCGGCGTGTGGCACTCGCCGCAATGGCCGAGCGCGCCGACCAGATAGGCACCGCGATTCCACGCCGCCGACTGATCCGATTGCGGCTGGAAGCGCGCATCCGGATTGTTCACCAGGTTCCAGAACATCATCAGCCAGCGCTGGTTGAACGGAAAGCGCATCCGGTTCGGCGGTGCGGGCGCATGTACCGGCGTCAGCGTCATCAGATACGCCTTGATCGCCAGCGCGTCCCCGTCCGTCATCCGCGTGTAGGACGGGTACGGCATCGCCGGATAGAGATGCTTGCCGTCGCGTGCGACCCCTTCATGCAGCACCCGCAACCACTGCGCGTCGGTGTAGCCGCCGATGCCGGTCGTCGGATCCGGCGTGATGTTCGGCGCATAGAGCGTGCCGAACGGCAGGGTGAAGGCGCGGCCGCCGGTGAAAGGCTGCCCGCCCGGCGCGGTGTGGCAGGCGGCGCAGTCCGCCGCCCGGGTCAGATATTCGCCGCGCTTGACCAGCGCCGCCTCCGGCGCGGCGCGGGCCGCGAGCGGCAGCAGCAGCAACACGGCAAGCGCGGCCAGGAAACGGTGCATCGGAACCCTGCTTGCTGGCGGGGACGAGAGGGCGGGCGACACCCGGCCGCGCCAGCCGTCGCGGTGCGGGGCGCGCGGCATGCCGCTCAGACCGCGCTGAGCTGGCCGGTCGCGAACGGGATGCGCCGCAGCCGGCGTCCGGTCGCGGCGTAGATCGCATTCACCAGCGCCGGCGCCGCGGCGACCGTCGCGGCCTCGCCGATGCCGCCGACCGGACCGTCGGGGTTGTGCACGATGTGCACGTCGATCGCCGGCGCCTCGTTGATGCGCATGATGCGGTAGTCGTGGAAATTGCTCTGCTCGACGCGACCCTCGCGCAGCGTGATCTCGTTGTACAGCGCCATGGACAGGCCGAAGATCAGCCCGCCCTGCACCTGCGCGCGCAGCGTGTCGGGATTGACCACCGGGCCGCAATCGACCGCGACATCCGCCTTGTGCAGATGCACCTCGCCCGAGGACGACACCGAAACCTCGACGACGCTCGCCATGTGCGTGCCGAAGGCGAATTGCAGCGCCACGCCGCGGCCGCTGCCGGGCGGCAGCTTGCCGCCCCAGCCGGATTTCGCCGCGACCAGGTCGAGCACGCCGCGCGCCCGCGGGTTCTTGTCGAGCATCGACCGGCGGAACGCCACCGGATCCCGGCCGGCCAGCGCCGCCAGCTCGTCGACGATGCCCTCCATGACGAAGACGTTGTGCGTCGGCCCGACGCCGCGCCACCACAGCGTCGTCACCACGCCCGGCTCCGCCCGCACATACTCGACGCGATGCCGCGCGAACGCGTACGGGGTCTCGACCGAGCATTCCACCGCATCGGAATCCAGCTTCCCGTCCATCTGCATCGCCGCCGGCGCCCAGCGCGCCAGGATCGACGAGCCGGTCGTGCGATGCGTCAACCCGACGACGCGGCCCTGCGCGTCGATCCCGGCCGAGACGCGGTCGTAGTAATACGGGCGATAGAGGTCATGCTGGATGTCCTCCTCGCGCGTCCAGATCAGCTTCACCGGATAGTCGAGGTGCTTCGCGATCCGCGCCGCCTGCGTCACGCTGTCCTCGTCCAGTCGCCGCCCGAACGCGCCGCCCATGAACTGGTTGTAGACGCGCACACTCTCCTGCTTCAGCCCGGTGATCGCGGCGACCGTCTTCTGCGCCCGCACCGGCACCTGCGTGCCGACCCAGACGTCGGCGCCGTCCTTGCGGACATGGATCGTGGTGTTGATCGGCTCGAGCGGCGCGTGCGCCAGGAACGGAAGCTGGTAGATCGCGTCGATCCGCTTCGCCGCCTTCGCGATCGCCGCCGGCGCGTCGCCGACATCCTTGGCGACCACGCCCTCGGATTGCGACGCCTTGTCCATCCCGGCGATCAGCGACGCGGTGCTGACGCTGCCGTGCGGGCCCGGATCCCAGACCGGGGCGGCGGCGCGCAAACCCTGCAGCGCCGCCCACATGTGATCGCCGGTGACGGCGACGAGATCATCGAGCTGCACCACGTCGCGCACGCCTGGCACCGCACGGGCGGCCTTCTCGTCGATGCGCACCAGCTTGCCGCCCTTGACCGGGCTTGCGGCGACCGTGCCGATCTTCATCCCCGGCACCTTGACGTCGATGCCGAAGATCGCACTGCCATTCGACTTCGCCGGCGTGTCGAGCCGCTTCGCGCTGGTGCCGACCAGGCGGAACTCGGACGCCGGCTTGAGCGGGATCTTCGCCGGCACGCTCTGCTTCGCCGCGTCCCCGGCCAGCGCGCCGTAGTCGAGCTTGCGTCCGCTCGCCGCATGCGTGACGACGCCGCGCGCCGCGGTGCAGGTCGCGGGATCGACGCCCCAGCGCGACGCCGCCGCGGCGACCAGCATGATCCGGGCCGCCGCTCCCACCTGGCGGAACTGCAGGTAGCTGCCGCGGATCGAGGCCGAGCCGCCGGTCGCCTGCGACTGCAGCAGCGGATCGCTGTA
>DATJSJ010000172.1:0-21604 GCA_035504175.1 Acetobacteraceae bacterium
ACCGGCGTTAGTTAGGGGGGTCTGGGGCCTCAGGCCCCAGCGGGTCCAGGGCGGAGCTCTGGCCTTCCTTCCTGAAAGGACTCACCCACCACGATGCTGCGCGTGCAGGACCTCGACAAGTGGTTCGGTGCCACCCATGCCGTCCGCGACGTCAGTTTCGACGCCCTGCCCGCGAGTGTGCTCGGCCTGGTCGGCGAGAACGGTGCCGGCAAGTCGACGGTGATCAAGATGCTAGCCGGTGTCGTGACCCCCGACTCCGGGCAGATGCTGCTGGACGGTGCGGCGCTGCGTGTCGCCAGTCCGCGCGAGGCGCTGGCGCGCGGCGTCGACAGCGTGTTCCAGGAACTGGCACTGATCGACAATCTGACCGTCGCCGAAAATCTGCTGCTGCTCGACGCGCCGCAACGTCCGTGGCGCAGCATCCGACGCCGCGCAGCGCGCCAGGCCGCGACCGAGATCCTGAGCCGCTATGAGCTCGAGATTCGCTCCGACGATCGCGTCGGCGACCTGCCGCTCGGCCGGCGGCAGATGCTGGAGATCGTGCGTGCGGTGCATCGCGATCCGCGGGTGCTGCTGCTGGACGAGGCAACATCGGCGCTGGGCGAGGGCGAAGTGCGCTGGCTGGTGCGGCTGGTGCAGCGGCTGCGGGCGCAGGGCAAGATCGTGCTGTTCATCTCGCATCGGTGGGAGGAGATAACGACTTTCTGTGATCGCGTCGCGGTGATGCGCAACGGCGCACTGGTGCACATCGCGGAGGCGGCGGCACTGCCGCAGGAGCAGGCGGTCGAGCTGATGACCGGGCATGGACTCGGCGATGCGTATCCGTCGCGCGCCGCGCCGCGCCGGGAGACGCTGCTGAGCGTGGAGGGGCTGCGCAGCGCGGTGCTGCGGGGCGTGTCGTTCTCGCTGGCGGCCGGGGAAGTGCTCGGACTGGGCGGGCTCGTCGGCCAGGGGCAGAGCGAGTTGATGCGGGCGCTGTTCGCGGCGCACCGCCTGGACGGCGGACGGATCGTGCTGCGCGGTCAGGCGATGCGGCCGCATCGTCCGGACCAGGCAATCGCCGCGGGGATTGCCTATGTACCGCAGGAGCGCAAGGCCGAGGGGCTGTTCCTGGACAAAAGCATCGGCTTCAACATGACGTATGCGCTGCTCGACCGGCTGCCGGCGCCGGCCGGCCTGATCCGGCGCGGGCACGAGCGGGGGATCGTCGCCGATGCGATCGCCAGGCTGCGCATTCGCACCGCCGGCCCAGGCGCGCCGGTCCGGTCGCTGAGCGGCGGCAACCAGCAGAAGGTACTGCTGCAGAAATGGCTGCTGACCCGGCCCGCGCTGCTGCTGCTCGATGACGTGACGCGCGGCGTCGATATCGGCACCAAGCAGGAGATCTATGCGATCATCCGCGAGGCCGCGGCGGCGGGCACGGGGATCATCCTCTATTCGACCGACACGACGGAGCTGGTGGGCCTGGCGGACACGGTGCTGGTCCTGGTCGAGGGAAGCATCCGGCGGCAGTTGCACGGCGCGGAGGTGACCGCGGCGGCGATCGTCGACGCGGCGATCGGGCGGGAGGCGGAAGGTGCGCCTGGTTGAGGCGATCCGCCGGTCGGAGGCGACGGGCCCGACCGCGATGTTCCTGGTGCTGCTGGCGGTGGTGATCGCGCTGAAGGGCGGGCGCTACAGCCTGTTCGACGCGCAGAACCTGGCGGCGAACGTGCTGCCGCTGGCGCTGGTCGGGCTCGGCCAGTATTTCGTCATCCTGGTGCGCGGCATCGACCTGTCGCTCGGGCCCGTCATGAGCGTGAGCAGTTGCCTCGCCGCGGTGCTGTTCCCGTATGGGGCGGTGCCGGCGATCGCGGCGGCGATCGCGGGCGGCGTCGCGGCGGGGATCGGCAACGGGCTGCTGGTCGCCTGGCTCGATCTCTCGCCGGTGATCGTGACGCTGGCGACGATGTCGGTCTGGCAGGGAGTCAGTCTCGTCGTGCTGGCGACGCCGGGCGGCACGATCCCCGCCGGGCTGCAGATGGCGCTGACGGCGGCGACGGTCGTAGTGCCGGTGCCGATCCTGCTGCTGATCGCGACCGCGCTGTTCGGCGCCTGGGTGATGAGCACGCGGCTCGGCCTGCACCTGCGCGCGATCGGCGGCGATGCGGGCGCGGCGGAGGCGAGCGGCGTGCGCGTGCGGCGCCAGCGCTTCGCGGCCTACGCGCTGGCCGGCACGCTTGCCGCATTGGGCGGCCTTTATTCCGCGATCGCGACCTCGGCCGGCTCGCCGATCATCGGCGACAGCTACATCCTGCCCTCGATCGCCGCCGTCGTGCTGGGCGGCGTGCCGCTGATCGGCGGACGCGGCTCGCCGGTCGGCGTGGTGATGGGGGCGCTGACCCTGAACATCATCGGCAGCTTGCTGTACTTCGCCAACCTGTCCGACTTCTATCAGAGCCTGATCAACGGCGTGATCCTGATCGCCGTGGTGGCGGCGGCGGCGCTGCGCAGCTGGGTGTGGCGGGCGGTTCCCGCATGAGCGACGTGCCGGCCGAGACGCGACCGGGCCGCAGCGGCGTGCTCGGGCTCGGCGCGGGGCTGGTCGCACCGGCGACGAGCCTCGTCGTGATCGCGCTGATGTTCCTCGGCTGCGACCTGCTGATCCCGGGCTTCGTCTCGCTCGGCAATGTCATGCGCATCGCCGAGCTGGCCGGATTTCTCGGCATCGTCGCGATCGGCGAGACGCTGGTCATCCTGACCGGCGGGATCGATCTCTCGATCGCCTGGGTGGTCACCGGCGCGGGCTGCGTGTTCACGGCGGTGAGCGGCGGCGCCACGTCGATGCTGGTGCCGGCGCTCGCGGCCGCACTCGCGGTCGGTTTCGTCGCGGGCCTGGCGAACGGACTTGGCATCGCCCGGCTCGGCATCTCGCCGATCGTCATGACGCTCGGGATGAACAACATCATGCAGGGGCTGACCCTGCTCTACACCAACGGCACGCCGACCGGCGGCACGCCGCCGGTGATCAAGACGCTGGCAACCGGCTACGCCGGACCGGTGCCGGTGCTGGTGCTGGCCTGGGCGGCGCTGGCGGCGGTGGTGATCGTGGCGCTGCGGCTCGGGCGCGGTGGTCGCAAGCTGCTGGGGGTGGGCGAGAATCCGCTGGTCAGCCGCCTGTCGGGCATCCGCAACGAGCGCGTGATCACGGCGGCCTATTTGTGCAGCGGCCTGGCGGCGGCGCTGACCGGCGTTCTCTATGCCGGATTTTCGGGCGCGAGCTTCCTCGGCATGGGCGATCAGTTCGTGCTGCCGGCGATCGCCGCCGTGGTGCTGGGCGGCACCTCGATCTTCGGCGGCAGCGGTGGCTATGGCGGCACGATCGTCGGCGCGTTCTTCCTGACCGTGCTGACGACGATCCTGGCGGTGGTCAATCTCTCCGCCGGGGTGCGCGACATCGTCTACGGGCTGGTGATCGTGGCAGCGCTGCTGCTCAACCGGCTGTCGATGCGGGCGGCGCAGTGAAGCATGTGCTGGGGCTCCGAAGGCGATTGTCGCAAAGGATGCCGAGGCGAAAAGTGGCCGGGCTGGTGACCTGCGCGCCGGCATTCCGGTCGCACAATTGAGTCCGGCTCGGGGGTCTCATCCGTGCGCCCCCCGCTTTATCCCTGTGTCGGCAGGCCACGCCAAGGTCACCGACGGGCTCTCGCCGGAATGCTCGCGATATCGCCGCGGAAATCGGCCGAGTTCGTCGAGGCCCAACCCGGTGACGATCTGCCAAACCATCTCGACCTCGCCCGACTTGACCAGGAAGCGCCGTGCAGCCTCGAGTCGACGCCACGTGATGGTATCCGACGGCGACCGACCCGTCGTCCGAGCACGCGATGAAGGTGGCCTGACACGGCACGCGCGGAGACAACGGGTCTCGCGGCAGGAGCTGCGGTGGCGTCCCCGTCCAACCGGCGCACGTGCTCAGGCGTCGCCCGAGGAAAGCTTCGTCCGAGGCTGACGAGAGACCGATGCTGCCTCGTCCCAATGCATCCGATTGGGAAAGCGGCGTCCGATCAGACTACCGCGCTTTCGGCCTTGGGCGCGGCTGGTCGTTCCTGCCGCTGCTTGCCGCGAAACCCTGCCGGATGCGCTGCAAAAGCAGGGAGACTGTCTTCAGGTCATCCGCCGATAGCGGCGCCAGGGCGGAGCGCAGCCGGGCCGCGTTGGCGGCGACGGCTTTTTCCATGATCGCCCGGCCCTTGGCCGTCAGGTTCGCAATCAGATTCCGGCGATCCTCGCTGTCCACGGACGATGTCGCCAGGCCCTCGCGCTGCAGCGCCGCCATCAATCCGGACACGGTGGCGCGCGTGACGCCGAGCGCCGCGACGATGTCCTTGTGCGGAACACCGGTCGTCTCAGAGGCCCAGAGCAGGGCCAGGATCTGAAATCGTGCGGGCGACCCCACCGTGCCTGCCATCCATTGCGTGACGGCATTCTCCACCTGCTGGGCAGCCGTGCGCAGGCCGATCACCACACCCAGTGCCTGAAGATCCCGCGCCGGGAGCTGCTTGCGCAATGCTTCCACGACCGCTGGCGGCGGTCCCGGTGGAAGACGGTGGGACGCTCGGGGCGGCATGGGTATCTCCGGTCACTCGGCACGAAGGCTGACGCTATTAGTATGCCTCCTGACCATATGGCGATCAATCTCTCGGGCAATCCAGGCCTTGCAGGTTCGCGGCTGCCGATCACGACTTCGTGAGTTGGGCTGGAGATTGTCAGGAAACTAACTTATTCAGTATGGCTCCTAACAGATGAGGAGGGCGCCATGCTTGTCGAGCGCGATCAGACCGCTGAATTCCCTCCCAGCGACGACGGGCTGGCGCCGCAGTCCGGACGGCTGCGCGCCGAACACGGCAACGAGGTGAAACGCCCGCTCCCGCGGGACGTCCCGCCGGAGACCAAGCAACGGCCCGCCCGCCCACTCAGCGAGCCGGGCCGGGACGCGGGGACGCGCGGTGACGGCACGACGCGCCGGAACAAATCCCGGCGTGCCCTGCGCGCGTCCCTCGCGGCTTTGCTGCTCGTGCCGGTGGCCGGTGCGAGCTATCTCTACTGGGACAACGCCAGGCACTACGAGACGACCGACGACGCCTTCATCGCGGCGCGGCAGTTCGCCGTCGCGCCGAAAGTGTCCGGCTATCTCACCGCGGTTCCGGTCACCGACAACGAGCATGTCACGGCCGGCGAGGTGATTGCCCGGATCGACGTTCGCGACTACCGCATTGCGCTCGCGAAAGCCGAAGGCGAGGTCGCCGCCGCAAACGCCAGCATCGAGAACATCGATGCCCAGATCGGCGTGCAGCAGGCCCAGGTGGCGCAGAACCAGTGGCAGATCGGGCAGGCACAGGCCGGCCTGACATTCGATCAGCAGCAGGCGGCGCGCTATCAGGATCTGGCCCGGACCGGCGCGGGCACGGTTCAGAGTGCCCAGCAATGGCTGTCGCAGCGCCTGCAGCAACAGGCGAGCGTGAAGGCCGCGGAGGCGACACTGGTCGCCACGGTGCGCCAGCTTGCCGTGCTGAAGGCGCAACGCGACAGTGCGGACGCGAACCTGCAGCAGGCGATCGCCCAACGCGATCAGGCCAGGCTCAATCTTTCCTATGCGACGGTGACCGCCGCCCAACCCGGGCGCATCGTCCAGCTCTCGGCCGCGGTCGGCCAATACGCATCCGTCGGCACCGATCTGGCCATGTTCGTGCCGGACGACATATGGGTCGTCGCCAATTTCAAGGAAAACCAGCTCGACCGCATTCGGCCCGGGCAGCCGGTGACCCTGCGTATCGACGCCTATCCCGAGCACGCCGTGCTTGGCCATGTCGCGAGCGTGCAGCCCGGCTCCGGCACTGCCTTCTCGCTGCTGCCGGCCGAGAACGCGACCGGCAACTACGTCAAGATCGTGCAGCGCGTGCCTGTCAAGATCCTGCTCGACAACCCGCCAACCGATGTCGCGCTGGGTCCGGGCATGTCGGCCGAACCGACCGTGCGCGTCGATCCCGGTCCGTCCCTGATCGAGCGGTTGGCGAGGGTGCTATGAGCGCTGACGGGGCGCATGCCGGGGCCATTCCCGCTTCTCGCGACACCGCCACCAATCCGTGGCTGATCGCCGTCCTGGTGGCGGGCGCCTCGTTCATGGAGACGCTCGACTCCACCATCGCGAACGTCGTGCTGCCCTATATCGCCGGTGGCCTGGGAGTGAGCGAGGACGAGGCATCCTGGGTGGTGACGACGTATCTGGTCGCCAACGCCATCATCGTCACGGCCACCAGCTTCCTCGCCAATCGCCTCGGACGGAAGAGGTTCTTCCTCATCTGCCTGGTGCTGTTCACGGTCAGCTCGCTGATGTGCGGGCTGTCGGCGAGCCTCGATTCGATCCTTCTGTTCCGCCTGCTGCAGGGCTTCGCCGGCGGTGGCATGGTACCGGTTGCGCAGTCGATCCTGGCCGACGCCTTCCCGCAGGAGAAGCGCGCCCAGGGCTTCGCCCTGTTCGGTGTTGCGGTGGTGGTGGCGCCAGTCGTCGGGCCGACGCTCGGCGGGTGGCTCGCGGACAATGTCGCCTGGACCTGGTGCTTCCTGATCAACGTCCCGGTCGGCGTGTTCATGACGGTGGCGGTCTCCGCGATTCTGCGCGAGCCCGCATCCGCCGCCGCAGAGCGCCAGGAATGGCGGCGGCAATCGGGCCGGTTCGACCTCATCGGCTTCACGCTGGTCGCGACGTTCCTCGGCGCGCTCGAGCTCGCACTCGACCGCGGGCTCGAAGACGACTGGCTCGCCTCATCGTTCATCGTCAGGGTTACAGCCGCCTGCGCACTTGCATTCGTGCTGATGGTTCCCTGGGAGATCAGACACCGCCACCCTGTGGTCGACGTCCGGATGCTGGCGACGCGCCAGTTCGGCGCCAGCTTCCTCGTCATGCTGGCGACCGGCGCCATCCTGCTCGCGACCACCCAGTTCCTGCCGCAACTGGTCCAGCAGGAATTCGGCTACACGGCCACCTGGGCGGGACTCGTGCTGTCGCCGGGCGGCATCGTCACGATGCTGATGATGTTCGTGGTTGGCCGCTTGTCCGGACGGATTCAACCGAAATATCTGATCATCGCCGGTGCCCTCGCCTGCGCGCTGTCGATGTATGACCTGACGAACACGTATGGCGATCTCGATTTCTGGTTCTTCGCGCGCTCGCGGCTGGTATTGGGGATCGGGCTGCCACTGATCTTCCTGCCGATCATGGCTGCATCGTACGATGGCATACCGCCGGGCAAGACCGACGATGCCTCGGCCCTGATGAACGCGGCGCGCAACACCGGCGGCTCGATCGGCATTTCGATCGTGTCCAACGTGCTGACGCATCGCGAGCAGTTCCATCAGAGCCGGCTGATCGAGCACGCGGTTCCCTCAAGCGTGCCGTATCAGGACACCCTGAGGCAGGTGACGGACTATTTCATGGCGCAGGGCAGCTCGCTGATCCAGGCGAAACAGCAGGCATTCGAGTGGATCGGGCAGCAGGTGCAGGCGCAGGCAGCGTTTCTCGGCTACATCGACGCGTTCTGGGTCCTGATGTTGATCTCGCTTGCCGCCGTGCCGCTGGCACTGACGCTGCGGAAGGTCAAGCCTGGCGGCCCGGTCCACATGGGGCACTGACCGGACTCTGCTGGAAATGCGAAACGCACGGCCGCCACCTGGATGGTGCCGGCTTCTCCGCCGCCCCCTTGAACGGGAGGGTGAAGCTCGGCGCTTCGCAATCTGCAAGCCGACCGGCAGCACGCCGCCCGACGCCGCCGTCCGACCGGAGACAACGGCCCGGTTTGTCGTATGGCGCCGGCACGGGCCTGGTGGGCTGCCGGGACCGTGGCGCGGACTCCGGCGGCGCGGGCGCCGCTTCCTGCGCCAGCATTCTGCCGACCTGGAGCCCCGGCAGGCGCCCACCAGACGGCAGGCCGCCGATTTGGCGGTGTTCCCCCGGCGTTCTATATCCTGGGTGACCCCCCGCCCCTGCCCCAGGATTCGCATGCGCCGATGACCGACTACCTCGCCCGCCTCAACCCCGAGCAGCGCGAGGCGGTGGAGACGCTGGAGGGCCCGCTGCTGGTGCTGGCCGGGGCCGGGACCGGCAAGACAAGGGTGCTCACCACCCGCTTCGCCCATATCCTGGTCTCCGGCCGCGCCGCGCCCGGCCAGGTCCTTGCCGTTACCTTCACCAACCGCGCCGCGCGGGAGATGCGCGAACGCGTCTCGGCCATCCTCGGCCGGCCGGCCGAGGGGCTGTGGCTCGGCACCTTCCACGCGCTCTGCGCCCGCATGCTGCGCCGGCACGCGCCGCTCGCCGGCTTGACCGCCGGCTTCACCATCCTCGACACCGACGACCAGATCCGGGTGCTGAAGCAGGTGATGGAGGCGGCGCGGCTCGACGCCAAGCGCTGGGCGCCGCCGGCCCTGATGGCGATCATCCAGCGCTGGAAGGATCGCGGCCTGACCCCCGCCCGCGTCACCCCGGCCGAGGACACCGATTTCGCCGCCGGCCGCGCCCGCGAGCTCTACGCCGCCTATCAGGACCGGCTGCGCACCCTGAACGCCGCGGATTTCGGCGACCTGATGCTGCACGTGACCGAGATCCTGCGCGGTCAGCCGGACGTGCTCGCCGACTACCACCGCATCTTCCGCTACATCCTGGTCGACGAGTACCAGGACACCAACCTGATCCAGTATCTCTGGCTGCGGCTGCTGGCCCAGAGGAAGGGAATTGGCCCGGGCGACCAGCCGCGCAACATCTGCTGCGTCGGCGACGACGACCAGTCGATCTACTCCTGGCGCGGCGCCGAGGTGGAGAACATCCTCCGCTTCGAGAAGGATTTCCCCGGCGCGCGCATCGTGCGGCTGGAGCGCAATTATCGCTCCACCGCGCCGATCCTCGCCGCCGCCTCGGCGCTGATCGCGCACAATGAGGGACGACTCGGCAAGACGCTGCGCCCCGGCCGCAACGATTCGGACGGCGAGCAGGTCTCCGTCTGCGCGCTGTGGGATTCCGACGAGGAGGCACGCATGGTCGGCGAGCGCATCGAGGCGCTGCACGGCGACGGCCACACGCTCGCCGAGATGGCGGTGCTGGTACGCGCCGGGTTCCAGACCCGCGCCTTCGAGGAGCGGCTGATCACGCTCGGCGTGCCGTACCGCGTCGTCGGCGGCCTGCGGTTCTACGAACGCCAGGAGATCCGCGACGCCATCGCCTATATGCGGCTGCTGCAATCGCCGTCGGACGACCTCGCCTTCGAGCGCATCGTCAACGTCCCCCGCCGCGGCGTCGGCGAGGCGGCACTGCGCGCCATGCACGAGGCCGCCCGCGAACATTCGGTGCCGCTCTCCGTCGCCGCCGAGCGGTTGATCGCCGCCGGCGCGCTGAAGGGCCGCGTGCGCGAGGGCGTCGGCGACCTGCTGCGCGGCCTGGCGCGCTGGCGCGAGATGCTGGGAAGCGACGGTCACGTCGTCACGCTCGCGACCATGCTGGACGAGAGCGGCTACACCGAGATGTGGAAGCAGGACCGATCGCCGGAGGCACCGGGACGGCTGGAAAACCTCAAGGAGCTGGTCCGCGCCATCGCCGATTTCGAGACGCTGGCCGGCTTCCTCGACCATGTCAGCCTGGTGATGGAGAACGAGGAGAACGCCGCCGGCGACCGCGTCAACCTCATGACCTTGCACGCGGCGAAGGGGCTCGAGTTCGACACCGTCTTTCTCCCCGGCTGGGAGGAGGGCCTGTTCCCGAACCAGCGCGCCTTGGACGAGAGCGGCGCCAAGGGGCTCGAGGAGGAGCGGCGCCTCGCCTATGTCGGCCTGACCCGCGCGCGCCGCCGCGCTATCGTCAGCCACGCCGCCAACCGCCGCATCTATGCCAACTGGCAGAGCAGCATCCCGAGCCGCTTCGTCGACGAGCTGCCGGAGGCGCACACCGAGCGCGCCGGCTCCGCCACGATCGCGCGGGAGGCGCGGCTTGCCGGCGCCGGCGTCTTCGCCGGCCAGTTCCCGCTCACCGCTCGCCGGCCGCGCGTGATCGACGCCGCCGCGGTCGCGGAATGGGAGCGCCCGGCCCGGCCGGCGCGCGCCGACGCGATCCCGGTCGGCAGCCGCGTGTTCCACCAGAAATTCGGCTACGGCGTGGTGCGCGCCGCCGAGGACGACCGGCTCGACATCGAGTTCGACAAGGCCGGGTCGAAGCGCGTGCTGGACCGCTTCGTCGAGCGAGTGTGAAGCGCCGCCACTGGCGCCCATCGCCGCCGCGGCGGGATAGTCCCGCCCGGCCGCGCGCCGGCTTCATGCCGGGGTGACGCCATCCCCCGGCGACACGTCCGCCGGGATGGCCTGACAGCGGCCGACAGCACAGGAGGATCCGCATGCTCGCACGCAGCCGCCCGCCGGTCGGGCCTCGGACGATCGGGCTCGCCGCCGCCATCGCCGGCATCGCACTCGGCACGGTTGCCCTCGCGGCCGACACCATGCCGCCGAACGTCAAGACCGAGACGATCAACGGCCATCAGGTGCTCGCGGATTCGCAGGGGATGGCGCTCTACACCTTCGCCAAGGACAAGCCCGGCCATTCGGTCTGCATCGGCGGCTGCGCTGATTATTGGCCGCCGCTAATGGCGCCGTCGGGGTTCAGTCCGAGCGGGGACTGGTCGGTGGTCAAACGGCCGGACGGCAGCGACCAGCTCGCCCATGAAGGCAAGCCGCTCTACACCTTCTCCAAGGACCAACCGGGCCAGGACAAGGGCGACGGGTTCCGGGGCGTGTGGCACGTCGCGACCGTGGCGGGAGGCTGACCGACGCACCCGAGACGCCGGGCCGTGCCGCTCGAGACCGTCTCGATCGACGTGCCGGAAGCGGCCGTCCCGGCCTATGAGGCCGCGCTGGCCACGGTCTGCGGCACAGTCGGCTTGTTCCGCGACGATGTGACCGAGCTCTGGCGGGTCGAGGGCGTGCGCGATGCCGGCGGCGGCGAGCCGGCGCTCGCCGCGGCGCTCGCACTCGCCGCCGCCGCGACCGGCGTCGACGCGACACCGCATGTCCGCGCGACGGAAGCCGAGGGCTGGCTGGCCCGGTCCCATGCCGGGTTTCCGGAGCAGCGCATCGGCCGCCGCTTCGCGATCCGCGGCACGCATCTCGCCGGCGGCCCGCCCCCGGGGCGGATCACGCTGACCCTCGATGCCGGGCTCGCCTTCGGCTCCGGCGAGCACGGCTCGACCCGCGGCTGCCTGCGCGCCCTGGAGGCGGTGGCCTGGCGCCGCCCGCGCCGCATCCTCGATCTCGGCACCGGCTCGGGCGTGCTGGCGATGGCGGCGGCGCGGCTGCTGCACCGCCCGGTGCTGGCGAGCGACATCGAGCCCTGGTCGGTGCGCGTCGCGGACCAGAACGCGGCGGCGAACGGGCTGCGCCGCGCGGTGCACCCGATCCTCGCGAACGGCTGGCGCGACCGGCGCGTGCGGGCGGCCGGGCCGTTCGACCTGGTCTTCGCCAACATCCTGGCCCGCCCGCTCTGCGCCATGGCCCGCGACCTCGCCGCCAATCTCGCGGCAGGCGGCACCGCCATCCTCTCCGGGCTGCTCACGTCGCAGGTGCCGATGGTGCTGGCGGCGCACCGGCGCCAGGGGCTGCGGCTGGAACGCGTGCTGCGTGAGGGAGCGTGGGCGACGCTGGTACTCCGGGCCGGCCGACCGGAATGACGCTGCGGAATCCCGTTCACATGAGGAAACGCATCGCTATAGCCGATGGTGCCACGCGGCTGGCCCCGTAGTTCGGGAGCAGCAGCGACCTCCGCGACCCGCGGTCAGAATTCTGTAACGGATAGCGCAAGACGGACCGAAGGCGAGCGCGGCGGCGCAACGCGTCGCGCTGCTGATGGCGCTCGTTGAGATGGCAGGCGCCACGCCACCGGTGTAACGTCCCGTCGCCGAAAGGCGCCGGATCATCGGACGCGGGCGGGAGCGCCCTGGCGCGTGCTTCCTGTTTCCGGCTCGTAAAGCCTTCATCCGATGATCGCCGCAAACGCCGGCGATGCACGAGCATCGTCACACGTCTCGCTCCCGCGCCTCGCGGGCCGGCGGGGCAACGGGCGGTTCCGAGACAGGCTCGGCACGGCTTGGATGAGCCGGAAGCCCGCGCCGCGCCGGCACAGGCGCGCCGGCGGACCGGCCGGGCAGAGCCGGATCCTGATGCAGAGAGGAGCGGCACAGCATGACTGAAGCAACGGACCACGGCGGTCTGACAGGCTACGCGCTGTTGCGCGATCCGCGGCGCAACAAGGGAACGGCGTTCACCGCAGCCGAACGGGCGGCCCTGGGTCTCGAGGGATTGCTGCCGCCGGCCGTGTCCACGCTCGCATTGCAGGCCTCGCGGCGCCACGCGGAAATCGTGGCCCTCGACCATGACCTGCTGAAATACCTCGTGCTCTCGGACCTGCAGGGGCGCAACGAAACCCTGTTCTATGCCGTCCTGATGTCCGAGCCCGCGACCTACATGCCCCTCGTCTATACGCCGACGGTCGGCGAGGCCTCGCAGAAGTTCGGGCATATCTTCCGCCAGGCGCGCGGCATGTACCTGCCGATCAGCGCGCGCGGCCGACTGAAGGAGCTGCTGCGCAACTGGCCGGCGCAGGACGTGCGCTTCATCGTCGTCACGGATGGCGAGCGCATCCTTGGGCTCGGCGATCTCGGCGCCGGGGGAATGGGCATCCCGCTCGGCAAGCTCGCGCTGTACACGGCCTGCGCCGGCGTGCCGCCGCAATACTGCCTGCCCATCGTCCTCGATGTCGGCACGAACAACCAGGAGCTGCTCGAGGACCCACTCTATCTCGGGTTGCGCCAGCAGCGGGTCCGCGGGGCGGAGTACACGTCCTTCGTCGACGAGTTCGTCGAGACCATCGAGGCGCTCTATCCGAAATGCTGCATCCAATGGGAGGATTTCGCCAACATCAACGCCGTGCCGATCCTGGCGCGCTACCGCGACCAGATCTGCACCTTCAACGACGATATCCAGGGGACGGCCGGGATTGCACTCGCCGGCATCTTCGCCGCGTCGCGCATCAACGGGCAGAAGATCACCGACCAGCGCTTCCTGTTCCTCGGCGCCGGTTCGGCGGCGACCGGTATTGCCGAATTGATCAGCCTCGCCATGGCGCGACAGGGAGCGGACCTTACCGCTGCGCGCCAACGCAATGCGCTGTTCGACATCAACGGCCTGCTGGTCACCACGCGCACCGACCTGGCCGATTTCCAGAAGCCGTTCGCCCTCGATCACGCGCCGGTCGCGACCTTCGTCGAGGCGATCCGGGCCTTTCGGCCGACCGGTATCATCGGGGTCAGCACGGTGCCGAAACTCTTCACGCGCGAGGTCATCGAGGCGATGGCGGCGCTCAACGAGCGGCCGCTCATCTTCCCCTATTCGAACCCGACATCCCGGTCCGAATGCACCGCGGAGGAGGCCTATGGCTGGTCGAACGGCCGGGCCATCTTCGCCAGCGGCAGTCCGTTCCCGCCGGTCGATATCGGCGGCAGGCACTTCGTGCCCGGCCAGGGCAACAACGTCTATATTTTCCCGGCGATGGGAATGGCGGTGTTCGCGACCGAGGCGACGCGGGTTACCGAGGAGATGTTCATCGTCGCCGCGGAAGCCGTGGCCGCACAGGTCAGCGAGGAGGACCTTGCGACCGGGCTGATCTACCCGCCGCAGAGCCGGATTCTCGAAGCCTCGCTGCATGTCGCCGAAAGGGTCGCGGGCTACATCTTCGACCACGGCCTCGCACGGGTGGAACGGCCGGCGGACGTGGGAGCGCTGATCCGCGAGCGCGCCTACCGACCGATCTATCCGGCGTGAGGCAAGCACGGTGTTCGCTCGCCGCGGGGCAGTGCGACGGCAACCTTCCCTGGCCGGTCAGCCGGCACGCCGCGCGGAGCGGCTTCACGACGCCGCCGGCGCGACGCGCGGGAACCGCGCCGCCGCCTCCAGATCGTCCAGCTTCATGTGGTTGCGGATGTAGCGCTCGCCGGCATCCTCGAACGGTTGGTAGTCCCAGCTATGAAAGGCGCCGCGGCGCAGCGCGGCGCTCACGAGATGCCGGCGCCGCTGGCTCGCCAGCACCGCCTGGTGCAGCGCCGGAATGTCCCAGCGCGCCGCCACTTCCGCGCGGAAGGACGCCGCGAGCGTCGCGTCGCCGGCCAGGTTACGCGTCTCGTCCGGATTGGTGGCGAGATCGAACAGCTGGTCCGGGTCGGTTGGCGTGTGGATGAACTTGCGCATACCGCGGCGGATCGCGACCATCGGCGCGACCACACCCTCCGCCAGGTACTCGCCGAGCACGGTGCGGTCCTCGTCCGCCCCGTCCAGCCAGGGCAGCAGGCTCGATCCATCGAGCGGTGCCGCGTAGTCGGGCGCCCTGCCGTCGCCGGCGATCTCCGCCAGCGTCGGCAGGATATCCGCGAGGCTCGCCGGTGCCGCGACGCGATGCGGCCGGAAGCGCCCCGGCACGGATATCAGCAGCGGCACGCGCGCGGCGCCCTCGAGGAAGCTCATCTTGTACCAGAGCCCGTGATCGCCGAGCATTTCGCCATGATCGGCGAGCAGCATCACGATCGTATCGTCCCGCAGCCCGGCCTGATCCAGCGTCTCCAGCATCGCGCCGACCTGGTCGTCGACGAAGGACACCGCGCCGTAATAGGCGCGCCGCGCCGCCATGATCTCCGCCTCCGTCACCGGTTGCGCATCGAGCGCATAGACGTGGCGCAGCCGGCGCGAATGCGGGTCCATGCGCTCCGGCGGAATCACCGCACGCGGGGCATCGATCGCGACACCCTCGTAGCGGTCCCACCATGGGCGGGGGATCACGAACGGATCGTGCGGGTGGGTCAGCGAGACCACCATGCAGAACGGGCGCCGGTCATTGCCGCGCACGATGTCGAACAGGCGGCGGCGGGCGGCAAACACCACCTCCTCGTCGAAATCGGTCTGGTTGGTGCGCACGCAGGGACCGGCGAGCGTGACCGAGTCCATGTTGTGGTACCAGTCCGGCCGCTCCTCCGGCCGCGTCCAGTCCGGCGTCCAGCCGAAATCCGCCGGGTAGATGTCGGTGGTCAGCCGCTCCTCGAACCCGTGCAACTGATCCGGGCCGCAGAAATGCATCTTGCCGGCGAGGATGCAGCGATAACCCGCCTGGCGCAGGTAGTGCGCGAAGGTCGGCACGTCGGCGGGAAGCTCGGCGGCGTTGTCGTAGACGCCCGTGCCGGAAGGCAGGCGCCCGCTCATCAGCACGGCGCGGGAGGGGGCGCAGAGCGGCGTGTTGCAATAGGCGGAGTCGAACAGCACCGAGCGGTCGGCGAGGGAGTCGATGTGCGGGGTTTTCGCGACGGGGTTGCCGTAGGCGGGGAGTGCCGCGGCGCGGAGCTGGTCGGCCATCAGGATCAGGATGTTGGACATCGGCGCTCCCGGAAGAAAGGAAGGCCAGGGGCTCTGCCCCTAGACCCCGGCAAAGGCTCAGCCTTTGCAATCCATTCGTTTAAGTAAAGGGGCCTGTGGCCCCAGCGGGGGTGCAGGGGGCGGAGCCCCCTGGCCTTCCTGATGCAACCAACACCGCACCCGCCGCCCGTCGATCCTCGTTTCCGGCGGCGCCTCCCGCTGGCACCGCTCCATCATGAACGGGCAGCGCGGATGGAACGTGCACCCAGGCGGCGGCGATTGCGGATCCGGCGGCTCGCCTGCGACTTGCGCCGCTTCCGGCGTCTCGCCGGCCTCGAGCACCGCCGCGAGCAGCATCTGCGCATAGGGATGCAGCGGCCCAGCGAAGAACGCCTCCGCCTCGCCCGTCTCCACGATCTCGCCGAGATACATCACGGCGACGCGATCGCTGATGTGCCGCACCACCGCCAGGTCGTGCGAGATGAACACGTAGGTCAGCCCGAACCGCTCGCGGATATCGACAAGCAGATTGAGGATCTGCGCCTGGATCGACACGTCCAGGGCCGAGACCGGCTCGTCCGCCACGACCAGCGCCGGCTCGACGGCGAGCGCGCGCGCGATCGAGATGCGCTGCCGCTGCCCGCCGGAGAATTCATGCGGAAACCGCCGCGCCGCCTCGGCCGGCAACCCCACCAGGTCGAGCAACTCCGCGACACGGCGCGCCCGCGTCGCGCGATCGCCGAGACCGTGGATCACCAGCGGCTCCTCGATCAACGCGTCCACCCGCATGCGCGGATCGAGCGAAGCGTTGGGGTCCTGGAAGATCATCTGCATGTCGCGCCGCTTGCGCCGCAGCGCCGCCGGGGTCAGCGCCGAGAGCGTGTCGCCGCCGACGATCACCTCGCCGCGGCTGGGCGGCGTCAGGTGCAGGATCATGCGCGCGAGCGTCGACTTGCCGCAGCCGCTCTCGCCGACGATGCCGAGCGTCTCGCCGCGGCGCTGGCGGAAGCTGACATCGTGCACCGCGCGCAGCATCCCGCCCTGCTTCAGCCGGAACTCCTTGCCGAGCCCGTCAACCACGAGGAAATCGTCCGTCTCCGTCATGACACCGGGTGCCAGCACGCGACGACATGCGCCGCCTCGCCCGCGAGCGGCGGCATCGCCGCTGTGCAGCGCGCGTCCGCACGCGGACAGCGCGCAGCGTAGGGGCAGCCGGGCGGGCGCTGCGCCGGCGGCGGCACGGTGCCGGGGATCGCCGCCAGTGCACCGCGCGCGCCGGAGAGACGCGGACGGGCCGCGAGCAGCGCCGTTGTATAGGGATGGCGCGGCTGGCGGAACAGCGCGGCGGCGTCCGCCACCTCGATGATGCGGCCGGCGTACATGACGGCGACGCGGTCGGCGAAGGCGGAGATCACGCCGAGATCGTGCGTGATCAGCAGCACCGCCATGCCGGTCTCCCGCTGCAGTCCGCCGATCAACTGCAGGATCTGCAACTGCACGGTCACGTCGAGCGCGGTGGTCGGCTCGTCGGCGATCAGCAGCCGCGGCCCACAGGCGAGCGCCATCGCGATCATCACCCGCTGCCGCAACCCGCCGGACAGCTCGTGGGGATATTGCCGCAGCCGCTGCTCGGCCGCGCCGATCCCGACCTGGCGCAGCATCTCGAGGATGCGCGCGCGGCGCGCGGCAGCCCGAAGCCCGGTGTGCAGCCGCAGCGCCTCGTCGAGCTGCCAGCCGATGCTGAAGGTCGGGTTCAGGCTGGTCATCGGCTCCTGGAAGATCATGCCGATCCGGCTGCCGCGCACCTGGCGCAGCCGGTGCTTCGGCATGTGTGCGAGGTCGAGCCCGTCGAACGTCACCGCGCCGCCGGCGATCCGGATCGGCGGTTCCGGCAGCAGGCGCAGGATCGACATCGCGGTGACGCTCTTGCCGCAGCCGGATTCACCGACCAGGCCAAGGACCTCACCCTGGGCGAGGGTGAAGGACACGTCTTCGACGAGCCGCACCGGGTCAGTGTCGGTGGCGACATCGACGGTCAGGCGATCGACGCTCAGCAGCGGCGGCGCAGGAGCGTCGGGCGTGGGCGTCCTCTGCCTGAGGATCGATTCTGCTTGCGACACGGCAGGCCGCGTCAACCCCGGGCCGCCTTCGGCGGTCGCCGCGCGAGGGTTGAGCCGGCCCGCCGCGCCGAAGCCAGGGCCGTGATCAGGCAAAGGGGACGGGCTGCGGAGGCGCGAGCGCGCGGGGTCAATCGAACACGATGCGGGGCAGGTAGAGGGAGACGACCCAGTTGGGCTGGTCAACGATCTCGCTGATGCGCAGATCGGCGCAGACGCTGCAGAGCATGTAGGCCTCGACGGGGGCCATGCCGTGCCGGGCGGCCAGCAGGTCGATCATCTGCGCCACGGCGTCGCGCGCGCCCTGCATCAGATCGGGACCGATGCCGGTGGTGACATCGTAGCCCTTCGCGTCGATGTGACGGGTCACGGGTCCCGGCAGGACGGCGCGAGGGAAGCGCAGATTGGCGCCGCGCAGCAGGTCGAAGCGCAGCGTGACGGTCATCGGGCTTTCGATCGCGGTGCCGCAGACTTCGCCATCGCCCTGCGCCGCATGCGTGTCGCCGACCGAGAACAGCGCACCCGCGACCTCCACCGGCAGATAGAGCTCGGCGCCGGCGGCGAGGTCGCGCATGTCGAGGTTGCCGCCGACCCGGCGCGGCGGCACCACGCTGTGATGTCCGGGCGCGGCCGGCGCCAGGCCGATCGTACCGGCAAACGGCTTCAGCGGCACCCGTGCGAAGCGGCCGAATGCCGCCGGCGCCATCGTGCCGGTCTCATAGCTCCAGAGATGCAGCGCCGGATCGGGAAACTGATCGGCCAGCAGCCCGAAGCCCGGGATGTTCGCGGTCCAGCCCCAGCCGGAAGGACCGAAATGCTCGACCGTCACGCGCAGCGCATCGCCCGCCTGCGCGCCCTCGACGAAGACCGGGCCGGTGACCGGGTTGACGCGCGCGAAGTCGAGCCGCCCGAGATCAGCAAGCGTCGCCGCCGGCCCGAGTTGCCCGCCCGATGAATCCACCGTCTCGAACGTAACGACCTCCCCCGGCGCGATGTGCAGCGCCGGGGTGAAGCCGTTGTCCCAGCCGTGATGATGGCGATGCGCGTGGATCGTGTGCGCGCGCTGCGGCTCACTTCCCATCGGTCACCCAGACATAGGCGTAATTGATCGGCGTGTAGATCGGATCGACGAACAACACGTCCGGTCCGGCCAGCCGCGTCGCCCGCATCGTGTAGAGCTTCTCGTTGTAGATCGGCACCCACGGCGCATCTTCCATCACCGCGCGGTAGATCTTCTGCCACGCGGCCAGCCGCTCGCCCTGCTTTGCCGGATCGGTGATCGCATCCGCCGCCGTCGCCTGCTCGTCGAGGTCTTTGCGGCAGTAGAAGGACCAGTTCCAGCCGCCCTGCGTCGCACTCGAGCAGGACAGGATCGGCGTGTAGAAATCCGACGGATCGGGGAAGTCGTCGCTCCAGGCCATGCCGCCGGACCAGACGAGCGGCCCCTGGTTGGGGCTGCCGGCCGCGGCGATCACGTTCTCCTGCGCCAGCGTCTTCAGATCTGCCTTGATCCCGATCGCCGCCAGATCCTGCTGGATCGCCTGGGCGATGCGCGGATTGGGATCGGTGTTGTTGGCGTAGAGGGTGGTGGAGAAGCCGTCCGCGTGACCGGCCTCCTTCATCAGCGCCTTGGCCTTCGCCGGATCGTAGTCGTAGCCGCTATAGGCCGGCTCGTAGCCCGGCATTCCGGGCGGCAGGATCTGGTCGGCCGGCGTGGCGCGGCCGTTGATCAGGCGGACGATGTGCTTCTTGTCGATCGCGTGGTTGACCGCGATCCGCACCCGCTTGTCGTCGAACGGCGGATGGTTGACCTTCATCGTCAGGTAAGTCGTCGCGAGCCGCGGCCCGACCACGATGTTCGGCTTGAACTTCGGGTCGTGCATGATCTGGATGAAGCGAGCCGGCGGGATGCCGTCGCCGAGCGCATCGACCTCGCCATGTTCCAGCCGCAGCAGCGCGGTCAGCGGCTCCTGCCCGACCTGGATCACCACCTGGTCGAGATGCGGGATGCCGGACTCGAAGTAGTGCGGGTTGCGCACCACCACGACGCGCTGGCCCAGCACCCATTCCTTGAACTTGAAGGCGCCGGTGCCGACCGGGTGCTTGCCGAAATCATTGCCCTTCTTCTCGACCTCCTCCTTCGGCACCACCATGGCGAAGTTCAACGCCAGGATCTGCAGGAACGGCGCGCTGGGATGGGAGAGCTTGATCTCGACGGTGCCGTCGTCGGGGGCGCTGACGCCGGCCAGGTGATCGGCCTTGCCGTGCGCGAAATCGTCGAAGCCCTGGATCTCGCCGAAGAAGCTGGCGCCGGGGCTCTGAGTCTTCGGGTTGCAGGTGCGGTTCAGCGTGTAGACGATGTCGTGCGCGGTCATCGTCCGGCCGTTGTGGAACTTGACGCCGGCGCGAAGCTTGAACGTGTAGGTGAGGCCGTCGGGGGAGACGGAATAGCTCTCCGCCAGCATCGGCCGCAGCCTGGTGGTGCCGGGCACGTAATCCATCAGGCCGTTGAACATCGACTTGATGATCGCCCAGTTCTGCCAGTCGTAGCCGATGGCGGGATCGAGCGTGGCGATGTCGTCCTTGAAGGCGATGGTCATCGAGCCACCCTGCTTCGGCGTTTCCGCCGCGGCGCGGGCGGCACCGGAGAAGGCGGCGATACCGGCCAGTGTCGAGGCGGCCAGCAGGTCTCGGCGGGTCAGGCTTGCCACGGCGCTCTCCCCTGTTTCGTGGTGCAGCAATAAGATCGCGGGAGGGGCCGGCAGGCAAGGCCAGGGGCTCCGCCCCTGGACGCCGGCAAAGGCTAGCCTTTGCAATCCTTGACTTAAGTCATGGGGTCTGGGGCCGTATGGCCCCAGCGGGTCCAGGGCGGAGCCCTGGCCTTCATCTGAGCCTGATCCTCGGATCCACGAACGGCGTGATCAAATCCACCAGCAGATTCGCCAGCACGATCCCCACCGCCGCGAGCAGTGTGACCGCCATGATGATCGGGATGTCGATCTGCTGGATCGCCTGCCAGGTGAGCTGCCCGATCCCCGGCCAGCCATATACCGACTCCACCACCACCGCGCCGGCCATGAAGGTCCCGATATCCAGCCCGATCATCGCCAGGATCGGCAGGATCGCATTGCGCAGCGCATGCACCAGGATGATACGCAACCGCCCCGCGCCCTTGGCGCGCGCCGTACGGATGTAATCCTGCGACAGCACCTCCACCATGGAGGAGCGCATCATGCGGCTGTACCAGCCGGCGCCGAGAATCCCGAGCGTCAGCGCCGGCAACGCCAAATGGTCGAGCCCGCCATAGCCGCCGATCGGAAACCAGTTCAGTTGCGCCGCGAACACATACAGCAGCACGATCGCCAGGACGAATTGCGGGATTGAGACGCCCAGGAAGGCGAAGATCATCACCCCGCCGTCGGTCGGCCGCCCTCGCCGTGCGGCGGCGATCATGCCGGCGGGCAGCCCGATCAACAGCTCGGCCACGATCGCGCCGGCGAGCAGCATCAGCGTCGCCGGCAGGCGGCTCAGCACCAGCGTGGTGACATCGGTGCGCTGCAGGTAGGAGCGGCCGAGATTGCCGTGCGCCAGGCGCCAGAGATAGGCGCCGAACTGCACGACCAGTGGCCGGTCGAGGCCCATCTCGTGCCGCACGATCTCGACCTCTTCGTGCGTGGCGCTGCGCCCGGCGATCTCCCGCGCCGGGTCGGCGGGGACCAGGAACAGCAGCGCGAAGGTGATGGCGGCGACGCCGAGCAGGATGAAGGCCGACTGGACCAGGCGGAGGCCGAGATAGCGCAGCATCAGCGCCGCTCCCGCGCCCGCGGATCGAGCGCGTCGCGCAGCGCGTCGCCGACCAGGTTGCAGGAGAGCGCGAGCGCCACGATCGCGCCGGCCGGGAAGAACACCAGCCAGGGCGCGGTGGTGAAGTAGGTCTGGTTCTCGAAGATGATGTTGCCCCAGGACGGCGTCGGCGGCCGCACGCCGATGCCGAGAAAGGAGAGCGTCGCCTCCAGCAGCACGGT
>DATJSJ010000173.1:0-8014 GCA_035504175.1 Acetobacteraceae bacterium
GATCTCGGCAGGCGCGCTGCCGGCTCCGGCGTCGCCGGCCGCGGCGTGGCACGCGTCGCGGCACCGCTCACGTGCACCCCCCGTCGCGCCACGCCCTGCAGCGCGAACAGCAGCAGCGAGCGCGCGGTGACCGTGTAGGTCTCGCCGATGCGGAAATGCTGGTCGCGGTCGTCCTCGGGAATGTTGGTGTCGAAGATCAGCCCCCAGCGCCGGCCGCCGGTGCAGGGCGGCAGGGTGAAGCCGACCACGTCGTGATGCGCGTTCAGCACCAGCAGCAGCGTCGCGTCGGTGCCGGGCCGCCGGATGCCGGTCGCCTGCGCCCGGCCGTCCATCAGCATGCCGAAGCAGCGCATGTTGGCGTCGTCCCAATCCTCCGGTCGCATCTCCTCGCCTGAGGCGTTAATCCAGGTCACGTCCCGCACGGCGAGCTCGGGGATCCGATCGCCGGTCAGGAAGCGGCCACGGCGCAGGATCGGGTAATGGTGCCGCAGCTCGGTCAGCCGTCGGACGAAGCGGGTCAGCCGCTTGCCGGTCTCGCCGATATCCCAGTCGACCCAGCTGATCTCATTGTCCTGGCAGTAGGCGTTGTTGTTGCCGTGCTGCGTGCGGGCGAACTCGTCACCGGCGAGCAGCATCGGCGTGCCTTGCGACAGCAGCAGCGTGCCGAGCAGGTTGCGCATCTGCCGCTCGCGCACCGCCAGAAGCTCGGCGTCGTCGGTCGGGCCCTCGGCGCCGTGGTTCCAGCTGTGGTTGTTGTCGTTGCCGTCGCGATTGTCCTCGCCGTTCGCCTCGTTGTGCTTGTCGTTGTAGCTGACGGTGTCGTTGAGCGTGAATCCATCATGCGCGGTGATGAAGTTGACGCTGGCCCAGGGCTTGCGGCCGCGCCGGTTGAACAGGTCGGCGGAGGCGCAGAGCCGGGCGGCGAGCTCCGGCACCTTCCCGTCATCGCCCTTCCAGAAGGCGCGCACCGTGTCGCGGTAGCGGTCGTTCCACTCCGCCCAGCCGGGCGGGAAGGCGCCGACCTGATAGCCGCCTGGCCCCACGTCCCAGGGCTCGGCGATCAGCTTGACGGAGGACAGCACCGGATCCTGCCGGCAACTGTCGAGGAAGCCGCCGCCCTCGTCGAAGCCGTACGTCTCGCGCGCCAGAATGGTGGCGAGATCGAAGCGGAATCCGTCGACATGCATCTCCTGCACCCAGTAGCGCAGGCTGTCGGTCACCATCTGCAACACACGGGGATGCGACAGGTTGAGCGTGTTGCCGGTGCCGGTGTCGTTGATGTAGTAGCGCGGCGTCTCCGGCAGCAGCCGGTAATACGAGGCGTTGTCGATGCCGCGGAAGGAAAGCGTGGCGCCGCGCTCGTTGCCCTCGGCCGTGTGGTTGTACACGACATCGAGGATCACCTCGAGCCCGGCATCGTGCAGCCGCGCCACCATCTCCTTGAACTCGGAGAACACGAAGGTGGGCGTGCGGGCGTAGCGCGTGTCGGGCGCGAAGAAGCCGATCGTGTTGTAGCCCCAGTAATTGGTGAGACCCTTCTCCAGCAGCATCGTATCGTTGACGAAGGTGTGGACCGGCAGCAGCTCGACCGCGGTGACGCCGAGGCTGCGGATGTAATCGACCACCTCCTTCACCGCGAGCCCGGCATAAGTGCCGCGCATGTCATCCGGCACGAGCGGATGCAGCTTGGTGAAGCCGCGCACGTGGGTTTCGTAGATCACGGTCTGCGCCCAGGGCACGCGCGGCGGATGGTCGCGGCCCCAGGTGAACGCCGGATCGATCACCCGGCATTTCGGCATGAACTCCGCGCTGTCGTCCTCGTTGAAGGACAGGTCGTCGTCGGGCGCGCCGATCGTATAGCCGTAGCAGGCCGGGTCCCAGCGCAGCGCGCCGACCAGCGCCCGCGCATAGGGATCGATCAGCAGCTTGTTCGGGTTGAAGCGATGGCCGGCCTCGGGCTCGTACGGGCCGTGCACGCGATAGGCATAGACCGTGCCCGGGCGCGCATCCGGCAGGTAGCCGTGCCAGACCTCATCGGTATATTCCGGCAGCTCGATCCGATCGATCTCCTTCCTGCCTTCGAGGTCGAACAGGCAGAGCTCGACCTTGGTGGCATGCGCAGAGAACAGGGCGAAATTCACCCCGAGTCCGTCCCAGGTCGCGCCGAGCGGGTGGGGCCGCCCTTCGCTGATGCGCGTTCGCGTCTTGGCCTCGGGCACGTCATTCCCCCTCTGCTGCGGAACGAGGCTCAATCGCCGGCCAGGGACGATGGTTGCAGGACCGGGCGGATCGCCGCATCGTGCCACCTGCCGGCAGCACAACGCCGCCCGGCGCTCTCACCTCTCGACAGCGCCCGGCGGCACCGGGATGATACCGGCCGATCCGCTCATCGGCCAGCAACGATGGCGCGCGGCAGGAGGGTTGGCCTTGCAGGGCGGCGTCTACTACGAGGATCTCGCGGTCGGCCAGACATTCACCTCGCCCGCCCGCCCGATCAGCGGCGAACGCATCGGCACCTTCGCTGCCGAGTTCGATCCGCAGCCGCAACACCTTGATGCCGCATCGGCGGAAGCGAGCATATTCGGCGAGCTGGTGGCCAGCGGCTGGCACACCTGCGCCCACACGATGCGGCTGCTGGTGGAGGGCGGCATGCCCGCCTTTGCCGGCGGCTCGATGGGGCGCAGCGTCGAGGGCATCGACTGGCCGATGCCGGTACGTCCGGGCGACACGCTGCACGCGGTCAGCGAGCTCGTGGAAATGCGCCCGTCCCGCTCGCGCCCGGATCGCGGCATCATCCGGCTGCGCACCATGACGCTGAACCAGCGCGGCGAGACGGTGCTGGTGATGACCTCGGTGATTCTGGTGCCGCGTCGGGTTTGAGACCGGCAGCAGGACCGTCAGGCGCGGCCCAGCACCGCGCGGGTCTTCACCGGTTGCGGACCCACCGCCGGGCGAAGCTGTTCGTCGGCAAGCGCCGGCAGCAGCGGCGTCAGCACCCTGAGATCGCGCTCGGCGACACAGCAGAGATAGCGGCCGCTGCGCTGTGGCACGGCCGGCTGCGGCAGCGGCAGCCCGTCCGACCCGAGCGGCAATGGGGTCAGCCCGAGATCGGCGTAGACCCGCAGCAGATCGGGGCCGGCATTCCAGAACGCGACGTCGAGCGCTTCCTGCTGCGCCAGGTCGCGCAGCCGCCAGATCGCGGAGATCCGGTCAACCTCCGCACCGACCGGATCGCCGAGGCCGAGCAGCACCGGACCGAAGCGGCGGAACGGGATCGCGGCGCGGCCGGATTCGCCGAACACCAGGCCGTCGGCACGCCGCGGCGGGGTCGCGCCGAGTCCGGTGTAGCGGTGGCGTCCGTCGACGCCCCAGGCCAACCAGTTGACCCGGCTCGGGCGCAACAGTCGCCAGGCGGCGACCAGCGCCAGCACCACGGTCAGGAACACCGTCACCCGCACGCTGTTCGGCGCCTCCTGCGACAACACCACCTGCCACCAGCTATTGGCCGAGAGGTAGCGCACATGCGAGCGCACCGCGGCGAGGGCCAGCACGCAGGCGATCAGCGCAAACAGCGGCACCGCGGTCTCCGCCCGCAACGGCCCGCTCAGCAGGCGCGCATCGCGGTAATAGGCGGGGCGGAACGGCGCGATCACCGCCGTCGCCAGCACCAGCGTTGCCGGAATCCAGAGGTTGATCCCCTGCGCGCCGGTGAAGGCCGCACCGAGCAGCAGCAGGACGATGGTGCTGCCCCAGGCCAGCGTCACGCGCTGTGCCAGGCCGAGCGCCAGCAACAGCAGGCCGGTGCCGATCAGCGACGGCACGTACTGCCCGGCGTTCTCAACGATCACCGCGAAATCCGGGTTGATCCAGGAGAAGTCGGGCCGCGGGTCGAGCACGCTCAGCGACAGCAGCAGCACGCCGCACAGCGTCACCGCGCCGGTGCCCGCTGCGACGGCGAAGTCGGGCTCGCTCCAGCGCGTTGCCGCCGTGCCGCGCGCCACGCGGCCGCGCAGCACCGCGCCGCGCACCAGCACCTCGTTGCCGGCGAACAGGCTGCCGGCGAGGAACAGCGGGATGATGTAGTAGTAGAGCCGGAAGATCAGGATCGCGCCGACCACGGGCGGCGCGTCCAGATAGGGCTCGAGGCCGAGCAGCATGGCGCTGTCGAACACGCCGATGCCGCCGGGCAGGTTGGCGGCGAGCCCGGCCGTGTATGAGGCGACGTAGACGCCGAGGAAGCGCAGATAGGTCAGACCGGGTGCTGCCGGCAGCAGGGTGAAGAAAATCGCCGCGGTCAGCGCGACATCGACGGTCGCGAGCAGCACCTGCACGATCGCCATGCGCCAGCCGGGCAGCGTCACCTCGTGGCCGAACATGCGCACGGTGCCGAGCACGCGCGACAGCGTCACGTAGCCGGCGACGATCAGCCACAGGCCGGCGCCGCACGCGTACATCACGCCGTGCGGCAGACGCTCGCCGAGCAGCGGCACCGAGCCGGGCTCGACGAACAGGATGGCACCACCGAGCACCATGCCGCCCAGCCCGAAGGTCAGGCTGCAGAAGGCGATCACCTTGGCGATCTGCACCGGCTGCAGTCCCCAATGGGCGTACAGCCGGTACCGCACCGCGGCGCCGGAGACGGCGGCGAAGCCGAGATTGTGCGACAGCGCGTAGGCGCAGAACGAGGCGAAGGCGGCGCGGGCGTAACTGACCTTGTGGCCGGCGTAGATCGTGCCGAGCCGGTCGTAGAAGGTCAGGACGCCATAGGAGAGGATGGTGAAGCCGAAGGACAGGACGAGGGCGCGCTGCGGGATCGCGGCCAGCGCGTGCTCGATATCGGCGAGCCGCAGATGCCGCGCCTCGTGCGCGACGCCCCAGATTGCCGCGACCAGCAGGCCGAGCCCGAGCAGGGCAGGCAGATGCCGGGCGTATTTGGCCAGGCGGTGCACTTCACGCCCCCTCGCCGCCCTGCCTCGCTGTGCCGGAGATCGCCGGGACGGGCTCGGCCGCACGACCGATCAACGCGGTCTCGATCAGCGCGATCGTCTCGGCGATGCCGTAGAGGGCGACGAAACCGCCGAAGCGCGGGCCTTCCTGCTGGCCGAGCAGCACTTGGTACAAACAGCCGAACCAGGATTTCAGTGCGGGAAAATCGTGCCGCTTGCCAACCTCATAGACCGCATACTGGATCGCTTCCGCCTCGGCCGTCGGGTCCATGCCGCGCAGCGTCTCGGCGAGATCGGCCAGTGCCGCGCGTTCGGCGGGGCTGGGGTCGCGGTACTGCTTCGCCGGTCGGACGAAGTCGCGGTAATAGGCGATCGCGTGGTGCACCAGCCGATCCAGGAACGGCATGGTCTCGGGGTCGGCACCCGGACTGTAGCGACGGATGAAGCCCCACAGGATCTCCGGCGTCTCCGCGTTCACGACGCTCGCCAGATTGAGCAACATGGCGAACGAGACCGGGCTCGCCACGCCGTTGCGCACGCGCCCGGCATCGATGTGCCAGGCGGGATTGGCCATCGCGGCGGCCTGGTCCTCGGTCGGCAGCTTCTCGGCATTGGCCAGGTACTCGTCGACGGCGCGCGGGATGACGTCGAAATAGAGCCGCTTGGCACGCTGTGGTGCGTTGTACATGAACTGCGCCAGGCTCTCGGGCGGCGCGTAGCGCAGCCACTCATCGACCGACAATCCGTTGCCCTTCGACTTGCTGATCTTCTGCGCGTGTTCGTCGAGGAACAGCTCGTAGGTGAAGCCGACCGGCGGCTCGGTGCCGAGGATGCGGCAGATCCGCCCCGAGAGCCGCACGCTGTCGATCAGGTCCTTGCCCGACATCTCGTAGTCGACGCCGAGCGCGAACCAGCGCATCGCCCAGTCGGCCTTCCACTGCAGCTTGGCACGGCCGCCGGTGATTTCCGTCTCGAACCAGCGTCCGCTCTCCGGGTCCTGCCAGGTGATGGTGCCGGCATCGACGTCGCGGCGTGCGACCGGTACCTGCATCACCTGTCCGGTTTCGGGGTGGATCGGCAGGATCGGCGAATAGGTGGCGCGGCGTTCCGGGCCGAGCGTCGGCAGGATCACCGCGGTGATCTCGTCGAACGCCTCGAGCGTGCGGCGCAGCGCCGCGTCGAACCGGCCCGAGCGGTAGTAGTCCGTTGCCGAAGCGAATTCGTAGGCGAAGCCGAACCCGTCGAGGAAGGCGCGCAACCTGGCGTTGTTGTGCGCGCCGAAACTGTCATGCGTGCCGAACGGATCGGGTATCCGGGTCAGCGGTTTGCCGAGGTGCTGCGCCAGCAGGTCGCGGTTCGGCACGTTGTCCGGGACCTTGCGCAGCCCGTCCATGTCGTCGCTGAAGGCGATCAGCCGGGTCGGGCGGCCGGTCAGCGTCTCGTAGGCGCGGCGCACCCAGGACGTGCGGGCGACCTCGCCGAAGGTGCCGATATGCGGCAGGCCCGAGGGGCCGTAGCCGGTCTCGAACAGGGCACTGGGCTTGCCGGACGCCTCGATTCGCGCCGCGACGCGGGCCGCCTCCTCGAACGGCCATGCCTTGGGCAGGGCCCGTGTGGCCGATCCCGAGTGTGTGTCTGGCATGCGGCGGAAGCTATGGACCGGCAGGCGGTGGGTCAACCGCGGGGTTGGCTGCCGGCCGGGTCCGGGCGATGCTGGGTTTGATGCTCTCGCCCGCCTTCGCCCTGCTCTCCGCCGCCGTCCTGTTGGGCGGCACGCTGGGTGTGCTGCATCTGCGTCCCGCCGGCGGCGCGCCGCGGGCGCTGGGCCTGGTGCATGGGGCGCTGGCGGTATGCGGGCTGGCGCTGCTCCTGATCTCGCTGCGGCCGACGGCGCGGGCGGAGGCAAATGGCACGGCGATGCTGGGGCCGGATGGCGCGGTGGTACTGGCTGCGGCGCTGCTGGCCGGGCTCGGCGTGCTCTACAAGCTCCGGCGCGGCGCCCGTGGCGCCGCCGGGCTGCTGATGGCGCTGCACGCGACGCTCGCCTTCATGGGCTACGTGATGGTCGCGGCCTTCTGGTCGATCCGCTGACCCCTCCTGGTGAGAACGGGCGCGCTATCGAGCGCGCTCGACACCGTCGAGCGCACCTCAAGCGCTCGCCACGGGGCTGCAAGCCTGTCAAGGCTGCGCGCTTCGCGCGGTGCGCGCTGAGCGCGCAGCCTTGACAGGCTTGCAGCCCCGTGGCCCCCGGCAATGGTCGCCTTCGACGGTGTCGAAGGCGTCGGTCAGCGCCTTCGCATGCCTCGCGAAGCGGATGCGTGAGCCGGTATAAGCGGGCATGGCCCGCCTCGCCCTGCCCCAAGCCCCCGCGCTGGTCGCCGGGCACGGGCGCGCCGCGCTGCTGACGCCCGACGGCGAACTCCTCACCGTCGCGGCGGCGCAGCTCCCGGGCCTGCTGCGCGGGTTGGAACCGCCGCTGCTGGTGCACGCGCCGGCGAGCTTCCGCCGCCTCGGCCTGCGCCCAGGACCGGCCTACGACCTGCTTTCGCTCTTCGCCTTCGTGCTGCCGGCCCAAAGCGCGACGCCGACGCCGCGCGGGCTCGCCCTCGCCCTCGGGCTCGATCCGCCCGGCGACCCGGAATCCGCCGCGGCACTGCTGCCGGACCTCGCCCTGACGCTGCTGCAGCGCCTGGCGCAGGGACGCGCCGCCGGGCTCGACCGCGACGCCGCCGGGCTCGCCGCCTGGATGGGACGCGCCGGCTGGGGCTGGGCGCCGTACGTGATGGCAGCGCTCGGCCGGCCCGACGCCGCGCCGTCGATCGAGCGCCTGCGCATCTGGAAGCACCTGCCCGAGTGGGATGAGGAAGCGCCGCTGCCGCCGCCCGGCGCGATACCGGTCGCTCCCACGGAAGCGCGCGCGCGCCTCGCCGCCATGCTCGGCCCCGCGGCGGAGACGCGCCCGGGCCAGGCCGACTACGCCAGCGCCGCGAGCGCCGCCTTCGCCCCGCGCGAGCACCGTGGCGAGCCGCACGCCGTGCTCGCCGAGGCCGGCACCGGCACCGGCAAGA
>DATJSJ010000174.1:0-14743 GCA_035504175.1 Acetobacteraceae bacterium
CTGTCAAGGCCGGAGCCGCGCTGCACGCGGTGCGGCCGAAGGCCGCAGCCTTGACAGCCTTCCGGCTCCGTGGCGCCAGGCAATGGTCGCCTTCGACGGGGTCGAAGGCGATGGACATCGCCTGTCGCCGCGCGACGATTGCGGGGATGCAGGAGGGATGCCTGGTGCCGAGGCGGAGGCTCGCGGCGCTGAATTTGGGATGCGCAGGATGACCGGGATCGCGGTCCTCGATGTCGGCAAGACCAACGTCAAGCTGAACCTGTGCGATGCGAACGGGGCGATTTGGGAGACACTCTCGACGCCGAATCCGTCCCGCCCAGGGCCGCCGTACCGGCACCACGATGTGTCGGCTCTCGAGGACTGGGTGATCGAGGGGCTGCGCGCGCTCGCGGCGCGGTACGGCATTGCCGCGGTCGTTGCCTGCGGCCATGGCTCCGGCGGCGTGCTGGTCGATGCGGTCGGTCCGGTCATGCCGATGATCGACTACGAGCAGGACATCCCGCCGGCGATCGCGGCGCGGTATCGCGCAATCGCGGACTCCTACGCGGAACGGGGCAGTCCCGTGATGCTCGGTGCGGCGCATCTGGCACGGCAGATGCTCTGGCTTGCGAGCGAATTCCCGGATGCATTCGCTCGCGCCCGCTGGTTCCTGCCGCTGCCGCAATACTGGGCTTGGCGCCTGTGCGACGTCGCCGCGACCGAGGTCACCGGTCTCGCCGCGCAGTCGCATCTCTGGGACGCGCGCGCCGGCCGCTTCGCGCCGATCGTGGCGGCGCAGGGCTGGACAAGGCTGATGCCGCCGGTGACGCCCGCCTGGGCGCGGCTGGGTGCGCTGCGCCCGGAGGTCGCGGCGCGGGTCGGTGCCGGCCCGGTCGACGTGCTGTGCGGCGTGCACGACAGCAGCGTCAATTTCTACCGTTACCAGGCAGCGGGATTGACGGGCCTCACGGTGGTCTCGACCGGCACCTGGGTGGTGGCACTGAGCGACGAGGCCGATCCCGCGCGGCTCGACGAGCGGCGCGGCATGGCCTGCAATGCCGATGTGTACGGGCATCCGCTGGCCGGAGCGCTGACCATGGCCGGGCGGGAATTCGCGGCGATTGCCGGCGATGCGGATGACGCGCCGGTTTCTCCGGCAGTGATCGCGCGCCTGGTTGCGGCGGGGACGATGGCGCTGCCGAGCTTCGGCCGCGATGACGGGTTGTTCCCGGGCAGCGCCGGACGCGGCCGGATCATCGGCCCGGCGCCGGCGGACGCCGTCGAGCGGCGCGCGCTCGCGACGCTCACGGTCGCGATGCTGATGGCGACGTGCCTGGAGGCGCTGGGTGGCACGGGGCGGGTGGTATTGGATGGTCCCTCGGCGCGCGATCCGATCTATCCCGCTTTGGTCGCGGCACTCTGCCCAGGGCGGGAGGTCAGCCGCAACCTGGAAAGCTACGGCACCGCGACCGGGACCTCGCTGCTCGCCTCGCACGCGACACGCACCGTGCCGGTGCCGATCGCACTGGAACCGGCCGCCCCGCTTATCCTGCCCGGCCTTGCCGAATACCACACGCGGTGGCGACGCCAGGCCGAGACGCATAGCATGACGGAGAGTATGGCATGACGGAACGCGACACCCAGGCTTTGCGGCACGAGATGGTCGCCACGTGCCGGCAGATGAACGCGACGGGGCTGAACCAGGGGACGTCCGGCAATCTCTCGGTGCGTTGCGGCGATGGGTTTCTCATCACCCCGACGTCGCGGCCCTATGAGCGGATGGAGTCCGAGGATCTGATCGAGATGGACTTCGACGGCGGCTATGTCGGCCGTCATCGGCCGTCCTCGGAATGGCGGTTTCATCGCGACATCCTGCGCCGCCGCGGCGATGTGAATGTGGTGCTGCATTGTCATTCGATCTTCGCCACCACGCTGGCCTGTCATCACAAGACGATCCCGAGCTTCCACTACATGACGGGCGTGGCCGGCGGCACCACGATCCGCTGCGCGCGCTATGCCACGTTCGGCACGCAGCAGCTGTCGGAGAATGCGCTGGAGGCGTTGCAGGATCGCCTGGCCTGTCTGCTCGGCCAGCACGGCCAGATCTCGCTCGGCCGCACGCTGGAGGGAGCCTTATGGCTGGCCGGCGAGGTGGAGGCCTTGTCGCGCATGTACGTGCATGCGCTGACGTTGGGCGACCCGCCCGTTCTGGACGATGACGAGATGGCGAGGGTGCTGGAGCAGATGCGTCGCATGAGTTATGGCCAGCCTCCGGATCTGGAGGGTGTGAACGACACGGCCCATCCGAAGTCTTTGTAGTGGGGGTCCGGGGCCTCAGGCCCCGACGGGGTGCAGGGGCGGAGCCCCTGGCCTTTCTTATTTGGGAGGATCGGCATGAAGGCCCTGGTTCTTGAGCGCAAGCAGCACGCCGTTCTGCGCGACATCGATCCCCCGCTCGAGATGGGCGACGACGATGTCCGTATCGCCATGCGCACCGTCGGCATCTGCGGCAGCGATTTGCACTATTACCTGCACGGCGCGATCGGCCCGTTCGTGGTGCGCGAGCCGATGGTGCTCGGCCACGAGGGTTCCGGCGTGGTGGTGGAAACCGGCCGCGCGGTGCGCAGCCTGAAGTCGGGTGACCGGGTGTGCATGGAGCCGGGGATTCCGCAGTGGAGCTCGCGCGCCGCGCGGCTCGGGCTGTACAATCTGGACCCGGCGGTGCGGTTCTGGGCGACCCCGCCGGTGCATGGTTGCCTGATGCCGGAGGTCGTGCATCCGGCCGATCTGACGTTCCGCCTGCCCGACAATGTGAGCTTCGCGGAAGGCGCGTTCGTCGAGCCGCTGGCGGTTGGTTTGCAGGCCGCGACGAAGGCGCGGATCGCGCCTGGCGCCGTGGCGGTGGTGCTCGGCGCCGGGACGATCGGCATGATGACCGCGCTGGCGGCGCTCGCGGCCGGATGCTCGGACGTGGTGATCACGGATGTGCAGCAGGAGAAGCTGGAGATTGCCGGGCGCTATGCCGGGCTGCATCCGGTGAACGTCGCGCGCGAGGATGCCGCGGCCAAGGTCAAGGCGATGACCGATGGCTGGGGTGCGGATGTGGTGTTCGAGGCGAGCGGGCACATGCGCGCCTTCGACAACATCCTCGACCTGCCCTGCCCGGGCGGCTGCCTCGTTTTGATCGGCATGCCGGAGCGGCCGGTGCCGTTCGACGTGGTGGCGGCGTCGGTGAAGGAGCTGCGGGTGGAGACGGTGTTCCGCTATGCCAACATCTTCCCGCGCGCGCTGACGCTGCTGAGCTCGGGCAAGATCGACGTGAAGCCGCTGATCTCCCGCACCTTCCCGTTCGAGCAGTCGGTCGAGGCGTTCCAGTTCGCGGCGCAGGGCCGGCCGGACGTGGTCAAGACGCAGATCAACTTCGACGGGGCGGCGTAGGGTCCGAGTATTCTCGCCGGGCGGCGGTGCGAGGCCGCCCGGCGAATCGCGTCACTCCATGGCGACGGTGTGGTCGGGCGCGGTCGCGCGGCCGGGGCGCTGGAACACGATCAGCAGCGGGATCACCGCCAGCGTCGCCAGCATCAGCAGCTTGTAGTCGTCGACATAGGCGATGATCTCGGCCTGCCGGGTGATCACCGCGTTGAGTGCCGCGCCGCCGGCGCGGGTGAGCGGATCCCAGAACCGGGCGATCGCCGAACTTTCCAGCGCCCGGTTGAACGGGGTGATCGAGGCGGCGATCGAGGCGTGGTTGATCTGCGTGTTTTCGGTCAGCATGCTGCTGACGACGGAGATGCCGACGCTGGAGCCGATGTTGCGCGAGAGGTTGTAGAGCCCGGCGCCTTCCGCCCGGCGCTCCGGCGTCAGGGTCGCGAGCGTCACCGTGCTGAGCGGCACGAACAGGAAGCCGAGGCCGATGCCCTGGACGACGCCGACGCCGACGATCGTCGCCTGCGACACGTCCGGCGTCCAGCCGGTCATGGCGTAGAAGGACCAGGCGGTGAGTGCCAGGCCGAAGCCGAGCAGCACACGCGTGTCGACGCGCCCGATCAGCCGCCCGACCACCAGCATCGCGCCCATCGTGCCGACGCCGCGCGGTCCCATCACCAGGCCGGCGGTGACGATCGGGTATTGCATCAGGTCCTGGATGTAGGGCGGCTGCAGCGCCAGCGACGCATAGTAGGTGAGACCGACGATCGCGACGAACAGGACGCCGGCGGAGAAATTGCGGTTGAGGAACAGCCGCGGCTGCACGAAGGGTGCGCGCGACGTGAAGATGTGCACGAGGAAGAGGTAGAAGGCGAGGCCGGCGATGATCGTCTCGGCGATGATCTCGCGCGAGCCGAACCAGTCGAGCTGCTCGCCGCGGTCGAGCATGAGCTGCATGGCACCGATCGCGAGGCTCAGCGTGCCGAAGCCGAACCAGTCGAGACGGGCGAGCCGGTTGCGCGCGGTTTCCGAGAGGAAGACGGTCATGCCGAGGAAGGCGAGCACGCCGATCGGCAGGTTGATGTAGAAGACGTAGCGCCAGGAGTAGTTCTCGGTCAGCCAGCCGCCGAGCACCGGGCCGAGCACCGGCCCGGCCATCACTGCGACGCCCCAGATCGCCATGGCCGAGCCCTGGCGCTCCTTCGTGTTTATGTTCATCAGGACGGTCTGCGACAGCGGCACCAGGGCGGCGCCGAACAGGCCCTGGATGACGCGGAACAGCACGATCTGCACCAGCGACTGCGCCGCGCCGCAGAGCATGGAGGCGACGGTGAAGCCGGCGACGGAGACGAGGAACAGCCGCTTCAGCCCGAACCGCCCGGCGAGGAAGCCGGTCGGCGGCGTCATGATCGCTGCGGCGACGATGTAGGAGGTCAGGACCCAGTCGATCTGGTCCTGGCTCGCCGAGACGCTGCCCTGGATGTAGGGAAGGGCGACGTTGGCGATCGTGGTGTCCAGCGCCTGCATCAGCGTGGCGAGGATCACGCAGACCGTGATCGCGGCCCGGTTGCCGGGTGCGGCGTCGCTGTTCAAGGGTTCGAGTTCCGGCCTTCGGTGCTTGGCGTATGGCGGCCGTCTGTCCCGAAGCGCTTGTGCCCCGATGCCGGCCAACCGCTTCGTTTAGGCCGGCAACCGGACACCGACAAGCGTCGCGCACGACCGATGCGGCAGACGCATGGCTGGCCGCGATCCGCTCAGCTCGCCAGCGCCTGGCGCCGGTCCCGGGTGGTTGCGACCGGGCGCGGACGCAACGGCGCGAGCGCCGCGCCCGCCTCGGTGAACAGGTAGCAGAGCTCGGCGCGCACACCGACCGGAACGTTCGCGCCACGATGCAGCGCGCTTTCGCCCGTCGCCTTGACCTCGAGGGCCACGCCGCCCGGCAGCATCATGTGGGCCAAGATCTCGCTGCCGAGATGCTCGACCACCTGCGCTTCCGCCGGCAGCCGCGCATCGGCGCGACCTTCGCCGTCGAGGCCGAGATGCTCGGGCCGCACGCCGAGCGTGAGCGGCGCGCCGGCCCGGACATCCCCGGGCCGTACCGGCACGGTGAGCGGCAGATCGCCGGGCAGCCGCACGGTGACGCCTTCGGCACCGACGGCATCGGCCGTGACCGGCAGGAAGTTCATCTTCGGCGAGCCGATGAAGCCGGCGACGAAGATGTTGTCCGGTTGCTGATAGAGCTCGAGCGGCGCGCCGATCTGCTCCACCCGGCCGCGGTGCAGCACGACGATGCGATCGGCCATGGTCATCGCCTCGATCTGGTCGTGCGTGACGTAGACCATGGTCGCGCGCAGGCGCTGGTGCAGGTCGATCAGCTCGACGCGCATCTGCACGCGCAGTTCCGCGTCCAGATTGGAGAGCGGCTCGTCGAACAGGAACACCTTCGGGTGGCGCACGATCGAGCGGCCGATCGCGACGCGCTGGCGCTGGCCGCCGGAGAGCTCGCGCGGCTTGCGGTCGAGCAGGTGATCGATCTGCAGCGTCGCCGCCGCCTCGCGCACGCGCTGGTCGATCTCCGCCTGGGAGACACGGGCAAGCTTCAGCCCGAAGGCGATGTTCTCGCGCACCGTCATGTGCGGGTAGAGCGCGTAGGACTGGAACACCATGGCGACGCCGCGCCGCGCCGGCGGCCAGGCGGTGACGTTGTCGGCGCCGATCATCACCCGGCCGGCGGATGGCCGCTCGAGCCCGGCAATGGTCCGCAACAAGGTGGTCTTGCCGCAGCCCGACGGGCCGACGAAGACCATGAACTCGCCGTCCTCGATATCGATGCTGACGTCGTCGAGCACGGTCACGCTGCCGAAGGTCTTGCGGATATGGCCGAGCGTCACCTGTGCCATCGGGGTCTCCTGTCGCCGCGCGCATGATCGACGTCCCGGCCCGGCGCGTCCAGAGGTGACGGGCCGCGCGGTCCGCCGTCCGCGCGGAGGCGCGTCTCAGCTTCTACGGAACGCGGGCACCTAGCCTGTCGGTTGAGTATCCGTTGCGCGCGCCGAAGCGTGTCCTTCGCAAACTCACGCGAACGCGGCAATCGGCTGAGACCGGGTTTCCGACCGCGACCGATCAAGGCAATATCTCGCGCCGGCGGGGCGGGAGCGATACGGGGCCGGACGAAATCCCCGATCGCGTCGCGGCGGGCATGAAACGGCGGGTGGCGCGGCGAGCCGCGTTGCTGCACAAGGAGGAGGACTTCCGGACCATGAGAAAATGGGGTCTGTTGGCCGCGACCGCGGTCATGGCCATGTGTACCCATGCCTGGGCATGGAGTTTGAAGGATGCGGCCGCGCCGTACAAGGGCACATCGATCACGGTCGTGGGGCTGGACCGCCCGAGCTACGCGGCGGCGCAGCAGCTGACGCCGGAATTCACCAAGGAGACGGGCATCGACGTCAACTGGGTGACGTTTCCGTACGAGGATTCGTTGAAGGAGGAGACGCTCAACTTCGTCTCCGACAGCCAGCAATTCGACGTGATCCTGTCCGATGTGGTCTGGCCGGTCACCTTCGTCGACGCCGGCTGGGTGCTGCCGCTGCAGCACTTCCTGGACGACAAGAAGCTCGCGGACCCGGATGTCGACGTCAAGGATTTCTTCCCGGTCTGGCGGGCGAGCTTCACCGTGGACGGCAAGCTGTACGGGCTGCCGTTCGATTCCTATGCCGGGCTGCTGTATTACAACAAGTCCATGCTGAAGGCGGCCGGGTTCGACTCTCCACCGGCGACCTGGGACGACCTGCTCAAGACCTACGCGCCGAAACTGACCGACAAGGGCAAGGGCGTGTTCGGCTACGCGCTGCAATCGGCGCGGGGCGAGACCCAGACGGCGGACGCCTTCGCCCGCTTTCTCTGGCCCTGGGGCGGCCGGTTCCTGAACATCGGGAAGAAGGAGATCCTGGTCAACGACGCGCAGAGCCAGGCCGGGATCGAGTTCCGCCAGTCGCTGCTGCCCTACATGCCGCCCGGCATCGTCTCCGACGACCACAGCCAGGTGGTGGAGATGCTGATGCAGAAGCGGGTCGCGATGATCACCGAGTGGTCGGCCTTCTACCCGACGCTGAGCAAATCGCCGATCGCGGACGATCTCGGGATCGCGATGGAGCCGAAGGGACCCGACGGCACGTATTCGGCGTTCGGCGGCTTCGCCTACATGGTCAGCTCGCAGGTTCCCAAGGCGAAGCAGGATGCCGCCTGGCTGTTCGTGCAGTGGCTGACGTCGAAGGAGATGGCCAAGCCGCTGATCGAGCATGGCGCGGTGGTGGCGCGGCAGGGCGCCGACGAGGATCCGTCGATCCAGGCGAAATTCCCCAACCTGGCGCCGATGGTGAAAACCTGGGAGACCGCGACCGTGCCGGACTGGCGGCCGCAGCTGCAGTGCTATCCGCGCTTTTCCGACATCGTCTCCGACTGGGGCTCGCGCATCGAGCTCAAGCAGGTCGACGTCAAGCAGGGGTTGGACAGCATGGCGAAGAGCCTCACCGCCTACATGGACAGCTCGCATTGCTGGGAGCACACCAACACGCCTGAGAAGTACATGAAGCAGGACTGAGAGGAATGCGGCCCGGCGCACCCGCCGGGCCGCGCACCGCCGGCCGGATGCGGGAGGAGCGATGGACGAGACGAGCGTGGTGCCGATGACCGGCACGGCGGACGAGGCGATCCCGGTGCCGCTGTCCGAGCGGCTGGCGCCGTGGTTCTTCGTCGCGCCGTCGCTGATCCTGCTTCTGGCGATCGGCCTCTACCCGGTCGTCTTTACCTTCGTCATCTCGTTCAAATACTGGGTGATGGGGATGGGGGCGCCGGAATGGACCGGCATCGCCAATTACCTCTCCGCCCTCGGCTCCAGCGATTTCAGCGATGCGGTGGTGCGCACGCTGGTGCTGGTGGTGATTTCGCTGCCGGTGCAGCTCGTGCTCGGCCTGCTGATCGCGCTGGCGCTGGATTCCACCCACATCGCGTTGCTGCGCCGGCTGCTGCAGATCTGCCTGGTGATCCCGATCGCGATCACGCCGGCCGTGGTGGGCCTGCTGACCGCGCTGATGTTCAACCAGCAGCTCGGAATCGTGAACTACCTGCTCGGCCGGATCGGCATCGCGCCGGTGAACTGGCTGGGTGATACCACCAACGCCTTCATCACCGTGATCCTGGTGCAGATCTGGGAGTGGACGCCGTTCGTCGCCCTGGTTCTCTCCGCCGCCCTCGCCACCGTGCCGAAGGATATCGAGGAAGCGGCGATGCTGGAGACGGAGCGCTGGTGGCCGCGCTTCCGCTCGGTGCAGCTTCCCTTCATGTGGCCCGGCATCACCGCCGCACTCGTGTTCCAGACGGCGTTCACGCTGAAGGAATTCGACATGATCTACTCGATCGAGAAGGGTGGACCGGGGACGGCGACCGAGGTCGCCATGCTGCAGATCGAGCGCCTCGCGTTCCGCGGCTTCGATATCGGGGTTGCCGCGGCGGAATCGATCCTGATGCTGATCCTGTCGATCGTGCTGGCGCGGATCTACATCCGGCTGTTCTATCGCGAGATCGACTGAGCGGGGGCGGCGATGGCAAAGCAAGTCATATTCCGGATCCTGCACACGATCGGCATCCTGCTGATCCTGGTGGTGATCCTGTTTCCGCTGTACTGGATGGTCGCCGCCTCGCTGAAGACCGAGTCGCAGATCTTCAGCATCCCGCCGGTCTGGCGCTTCACGCCGCATTTCAGCGCCTACGCCCAGGCGATCCGGCAGGATGACGTGCTCGGCGCGCTGCTCAACTCGCTGATCGTGACCGTGGGTTCGGTCGGGCTCGGCCTTCTCGTCGGCGCGCCGGCGGCCTACGGCATCGCCCGCTACCAGTTCCGCGGCCGGCGCGACGTCTGGTTCTGGTACGTGACCAACTGGATGCTGGTGCCGGTCGTGGTGCTGATCCCGTTCTATCTCACCGCCTCGCGGCTGCACCTGATCAACAATCTGATCGTGCTGGTGCTGGTGTATCAGGTGTTCGTGGTGCCGCTGGTGGTCTGGCTGATGGTCGACCAGTTCCGCTCGGTGCCGATCGATCTCGAGGAGGCGGCGCAGCTCGACGGGCTCGGCCGGTTCGGCGTGTTCCTGCGCATCTGCCTGCCGCTGGTCAAGCCGGGGATCGCGGTCTCGGCGATCCTGGCCGGCATCTTCGCCTGGAACGACCTGCTGTACGGCTTCATCCTGACGCCGGGCCGGTCGGTGCGCACCGCGCCGATGATCGTGCTGACCTATCTCGGCGGCTACATTGTGCCGTGGCCGAAGGTGATGGCCGGCGCGACGCTGGTTTGCGCGCCGGTCATCATCGGCGGCATCGTCGTGCACAAATACATCGCCCGCGGTCTGACGCTTGGAGCGGTGAAATGAGCTTTTCCGGACGGCGGGCGCTGGTCACCGGCGCCGGCAAGGGGATCGGGCGCGAGACCACACGCATGCTGGCGGCGCGTGGCGCGACCGTGGTCGCACTCAGCCGCTCGCCCGAGGATCTGGCGTCGCTGCAGCAGGAGATCGCGTGCGAGACGATCGCAGTCGATCTCGCCGACACCGAGGCGATGCTGCTCGGCGTGCGCGCGGCGCTGCCGATCGATCTGCTGGTCAACAACGCGGCGATCGCGCCGCTCGATCCGATGCTGCAGGCGCCGGCCGCGCGGGTGCGCGCCACCTTCGAGGTGAACATGGTGGCACCACTGCTGATCGCGCAGCTCGTTGCCGCCGACCTCATTGCCCGCTCCGTGCCCGGCGCGATCGTCAACGTCTCCAGCCTGGCGGCGCAGATCGGCACGCGCGACCATGCCGCCTATTGCGCGTCCAAAGCGGGGCTCGACGCGATGACGCGGGTGATGGCGGTGGAACTCGGCGCGCAGCGCATCCGGGTGAACAGCGTCAATCCTGTGGTGACGATCACGCCAATGGGTGAGCGCGCCTGGTCGGACCCGGCCAAGGCCGATCCGATGCGTGCGCGCATCCCGCTCGGCCGCTTCGCTCAGCCATCCGAGGTCGCAGAGGCGATCTGCTTCCTGCTCAGCGACGCGGCGTCGATGGTGAACGGGGTCAGCCTGAACGTGGATGGCGGGTTCCGCGCGGGATAGCGGCGCGCCGCCGGACCCATGGCCGTTGATGCTGGCCGGTGCGCGCGGCCGGACCCGTCCGGGCGCGAAGCCGGCCACGAGGGACGAACCCGACCTGCGCGCGCCGGGCGACGGTCCGGGCGCGATCAGGCGGGCCGCTTGCGCGCCTGCTCGACGAAGGCGCGCAGCACCGCGTTGATGCGGGTCTGGTAGCCCGGCCCCTGCCGCTTGAACCAGTCCAGCACGTCCTGATCGATCCGCAGCGACAGCAACTGCTTCGGCGCCGGCATCACCGCCTCCGCGCGCGCCAGCCAGTCCTCCGGCTGGTCGCGGAAATCGGGATCGGCGGCGATGGCGCGCTCGGTCTCGGCCTCGGTCATTGCGCGCAGCCGGGCGAGGTCCGTCCGGCTTGGCCGCCGCGCCCGGCGGGCTTCGAGCTCAGCCGCCGAGACGCGCCTGATGGTGTCGTCTTTCTGCATCACGTGCCCTCCGCATGGAGATGATCCGGATCGCCGCCCCGCGCCGCGTGAAGATCGCGGTGACGTAGACGTCCTCGATCATGCCGACTGCCATCCACCGCGCCTCGTCCTGCACCGCCCGGGCCGGCCCCACCAGATGCGGGTTGCCGAAGACCAGGTCCGCATCCTCGAAGTCGATGCCGTGCTTGAGGATGTTGGCGAGGCGCTTGGCCTCGTCCCATTCAAACTCCACCCGTCAGGTCTCGACAGCGACGCGCCTTCGTAGAGCGGCGGCGGTCCGTCGTCTGTATATACAATCCGTCATGACAACGTCAACCTCCGCGGGACCGCCAGCGGCTCGTGCGCGCCGCTTGGCCAGCGCTACGGCGCCGCGCCGAGGCGACCCATCGCCTGGCGCATGAACAGCCGCTTCAGCGGCGGCATGCGGTTGACCGCGGCGATGCCGAGATCGCGGGCCAGCCGCACCGGCGGCAGGTCAGTGCTGAACAGCCGGTCGAGCCCGTCCGTCGCCGCCAGCATCAGCAGATTGTCCGGCCGCCGCATCCGCTGATAGCGGGCGAGCAGCGCCGGCGCGCCCGGATCACCACCGCCCTCGACCGCCTCGATCATCAGCCCGGCGAGCGCCGCGGCGTCACGGAAGCCGAGATTGAGCCCCTGCCCGGCAATCGGGTGGATGCCGTGCGCGGCATCGCCCGCCAGGGCGAGGCGCATGTCGACGTAGCGATGCGCGAACTGTGCCCCGAGCGCATAGATCCAGCGCCGCCCGACCGGCCGCACCGCGCCGAGATGCGCGCCGAGCCGGCGCGCGATCTCGCGCCCGAACGCTGCCGCATCGAGGCCGATCATCCGCCCGGCCAACGCCCGCCGCTCGGTCCAGACGATGGCGGAGATGTTGTCCCCCGCCTCCGTCGCGGCCATCGGCAGCTGCGCGAACGGCCCGGTGGGCAGGAAATGCTCCAGCGCCGTGCCGTGATGCGGCCGCTCATGCGCGATGGCGCAGACGATGCTCGTCTGGGCGTAGGGCCAGCCGGTCACCGGGATGCCGGCGGCGCGGCGCAGCGGGCTGGACCGGCCTTCCGCCGCCACTACCAGCCGCGCTGCGATGGTCGGGCCGTCCTGCAGCCGCACGATCGCGAGATCGGGCCGCCGCTCCACCGATGCGTGGGCCGGGGCATGCACGGAGAGCGCGGGCAGCCGGTGCATGTGCGCATTCAGCGCCTGGCGCAGCGAGCGCGCCTCGACCATCCAGCCGAACGGCTCGTCGCCTGCCTCGCGGTGGTCGAAATGCAGGAACAGCGGCGCGGCGCGGCGCCCGACCCGGCCGTCGGTGATGCGGATGTCCAGGATCGGGCCGGTCGGCAGCGGCAGCACCCCCCAGACCCCCGCCGCCTCGAGCAGGCGGCGGGAGCCGGCGGCGATCGCGTAGGCGCGGCCGTCGAACTCGGGCCGCTCCATCGGCGGCAGCGGTGCACGGTCGATGACGGCGGTGGCGATCCCGGCCTGGGCCAGGCGGCAGGCAAGGGCGGCGCCGACCGGACCGGCGCCGACCACGCAGACATCGACGGAGAGAGTGCTCATGCGCCGGCTGTAGCAGCTCCCGGCCAGGTGCCCAAAATCCGCGCATACGGCCCGGATCGTGACCGTGGCGCGGCCGCCACCGGATTGCTCAAGGAATGGGCAGAGGCGGCCCCCGGCTTCGGCGCGGGAGGCGGATGACCCGTCGATTCACCTCCGGCACGCTTCTTGAAAGGCGGTTCCGGACCGCATGCGCACAATCTCGTGCGGCGGCGGACGGAAGGGGAAAGGCGCGATGAAGCTTATCATAGCCGTCATCAAGCCCTTCAAACTGGACGACGTGCGCGAGGCGCTGACGCCGCTGGGTGTGCAGGGACTCACCGTCTCCGAGGTGAAGGGCTTCGGCCGGCAGAAGGGACAGACCGAGATCTACCGCGGGGCCGAATACCACGTGAGCTTTCTCCCCAAGGTGAAGATCGAGGTCGCGGTACCCGATTCGATTGCCGAGCAGGTGGTGGAGGCGATCACGAAATCCGCCCACACCGGCAAGATCGGCGACGGGAAGATCTTCGTCATGGAGCTCGAACGCGCGGTGCGGATCCGGACCGGCGAAGTCGATGCCGAGGCGCTCTAAGTAGGGACCCAACATGCGGATGAAACGCTTCCTGCAGGGCTCGCTCTGCGCCCTGCCAATCATGCTCGCTTCCATCTCTGCCTTCGCGGCGGACAACCCGCCGCCGAAGCTCGACACCGGCGACACCGCCTGGATGCTGACGAGCACCGCGCTGGTGCTGATGATGACGGTTCCGGGCCTGGCGCTGTTCTACGCCGGCATGGTGCGCAAGAAGAACGTCCTCGCCACCATCATGCAGTCCTTCGCCGTCACCTGCCTGGTGACGGTGACATGGTGGTTCGCCGGCTACTCGCTCGCCTTCACCCCGGGCACGCCCTATATCGGCGACCTGTCGCGCTTCCTGCTGATGGGCATGGGAGCGACCTACGACAAGCCCGGATTTGTGCTGGCGCCGACCATCCCCGAATCCGTCTACATGATGTTCCAGATGACTTTCGCGATCATCACGCCGGCGCTGATCGCGGGGTCGTTCGCCGACCGCATGAAGTTCTCCGCGATGTGCCTGTTCATGGTGCTGTGGTCGCTCCTGATCTACAGCCCGGTTGCGCACTGGGTGTGGAGCTCGACCGGCTGGGAAGCGGGCCTCGGGATCGAGGACTACGCCGGCGGCACGGTCGTGCACATCAATGCCGGCATCGCCGGGCTGATGTGCGCACTGGTGCTCGGCAAGCGCGTCGGCTTTGGGCATGACAACATGGCGCCGTACAACGTCGCCTACGCCGTGATCGGCGCCTCGCTACTGTGGGTCGGCTGGTTCGGCTTCAATGCCGGCTCGGCGGTGTCCTCGGGCGCCCGCGCCGGCATGGCGATGACCGTGACGCAGATCGCAACCGCCTCGGCGGCGCTGGGCTGGATGTTCGCGGAATGGGGCACGAAGGGGAAGCCGTCGGTGCTCGGCATCGCCTCCGGCGCCGTCGCCGGACTGGTCGCGATCACCCCGGCCTCCGGCTTCGTGCTTCCGGGCCCGGCGGTGATTATCGGCATCGCGGCCGGCGTGCTCTGCTTCTTCGCCTCGACCAGCCTCAAGCATGCGATGGGCTATGACGACAGCCTGGACACGTTCGGCGTGCACTGCATCGGCGGCATCATCGGCGCGCTGCTGACCGGCGTGTTCGCCTACAGTTCCTTCGTCAGCGCACCGCAGCTTCCCGGCAGCCTGGCCCAGCTCAAGGTGCAGGCGATGGGGGTGATCGTGACGCTGGTCTATAGCGGCCTCGGCTCGCTGATCCTGCTGAAGATCGTCGATGCCATCGTCGGACTTCGGGTCACCAGCGACGAGGAGGTCGAGGGTCTCGACCTCGTGCTGCACGGCGAGCAGCTCGGCTGACGCGGACGGACTTGCCTCGGCTACGGGCGGCGCCTTCGGGCGCCGCTTTTTTTTTCAGGTGGCGCGACACGGATGCCGATGGCGCCTTGGTCATTGGCGAGGGCCAAGCCGGCAGGACTGGTCGCGGCCGAACGCAGAAAGCGCGGCTACCCCCGCCGCACCAGCACGCCATGCCGCTGCTCCGAGGGCAGGCACAGCGCCGCCAGCGCGGGCGCGACGTCGGCAGGCTTCGCAAGTTCGGAGAAATCCTCGCC
>DATJSJ010000175.1:0-3046 GCA_035504175.1 Acetobacteraceae bacterium
CACGGCCACGACTGGACGCCGTCGCACCCGGCGATCCGCGCGCCGCTGCGCGGCATGCTGCGCCGCCATGGTGCGCCGGCCCGCCGCGCCGCAGCTCTCGGCACCGCCGAGATCCGCCGCCTGGTCGCCGCGTGCGACGCCGGCCGCACCGGCGAAGCCGCAGGCCGGCCAGCGCGCCGTGCCAACCGTCCTGGACGCACACCCGACCAGGCCGCCAGCCTCGCCGCGCTGCGCGACCGCGCCCTCCTGCTGCTCGGCTATGCCGCGGCACTGCGCCGGGCCGAACTCGCCGGCGTGACATGGGAGGAACTGGTGTTCACCGCCGACGGCGCGCTGCGCGTGCTGATCTCCCGCGCCAAGGGCGACCCGGAAGGGGAGGGGGCCTGGATCGGCGTGCCGCGCGGCCTCCGCCGCGACACCTGCCCGGTCCTGGCGCTGGAGGCGTGGCGCACCGCTGCGGGCTGCAGCCATGGTCCGGTATTCCGCAAGATCGACTGCTGGGGCCGGCTGGGCAGCGCCGCGCTGCATCCCGACGCGGTCCGGCAGATCCTGCGCAAGCGGGCCGCGGCGGCGGGACTGACCGTTGCGTCCGTGGAGCGGCTCTCCCCGCACGGGCTGCGCGCGGGTTTCGTCACCGAGGCCTACGCAGCCGGCGCACGCGACGAGCAGATCATGGCACACACCCGCCACCGCGACCTCAAAACCATGCGCGGCTACGTGCGGCGCGCGAAACTCGGCACCGAAAGCCCGGCCAAGCTTCTCGGGCTGTGAGCGATGGGCCTGCTTCCGGACGAAACCGTAGGCCGGCGTCCCCCACGGCGCCGGCCCGCCAAGCGCCCACGCGGGCGCCCGAGCCACCAGACGCTTCCCCCATCCCGACCGTTCCCCGCCGCGCTGCGGCCGCCTGCGCCAGCAGGTCCGGCGGTACCGCCAGCGAAGGCCGGTGGCCCGAAGGTCGGGGCCGCGGCATCCGCGGGAGCGGCGACGGATATGTGCCTGCCCAATCCAGACTGGCTGGCACACCGGCTCACGGTCGCTGGGCCAACCGCCACCTTGACCGCGTTCCAGGACGCCGTGGCCGGACCCGGTGTCCTGCCCTGGCGGCACAGCCTGGCCGCACCGGCCGAGGGTTTTTTCAATCGCATGGTGGCAGTGCCGGTTCACGCCCGCAGCATCAGCGTCGCCGGCGCCCACATCCTGGCCGAGCAGTTGCGCGACGCCCTGGCGGCGCGGCATGGCTTGGCAGGCGCGGCGATCAATGCACGCGCCTGCCCGCTGGACCTGCAGATGCTCATCCCGATGCCGGACGATCTGCTCGGCCTGGGGCCGAATGATCCGCGCGCCATCGCCTGGCTGTGGGTGCAGTGGGGGACCACCTGGCCACTGCGCCACGTCACCGTCAGACCGGCCGGTGCCGCGGTGCGGCGGCGGCTGACGGACGGGTATGGCAGTGTGGTGTTCCGGTTCCATGCCGCCGACTGGTCGCCCTGGCCGGCAGTGCTGGCGATGCGTGCCCGCTGGCCGGCGTTGCGCTTCGACCTGCAGCCGGATTACGGGCCGGAACTCGGTTCCGGGCCGATGCCCCCGCCGCTGGAACGTGAGGTGCCGGACTGAGCAGTTCTGCGGCGTCGCCAGCCAGGGATTGCCCAGCCAGGGGTTGCCGGGTCGGCGCGGTCATGTCTGTGCACGTCCCGTGGCATGCCGGTTACGGCGTCTCCGCCATCGCGTCCTGCGCCGCGGCGGCAGGCTCGTCGCCGTGGGGACGGGCATGCACGCCAATCGGGCCGAACAGCGCGTCCTGCGACAGCAGGAGGACGGATTCCCGCGCCAACTCGAGGGCGCCAACCAGCGTGCTCGCCACCGCGGCGCGCCGCTGCAGCGGCAGATCCGCGCGCGGCGCCACCGGCGGCGGTGCGGCGGCCTGATCCCCTGCTTGTGTCGCGGTCGCGAACAAATGCGGCGGGAAAAACGCCGCCAGCTCGGTGCCGTCGGGGACGGTGCCGATCAGGGCGCGGAGCCGGACGAGCGCGTCCGGCACCCGCCAGAGGATCGGCCGGGGTGGGTGCCAAGTCTGCCGCAGCGGCGGCTCCCAGCGCAATCCGACCAGGCACGCCTCGAACAACGCCGCCAGGTCGGACACCACGGTCCTGGTGGAGCGTTCCGGCGCGCCGCGCGGATAGGTGTCGCGGCCGAGTTGCGGACGGGCCTCGAGCCAGGCGGCGAGCGCCTGCACCCGCTCGGTCCGGGCCAGCCGGTCCACCAGGGCGCCGGCTGCTCGCGCGGCCTCGGGCGCGGCTTGCGGCAACAACAGGCGCGATTTGAGCCAGGTCAGCCAGGCCGCCATGACCAGCCAGTCGGCGGCGCGGGTGAGCCGGGTCGCGGCGGCGCCGAGCCGGTCGATCGCGGCGAGGTATTGATCGACCAGGGCCAGCACCGAGATTTGCGTCAGATCGAGCTGCTGCCGGCGGGCCAGGTCGAGCAGCAGATCGAGCGGCCCTTCGAAGCCGGCGAGCCGTACCAGCATGGCGTCGGAGCCGGCACCCTCAGCCTCCCGGTCTGGCGGGCGATCGACCAAGTCCGGGTCTGCCTGTGCGGCCGGCATCGCTATGCCGGCGGACGGCGCCGCCGGCCATTGTCTGCACGCAAGGCCGCTCGCGCCGGGCGAGCCGCGAACCACGGGCTGCGCGACAGCTTTCCGCGCGACAGCGGCCGCATCCTGCCCTGCGGCGGCAGGTCAGCGGCGTCGGACGCCGGACGCGTTGCGGCGGCGCCGAACCAGGCGCCATACGCACCGCCCTGCGCGTGACGCTGCAAGAGGTCACGCTGCCGCTTGTCGTCGACCGGTCCGAACCAGCGGTCCAGGTTCCCGGGAAGCAGGCCGGCAAGCGTCCGCTCCCGCTTTGCCACTCCACTCCCCGGCGGGAAACGCGTGCTCAGGACAACAAGGTGATCGCGCAATGAAGCGGGTTCGAGGCAGGCTGCGGCATAGTACAGCACACACAGCAGGCCGCGCTGCCGCCGCGCGGCGTCCGGTGCCGGTTTGGTC
>DATJSJ010000176.1:0-2421 GCA_035504175.1 Acetobacteraceae bacterium
GTTCCTTCCCTGCCTTCTCTTCGCCTCGCCCCTTCGCTTCCCCCAGCGGAGTGTCAGCGCCGGGACAGCCGGAAGTACAGATCGGACAAACGCGCCGGCAGGTCGTCCAGTCGCCGCATCAGCGCGAATCCGCCCAGGCCGAAGATCCGCGCCGAGACCGACGCCGCCTCCGCGCCCTCCGCCAGGGTCACCCCGAACGTGTCGATCCCGCGTGTCCGCAGCGTCAGGGCTGCGCGGCGCGCGTCCTCCACCAGGTCGCGCGGATCGGACACGTCGATGTCGGATGGTTCGGCGTCGCTCAGCACGAGCACGAGGCGGCGGAAGCTGCGAACCCGGGCGATCTCCGCCCCCGCGTGCCGGATCGCCGTGCCGAGCCGGGTCGACAGGCCGGCCCGCAGGCCCATCAGCCGCGCCCGCGCCGCCGGACCATACGCCTCGGCGAAGTCCTTCACCCGCGTCAGCCGCACCGCCTCGCGCCCGTCGGACGCGAAAGCGAACATGGCGAACGGGTCGCCGAGTTGGCTCAGCGCATCGGCGAGCAATGCGACAGCGATGCGCTCGGTGTCCAGCAGCGTCGTCATGCCCAAGCGCGCCCGCATCGATTCCGAGACATCGAGCAAGACCGCCGTCGCCACGTCACGCGTCCGCAGCGCGCTGGCGCGATAGACGCGCTCGTCGGGCTGTTGCCCCAATGTGCGCGCGGTGGCGGCATCGATCACCGCATCCAGGTCGAGGTCCGGTCCGTCCGGTTGCCGGCGCAGCCGCACGGGACGCCCCGGACGTGCCGCGCGCACCTGCCGGTCGAGCCGGCGGCGCAGTTCGGGCAAGCGCGCCAGCGCTTCCTCCAGATGGGCGGGATCGCCGAGCGCGGCGGGCACTTCCCGCACGCAGGTCCAGTCCGGCCGTTCGATCCCGGCCTGCTGGTCCCACTCCGGATAGCGGGCGAGCAGGATGCCGGTGCCGCTCGTTGCCGCCGGCTTCGCGCGGTGCACGTCCGATGGGTCGCCGGCGTCGCCGTCGGCCGGGCGGCCGGTCTCCGACTGGCGCGGCCGTGCCGCCTGCACCTGCAATTCGATCACCTCCGGGGGCGGTTCCGGCGGAGCTTCGAAATCCCACAGGCCGAGCCCGTCGTCGCGATAGGCCGGCTCGACGACGTAGGTGCGCGGATCGAACTGGGCGCGCATCTGTCCGAGATCGTTGCCGAGCAAGCCGCCGATGCGCCGGCTGAGCGCCGCATTCCCCAGGTCGCACGCACCGGCGGCGAACAACGCCCGCCCCTTGCCGATGAGCCCGTGCGGGTCGGCGTAGTCCGAGTCGAACAACGCCCGCGCCAGGCGCGCCATCAGCGCGGGCGCGGTGTTGCCCTCCGGCGCGGCGACGTGGAATGGCCGCCACAGCCGGCGCAGTCCGGGATAGCGCAGCATCGCCAAAGCCTCGACGCGAGCGTCCTCGATCAGCCCGATCAGTGCCAACTGGAGGGGCTTCAGTGTGCCCACCGCGAAGCGGCCCGGTGTGAATTCGAGGTGCGCGCCCGCGTGCAGCGCCGACGCCCGGAACAGCGAGCGGGCTTGCAAAGGGGGCACGCCCGGGAAGGTCTCCGGCATCAGCAGCACGCCGTGCGAGACGCTGGTTCGCCGCGGTGACGGGCGGCCGGCGAGGACCGGGGCCGGACGCAGCAGCACCCCGCGGCCCCACAGGCCACGGGTCAGCAATTTGAGTCCCCGCTGCTGCGTTGTGAATGAGATTGCGCCGGACTGACGCTGCAACTCACGCTGTGCCGCGGGGTGTTCGAGCCGGAAGAAGTCGCGCCGGCGCGCGTTGTCACGGTCGCCGAATTTCAGGCCGGCGGCGACGAAGGCGGTGAACCCGGGGGCCCCCGTGGCGCGGAACACTGCGTCGGCACGCTCCGCGAGCAACGCCACGCAGTCCGGTGCGTGTTGGGCCAGGCGGATGAAGCCGGGCCACCAGCCGGGACCTGGCGGCCATGGTCCAGGACGGTCGCCGGCACGGATCGCGGCCTCCACGCAGGCCTGTGCCGCGCTGCCGCCGGCATGGCGGCAGATGGCCGCCGCCGCGGCCCCGACGCCCGGCAGCGCATCGATCCGTGCCGGCGGCGTTGTTGCACTCAGTCGGAGGAAGGCCAGGATGCAGTCGGATCCTGCATTCGCGGTCAGCAGATCGAGCAAGGCCTGCGACCACGCGGCGGCCCGGTCGGTGCCGCCTTGCTCAGCGACATGCCGTGCGGCGGCGCGGAATGGCTCGCGCAGCGCGTCACGACCCCGCAGCAGCCGCTGCAGCGATGCGGCCACCGGATGCAGCGCCTCGCCCTGTGCCGGCGCGGGCTCGGCGCTCATGCGATGCAGGCGGCGACCATCTCGGTCAACGCCTCGCGCAACTCCATATCGTCCGTCATCGGCAGCA
>DATJSJ010000177.1:0-2808 GCA_035504175.1 Acetobacteraceae bacterium
TGGGAGCCGGGCGATCTCGGCATTCCGGTCTGCGACGGACCGAACGGGTCGAAGCTCGGGCTGATCATCTGCCATGACGGCATGTTTCCGGAGATGGCGCGCGAGGCGGCCTACAAGGGTGCCGAGATCATGCTGCGCACCGCCGGCTACACCGCGCCGATCCGGCACGCCTGGCGCATCACCAACCAGGCCAACGCCTTCTGCAACCTGATGGCGACCGCGAGCGTATGCATGTGTGGCACGGACGGCACCTTCACCTCGATGGGCGAGGCGATGATCTGCAATTTCGACGGCACTATTCTCGCCGAGGGCGGGCCGATGCCGGACGAGATCGTCACCGCCGAGCTCCGCCCCGACCTGGTGCGCGAGGCGCGCCGCGTCTGGAGCGTCGAGAACAACATCTACCAGTTCGGCCATCGTGGCTATGTCGCGGTCGCCGGCGGGGCGCAGGACTGCCCTTACACCTACATGCGCGATCTGGTGGCGGGGCGCTATCGCCTGCCCTGGGAGGACGAGGTGCAGGTTACCGACGGCACGTCCTGCGGCTTCCCGCCGCCGGCACGCCGGTTCCGGGAGGCGGCGGAATAGGCGACATGGACGCGCAACCCTCGATCGCGGCGCGCAGCGTCGCCGCCGACCCCTATCCCTGGCCGTTCGACGGGCGCTGGTCGGCCGCCGACACGGCGCTCATCGTCATCGACATGCAGACCGATTTCTGTGGCATCGGCGGCTATGTCGATCGCATGGGCTACGACATTTCGCTGACCCGCGCACCGATCGCGCCAATCGCCGCGGTGCTCGCGACGCTGCGGGCGCGCGGCTTCCATATCCTGCACACGCGCGAGGGACATCGACCCGATCTCTCCGACCTGCCGCAGAACAAGCGCTGGCGGTCGCGGCAGATCGGCGCCGGCATCGGCGATCCCGGCCCGTGCGGGCGCATCCTGGTGCGCGGCGAGCCGGGTTGGGAGATCATCCCGGAGCTGGCGCCGGCACCGGGTGAGCCGGTGATCGACAAGCCGGGCAAGGGCTCGTTCTGCGCCACCGATCTCGAGCTGATGCTGCGGGTGCGCGGCATCCGCAACATCGTGCTGACCGGCATCACGACCGATGTGTGCGTGCATACCACCATGCGCGAGGCCAATGATCGCGGCTTCGAATGCCTGCTGCTGGAGGATTGCTGTGGTGCCACCGACGCCGCCAACCACCTGCACGCGATCCGCATGGTGAAGATGCAGGGCGGCGTGTTCGGCGCCGTGGCGCGCAGCAGTGATCTGATCGAAGCGCTGGCATGAGTTCCGGCGTGACCGCGCCGTCGCTCGAAGTGGTCGCCATGACCAAGCGCTTCGGCGCGGTCACGGCGCTCGCGGACGCGTCACTGCGCGTGGCCGCCGGCTCGGTGCACGCGCTGCTCGGCGAGAACGGCGCCGGCAAGTCGACGCTGGTCAAGTGCATCATGGGCTTCTACCGGCCGGATGAGGGCGCGGTGCTGCTGGATGGGCGGGAGGTCAGCCCGCGCAGCCCGCGCGAGGCGCAGGAAGCCGGCATCGGCATGGTCTACCAGCACTTCACGCTGGTGCCGTCCCTGACCGTGCTCGAGAATCTGGTGATGGCGCGGCGGGTCGCCGCCGGGCGCATCGACTGGCGGACGGAGCGGGCGCGGCTGGCGCAGTTCCTCGCGACCATGCCGTTCCGCGTGCCGCTCGACGTGGCGGTCGCGGCGCTCTCCGCCGGCGAGAAGCAGAAGGCCGAGATCATCAAGCAGCTCTACCTCGAATCGCGATTCCTGATCCTGGATGAGCCGACCTCGGTGCTGACGCCGAACGAGGCGGATGAGGTGCTCGGGCTGATCCGCGACATGGCGCGCGCGCAGCGCATCACGGTTCTGATCATCACGCACAAATTCCGCGAGGTGCTGGCCTTCGCCGATCGAGTCACGGTGCTGCGCCGCGGGCGGGTGGAGGGCGGCGGTGCGGTCGCCGACCTGACGGTCAACACCATGGCTTCGATGATGGTGGGCGATGCCGGTCTCGCCGAGCCGGCGCCGCGCACCGATGCGCATCGCGGCGAGGTACGGCTGGAACTGCGTGGCCTCGGCGCGCGCAACGATGCCGGCGAGATGGCGATCGCCGACCTCGCCCTGCGCGTCGCCGGCGGCGAGATCGTCGGCGTCGCAGGTGTTTCCGGCAATGGCCAGGCGGAGCTGGTACAGGTGCTGGCCGGGCAGCGCCGCGCCCTGGCCGGGACGGTGATGGTCCACGGCGTGGCCTATCGCGCGACCCGCGCCGAGATCGCCCGGCACAAGGTGGCGCTGCTGCCGGAGGAACCGCTGCGCAATGCCTGTGTCGGGCGGATGAGCGTCGCCGAGAACATGGCGTTCCGCAGCTTCGACCGGCCGCCGGTGGCGCGTGGCGCCTGGCTGCGGCCCGGGCGGATGCGCGAGGCGGCGCGCGGGCTGATCGCGCGCTATCACGTGCGCACCGCCTCCGAGGACGCGCCGATCGCGACGCTTTCGGGCGGCAACGTGCAGCGCGCGGTGCTGGCGCGCGAGCTTGGCGCGCCGGCGGACGTGCTGATCGTGGCGAACCCGGTGTTCGGGCTCGATTTCGCCGCGGTCGCGGACATTCACGCGCAGATCCTGGCCGCCCGACAGCGCGGCACGGCGGTGCTGCTGGTCAGCGAGGATCTGGACGAGCTGCTGGAGCTCGCCGATCGGATCGTGGTGATGTCCGAGGGCCGCTTCGTGCACGAGACGCCGGCGGCGACGGCCGACCGGATGGAGATCGGCCGCTACATGGCCGGGCATCA
>DATJSJ010000178.1:0-15090 GCA_035504175.1 Acetobacteraceae bacterium
GCCTGCACGTGCGGCCCGCGCACCAGGTCGATGCGGCGCGGGTCGATCACGATCAGCTTCGCCCCCTGGCGCAGCCGGCGCTTCAGGCGGGAGGCGAACACGGGATGGCCGTCGGTCGGGTTGGCGCCGATCACCATCACGACGTCGGCGTGCTCGACGGAATCGAAATCCTGCGTGCCGGCGGACGTGCCGAAGGTCTCCTTCAGCCCGTAGCCGGTCGGCGAATGGCAGACCCGGGCGCAGGTATCGACGTTGTTGTTGCCGAAGCCGGCGCGGACCAGCTTCTGCAGCAGGTAGGTCTCCTCGTTGGTGCAGCGCGAGGAGGTGATGCCGCCGATCGCGTCCTGCCCGTGCGCGGCCTGGATGCGACGGAACTCGCCGGCGACGCGGGCGATCGCCTCCTCCCAGGCGACCTCGCGCCAGGGATCGGTGATCCGTTCGCGGACCATCGGCTTGAGGATGCGCTCGCGATGCGTCGCATAGCCCCAGGCGAACCGGCCCTTGACGCAGCTATGGCCGCGATTCGCCTGCCCGTCCTTGTACGGCACCATGCGCACGACTTCCTCGCCGCGCATTTCCGCCTTGAAGCTGCAGCCGACGCCGCAATAGGCGCAGGTGGTGACGGCGGAATGCTCGGGCTGGCCAAGCGCGATCACCTGGTTCTCGATCAACGTCGCAGTCGGGCAGGCCTGGACGCAGGCGCCGCAGGAGACGCATTCCGAGCCGAGGAATCCTTCGTCCATGCCGGCCGCGACTTGCGACTCGAAGCCGCGCCCCTGGATGGTCAGCGCGAAGGTGCCCTGCATTTCCTCGCAGGCGCGCACGCAGCGTGAGCAGACGATGCATTTCGCCGCGTCGAAGGTGAAATACGGGTTGCTCGTGTCCTTGGCGGCGGCGAGGTGATTGGCGCCGTCATAGCCGTAGCGCACCTCGCGCAGCCCGACCGCGCCGGCCATGTCCTGCAGCTCGCAATCGCCGTTGGCGGCGCAGGTCAGGCAATCCAGCGGGTGGTCGGAGATGTACAGCTCCATCACGCCGCGCCGGAGCTGCGCCAGGCGCGGCGTCTGGGTGCGCACCGCCATGCCGGGTGCCACCGGCGTGGTGCAGCTCGCCGGCGTGCCCGGGCGGCCGCCGATCTCCACCAGGCAGAGCCGGCAGGAGCCGAACGCGTTCAGCGAGTCGGTGGCGCAGAGCTTGGGGATCTGGGTGCCCATCGCCACCGCCGCGCGCATGATCGAGGTGCCCTCGGGCACGGTCACACCGACGCCGTCGATGGTCAGCGTGACGCTCGCCGCCGCGTCGGATGCCGGCGTGCCGAAATCGGTCTCCTGCACCAGGGCCATCGGGATCCTCCTCACGCCGCGCGGGCGGGCGCCGCCCGTCCGGCGAAATCCTCGGGGAAATGCGTCAGGGCGCTCATCACCGGATAGGGGGTGAAGCCGCCCAGCGCGCAGAGCGAGCCAAACTTCATCGTATTGCAGAGATCGGCGAGCAGGGCGCGGTTGGCGGCGGGATCGAGACCGCTCCGGATGCGCTCGATCACCTCGATGCCGCGGGTCGAGCCGATGCGGCACGGCGTGCACTTGCCGCAGGATTCCAGCGCGCAGAATTGCATCGCGAAGCGCGCCTGCTCCGCCATGTCGACCGTGTCGTCGAACACGACGATGCCGCCATGGCCGATCAGCCCGTCGCGCGCGGCGAAGGCCTCGTAGTCGAACGGCGTGTCGAACAGAGCGGGCGGGAAATAAGCGCCGAGCGGGCCGCCGACCTGCACCGCGCGCACCGGCCGGCCGGAGGCGGTGCCGCCGCCGATCTCCTCGACCAGCTCGCCGAGCGTGACGCCGAACGCCGCCTCGAACAGCCCGCCATGGCGGATGTTGCCGGCGAGCTGGATCGGCATGGTGCCGCGCGACCGGCCCATGCCGAGATCGCGGTAGCGCGCCGCGCCCTCGGCCAGGATCACCGGCACGGCGGCGAGCGACAGCACGTTGTTGATCACGGTGGGCCGCCCGAACAGGCCGTGATGCGCCGGCAGCGGCGGCTTGGCGCGGACCTGGCCGCGCCGTCCTTCGAGGCTGTCGAGCAGTGCCGTTTCCTCGCCGCACACATAGGCGCCGGCGCCGATCCGCAGCTCGATGTCGAAGCCGAAGCCGCTGCCGTCGATGTCAGCACCGAGCAGTCCCGCCCGGCGCGCCGCGCCGAGCGCCGCGGCGAAGGTGGCGATCGCATGCGGGTACTCGGAGCGGACATAGACGTAGCCGCGGGAGGCGCCGACGGCGTAGCCGGCGATCGCCATGCCCTCGATCAGGAGGAAGGGATCGCCCTCCATCAGCATGCGGTCGGCGAAAGTGCCGGAATCGCCCTCGTCGGCGTTGCAGACGACGGATTTCTGCGGCCCGGCGGCCTGCCGCACGGTGCGCCACTTGAGGCCGGTCGGGAACCCGGCGCCGCCGCGGCCGCGCAGGCCGGACTGCACCACCTCCTCGACCACCGCCTCCGGGCCGAGCGCAAAGGCGCGCCGCAGGCCGGCCCAGCCGCCGGATGCCTCGTATTCGGCGGCGGAGCGCGGATCGATCACGCCGCAGCGGGCGAAGGTGAGCCGGGTCTGGCGGCGCAGGAAGGGCAGCTCCTCGGGCGCCCCGAGGCGGAGCGCGTGCGGGCCACCGTCCAGCAGCCCGGCGGCGAGCAGCCCGCCCACATCCTCCGGTGCCACCGGTCCGTAGGCGATGCGCCCGGCCGGGGTCGCGACCTCGACCAGCGGCTCCAGCCAGAACAGGCCGCGCGAGCCGGTGCGGGTGATGCTGACGTCCTGCCCCACGGTCGCGGCGCCGAGGGCGGCGGCGACCTGGTCGGCGCCGACCGCGACGGCGGCGGCATCGCCCGGGACGAAAAGGCGCGCGGTCACGCGAGCCCGTCCAGTAGCGCGTCGAGGCGCGACGTGGTCAGCCGCCCGGCCACCGCACCGTCCAGCATCGCCGCCGGCGCGGTGGCGCACAGGCCGAGGCAGTACACCGCCTCGAGCGTCACCCGCCCGTCCGGCGTGGTGCCGCCGAGCGTGACGCCGAGCCGCTGCTCGGCGGCGGCGGCGAGGTCGCGGCAGCCCATCGACTGGCAGGCCTCGGCCTGGCAGAGCTTCAGCACGTGCCGGCCCGGCGGGGTGTGGCGGAAATCGTGGTAGAAGCTGACCACGCCATGAACCTCGGCGCGGCTCAGGTTCAGCGCCGCGGCCAGCATCGGAATGGCGGCCTCGGGAATATGGCCGAACGCCGCCTGCAGCGCGTGCAGCAATGGCAGCAGCGCGCCCGGCACGGCCTTGCCGTCATCGATGATCGCGGCGGCGCGCGCGGCATCCCAGGGCTCGAAGCGGGGCATGTTTCCTCCAGGCCGGCGGAGGATCGTGCCCCATCGGGCGCGGAATCAATGCGTTAGTTCGCATGAGGCGATCGGGCATTCCGATCGACGTGCGACGCGTCGATGTCGGGATCGATCGGGATCAGCGTGTCAGGAAGCGGCGCGGCGTCGCGCCTCGGCGATCAGCGCGCCGGCCAGCAGCGGCAGCGGGGCGCGATCCGGCACCACCAGCCCCACCGTGTTGGCGACTTCGGGCGGATCGAGGCGCAGCGCGTGGAAGGCCGGATCGGGCGGCAGCATGTCCAGCCAGTGCTGCGGCAGAATGGAGGCCCAGGGCCCGGCGCGCAGGTGAGTCAGCAGCACGGTCATCGAGTCGGATTCGATCGCGGTGACCGGGTTCGCGCCGGCGGCGTGCAGGGCGCGGTCGATGATCCGCCGGTTCTGCATGTCGGGAGTCAGCAGGGCCAGCGGCAGTGCGGCGGCTTCCGCCCAGTCGAGCCGTTCCCGGCCGGGAAAAGCGGTGCTGCGGCACACCAGCCGGTATTGTTCGCGGTACAGCGGCACCGACACGACGCGGCCGAGCGGCTCGTTGTCGAGATAGGTGATGCCGGCGTCGGCCTCGAGATTCTCGAGCATGCCCAGGATTTCGTTCGAGGTGCGCGACAGGATGACGAGGTGGACCTGCGGGTGCTGCGCCGCGAAGGGAGCGGTCAGGGCCGGCAGCATCGGGATCGCGGTCGGGATCACGGCGATGCGCATCTGGCCGGCGAGGGCCGAGCGCAGTCCGTCGAGTTCCTGGCGCATGGCGCGGGTATCGCCGACGATGCGCCGCGCCCATTCCAGCGCCCGCTCGCCGGCGGCGGTGAAGCCGCGGAACCGGCTGCCGCGTTCGACCAGCAGCGTGCCGAGGCTTTCCTCGAGTTGCTTGATGCCGGCGGAGAAGGTCGGCTGGGTCGTGCCGCAGGCCGCGGCCGCCCGGCCGAAATGCCGTTCCTGTGCCAGCGCGAGCAGGTACTCGAGCTTATCCATGCTGCCCTGCTACGCGCGATGCCGGCTTGGCACAATCTCGAGTCAGGGGGTCCGGGGCGAGCCCCGGCGGGGGTCCAGGGGGCGGAGCCCCCGGCCTTCCTTCCGGTCACACGGGCAAGGTCACCGTAACCCGAGCCCCGCCGTGCGGCCGGTTTGCCAGTACCACGTCGCCCCCGTGCCCGCGAAGGATATTGCGTGCGATCGGAAGGCCGAGTCCGGTGCCACCGGTCTCGCGGTTGCGGCTGCCTTCGACGCGATGGAACGGCTCGAACACGCGGTCGAGCTCGCCCGGCGGGATGCCCGGACCGTCGTCATCGATGGTGATGAAGACGGTTCCGGCTTTCGGCGGCGAGAGAGTCACCCGGGCTGCGCCGCCGTAGGCGACGGCGTTGCCGATCAGGTTGGCCAGTGCGCGCTTCAGCGCCATCGGCCGGGCCGGGAAGATCAGGTGGGCCGGGCCGGAGAGTTCCAGTTGGTCGGCGAGTTCCGGCCGTGCGTCCCCGGCCTCGTCCAGCACGGTGCGCAGCAGCGCCGAGAGGTCGAGGGGAGCGACCGGCTCGCTGCTGGCGTCGTCGCGGCCGAAGGCGAGGGTTGCCGCGACCATCGACTCCAGCTCATCGAGATCGGCCAGCATCTTGCGGCGCTGTTCCTCGTCCTCGACGAACTCGGCGCGCAGTTTGAGGCGGGTGATCGGGGTGCGCAGGTCGTGGCCGATCGCGGTGAGCAGGAAGGTGCGGTCCTGGACGAATCGGCGGATCCGTGCGGCCATGGTGTTGAAGGCGGCGGCTGCGGTGGCGATTTCGGTCGGCCCCTCCTCCAGCATCGGCGGCGCGTTGACGTCCCGGCCCAGCCGCTCGGCGGCGGCGGCGAGGGTGCGCACCGGCTCGGTCAGCCGCCGTACCGCCCAGAGGATCAGCACCGCGGCTGCCGCGGTCATGAGCAGGAAGGCGATCAGGAAGGTGGGCGAGTGCCAGGGCGTCGGGGGCGGCATTTCCATGCGCAGCTTCAGCCAGGCGCCGTCGGGGAGCTGCATGCCGGCCAGGAGCTGGTGCGGCTTCGGCCCGGCGCGCAGCATCAGCTCGCGCCACTGCTCGTTGGCCGGGATCGGCACCAGGTTCATGTTGAGCTGCACGGTCTGCTGCACGAAGGGTGCCAGCGGCGGCAAGTCGGGCGAGGGCGGCACGCGGTCGATCACCGCGCCGGTGCGGGAGACCTCCTTGAGCAGGGCCGGGCGGTCGGGCGCATCCGTCATTTCGACGGTGCGGTAGATGCTGGCGAGACGGATCCCGATCATCCGGGCCTGCGCCATCCGCTCGAGTCCGATCCGGTCGAAGGCGTGGATGGTCAGTCCGAGGGCCTGCACCACGGCGAGCGCCAGCATGAGGCTGAGCGCAGTACGCCCCGCCAGGCTGCGCGGCCAGAAGCGAAGCCGGTAGCGGTGGCGCGGTGCGGCGGCAAACGCAATGCGGTCAATGGCGCTCGACATCGGCGGCCAAGACATAGCCGCCCCCGCGTACTGTTTTAATCAACTGTGCGTTGCGACCGTCATCATCGAGTTTTCGGCGCAGCCGGCTGATGGCGACATCGATGGCGCGGTCGAACGGTCCGGCCTGGCGGCCGCGCAGCAGGTCGAGCAGCATGTCGCGGGTGAGCACCCGGTTGGCCCGCTCGGCCAGCGCCAGCAGCAGGTCGTATTCGCCGCCGGTGAGCGGCACTTCGGCACCGTCGGGGTTGAGCAGGCGGCGCCGCGCCGGCTCCAGGCTCCAGCCGGCGAATTGCAGCACGGCGTGCTCGCCGGCGCGGCGCGCCGCCGATTCGCCCGCCCGGCGCAGCACGGCGCGGATGCGGGCGAGCAGCTCGCGGGGATTGAACGGCTTCGGCAGGTAGTCGTCGGCGCCGAGCTCGAGGCCGATGATCCGGTCGGTCTCGTCGCCCATGGCGGTGAGCATGACGATCGGCACGTCGCCACCCTGGTCGCGCAGCCAGCGCGCCAGGTCGAGCCCGCCCTCGCCGGGCAGCATCAGGTCCAGGACGACGAGCTGGTAGTGGCCGGCGATCCAGGCGCGGCGGGCCTCGCGCGCGTCGCGGACCGCGGTGACGCGCATCTGGTGGCGCTCGAGGAAGGCCGCGAGGAGGGTGCGGATCTCGCGGTCGTCGTCGACGACGAGGATATGCGGCAGGCTCTCCATGGCGGGGAGAATAAAAGCAGCGATGCCCCGCACGGGAGACGGCGTTGCACTCCGTTGCAATTCGGGAACCGTCGCGAGACGTCGGCCGCGCAGGTTGCCTTCGGCCGCCGCGCAGGCCGCGGCGAGGCAAGGAGAAGCGAAGATGCGACCGATTCTGCTGGCCGGCGCGGCGGCGCTGGCGCTGGGCGGCGGCGGGGCGAGCCTGCTTTGGCATGCGGCGAGCGCGCAGCCGCCGGAGGCGCGGGTGCTGACCGTCGCCGATGCCGGGGCGGTCGCGCCGGCGCCGGCCGCCGACACCGCGCCCGATCCGGGGGCGGGCGGACCGGCGGTTCCGGCTCCCGAGGGTGCCCCGCCGGCCTGGCATGGGCGGCCCGGCGAGGGTGGCATGGGCTGGGGCTGGCGGCAGAGTCCGCTCGCGCGGGCGATCGCGCATTGGCGCCACCAGGCGCGCACCTGGACGCTGGTCTACCCTGCCGCGGACCGCAAGCTCGATCCGGCCGACGTGCAGAAGATCGCCGAGGCCTTCCTGCTCTGGCGCGGCAACCACAGCTGGAAGGTGGTCGATGTCGCGGCGCAGGATGCCGATGACGTCGGCTTCGCGGTGGCGACGCCGGATGGCAGCGTGATCGCGCGGTTCACGATGAACCGGCACACCGGGCGCGTTACACGCACGGGCTGACCCGCAGGCGGGGTTGTGGCCCTCAATGGGCTGGTTACAACGGGGATGTGCATACACCGCTACCCCCGCTGGTCGCCCGCGCGGCTCTGCAGACGCTGAAGGAGTCCGACCCGGACCTGGCCGCGATCGAGCGGCAGGCCGGGCCGCTGCCCTGGCGTACCCGCCCGCGAGGCTTCCCCGGTCTGTTCGCGGCGATCACCGGGCAGCAGATCAGCAACCAGGCGGCGGCCGCGATCTGGGGCCGCGTGCGGGCTTTGCCCGGCGCGCTGGAGCCGGCCGGGCTGCTCGTGCTGCCGGAGGAGGCATTGCGCGGGGCCGGGCTGTCCCGTACCAAGGTTGCGCATGCGCGCAGCCTGGCCGCGGCCTTCGTCGAGGGACGCCTGGACGACGCCAGGCTGGCGGCGATGGATGACGAGGCAGCGGTGGCGCTGCTGATGACGGTGCGCGGGCTGGGGCGGTGGACGGCGGAGGTGTATCTGCTGTTCGCCCTGGAGCGTGCCGACGTGTTCCCGGCCGGTGATCTGGCCCTGGCCGCGGCGACCGCGCATCTGAAGCGCCTGCCGGCGCGGCCCGACCAGGCGGTGCTGCGCCGGCTGGCGGAGCGCTGGCGACCGCATCGCGCCCTGGCGGCCCGCCTGCTCTGGCACCATTGGCGGCACGTGACCGGCCGGCCGAGCATGGACGATGTCCCCGGGCCGCCGCTGCCGGCGCCGCCGCCGGACTGACCACCCGGCTTCGCGAGGGAGGCGATGCGGAATCCGAATCTGCCGGTGAGCCGGGACGGCGCGATCGCGACGGTGACGTTCGACCGCCCGGCGCGGCGCAACGCCTTCGACCTGTCAATGTGGCAGGGCCTGGCCGAGACCATGGATGCGCTCTCGGCGATCGGGGAGCTGCGTTGCGTCGTGCTGCGCGGCGCCGGGCGGGAGGCGTTCAGCGCCGGCGCCGATATCGAGGCGTTCGCCGTCGAGCGCGCGGATCGCGCGGCGGAGGCGCGCTACGCCGCGGCCTTCCACGCCGGCATGCAGTCGATCCGCCGCTGTATCCATCCCGTGGTGGCGATGATCATGGGGCATTGCCTGGGCGGCGGGGCTGGGATCGCCACGATGTGCGACCTCAGGATCGGCGGCGAAGGCGTGCGCTTCGGCATCACCGCTTCACGCATGGGACTTTATTACCCGCACGCGGAGATCGACCCGATCGTGCAGATCGCCGGCATTGGCGTGGCGGCGGAGCTGCTGATCGAGGGGCGGATCCTGTCAGGGCGCGAGGCGTACGAGAAGGGTCTGCTCGGCCGGGTCGTGCCGGACGAGGCGGTCGAGGCCGAGGCGATGGCGCTGGCGGCGCGGGTCGCCGCGGGGAGCCCGCTCGCGGCGCGCTTCCACAAGGCGGCGCTGCGCAGCTTGCGGGGCCCGCTGCCGGTCAGCGCCGCGGAGCAGGAGACGGCGCTGGATTTCGTCGACACCGAGGATTTCCGCGCCGCGCGCGCCGCGTTCCTCGACCGCCGCCCGCCGGCATTCCGGGGGCGGTAGAGCCGCCTCCAGCCGGCGCCTGCGCCGGGGCCAGCAATTCGCGCGGTCAGGTCCCGCAGGCACATTCACCCAAGCTGCGTCTCCCGGTGGCCGGAATCCGCCCTGGCAACCACCGCGCGGCGCGAAGGGTCGTTGCCGTGGCGTGATGCGTCGCCGCGACCGTTGCGGGGACGATTAAGGCGCGTGAAACCCCGACCCCCGATCCTGCAGCAGCGGGTGCGTCCGGCATCCCGCCCCTGCCGTCACGGCACCGATCGGCGCTAGTTTCGCGCCGGCGCGGCTTGCCGGGCCGACGGCCGGGCATGGCGCTTGGTCAGGTGACCGGCCGATCGGAAGATCGGCCGGAGGATTGGGGTGGGATGTTGAACGTCAGGGTGGCAACCAAGATCTATGCCGGTTTCGGCCTCGTATTGACGCTGCTGGTCGCGGTGTCGCTCAGCGCGTGGTTCGGCCTCGGCGGCGTCGCGGTCACGGTCGACCAGTTGGGCAAGCTCGCGAGCCGCACCACGGCGGTGGGCGCAGTGCAGGAATCGGTGCTGCTGCTGCGGCAGAAGGCGCGCGACTTCGTGGTCGGCGCGCCCAGCGCGGTCAAGGACGAGCCGGGCGTCTATCGCACCGGCATGGACCGCATCGAGCACGCGACGCGGCTGTTCGATGCGCAGCGGGCCGATCTGCTGCGCGGCGTGGGCAAGACGTTCACCGCCTATCACGCGGATTTCGATGGCTTCGTCAAACTCGACGGCGAGCGACAGCGCCTGGTCCACGAGGAATTGCGCCCCGCGGCGGCGAAGGCCGAGGCGGCGCTGGCGCTCGCGGCGGATCGGGCGCGGGATGCCGGCCAGTTCGCACTCGCCGATCGCGCCCGCCTGGCCGAGCGCGACCTGCTGCGCGCGGAAACCAAGGTCGAGAATTTCGTCGCGCGGCGCTACCTCCCGGCCGGGATCGCGGCGCCGGCCGAAGCGGCGCGCGGCGCGATCGATACCGCGGGCAAGGCGGCGGACGCGCTCGCAACCGCGGCCGGGCGCGATGCCGCGGCTTCGGTCGTCCACTACGCCGCAGCGTTCGATCGCATCGTTGCGGTCATGACCGAGCGCGACGCCAAGATCCATGAGGCGCTGTACGGCTCGCTCGGCCCGGCCATGCAGCGAGTGATCATCCGGTTCAACGCGGAGCTGCAATCGGCGCAGGCTCGGCAGGGCGGAGCGGCACGCGACCTGATCGCCCGCACCAAGCTCGTCACGGCCATCGCGGTCGGCGTTGCCCTGTTGATCGGCATCGCCGCATCGCTGATCCTGGCTCGCATGGTCGCGCGCGGGCTCGGGCAGTTGAGCGGGGTGATGGCGCGCCTGGCGAAGGGGGAACTCGCGGTCGAGGTGCCGCTGGTGCGCAACGGCGACGAGCTCGGCAGGATGGCGCGTGCGGTCGAGGTGTTCAAGACCGGGATGGTCGAGGCCGAGCGACTGCGCAACACGCAGCAGGAGGCGGAGCGGCGCGCCGAGGCGGAGAAGGCCGCGGCGCTGCGCACGATGGCCGATGATTTCGAGGGCTCCGTCAGCGGCGTGGTCGCGGCGGTGTCGACGGCCTCGGGCGAGATGCAGAACTCCGCGGCGCGGCTGTCGGCGACGGCCGAGGAAGCCCGTCGCCGCTCCGGCGCGATGGCCGAAGCCTCCGAACGGGCCTCGAGCAACGTGCAGACCGTCGCCGCCGCGGCCGAGGAGCTGGCGTCCTCGATCCGCGAGATCACCCGCCAGGTCGGCGAATCGGCGCACGTCACCCGGCAGGCGGTCGCCGAGACCGACCGCACCAACGGTCACATCCAGGGACTTGCGACGGCGGCGCAGCGCATCGGCGACGTGGTCAAGCTGATCAGCGACATTACCAGCCAGACCAATCTCCTGGCGCTGAACGCGACGATCGAGGCGGCCCGCGCCGGCGAGGCGGGCCGCGGCTTCGCGGTCGTGGCCTCGGAGGTCAAGGCGCTCGCCGGGCAGACGGCGCGGGCGACCGAGGAGATCGCCGCCAAGATCGCCGAGATGCAGGGCGCGACGGCGACTTCGGTGGAGTCGGTGCAGCTCATAGCGACCACCATCAGCCGGGTCGACGAGATCGCCACCACGATCGCGGCGGCGGTGGAGCAGCAGGCGGTCGCCACCCAGGAGATCGCCCGCAACGTGCAGGAAGCATCGAGCGGCACCACGGACGTGTCGCGGAACATCGCCGCCGTCACCAGGGCGGCCGACGAGACCGGCGGCGCCTCGACGCAGGCGCTGGAGGCGGCAGACCGGCTGATGGCGCAATCCGACGCGCTGCGGCTGCAGATCGACAAGTTCGTCGGCCGCATCCGGGCCGCATGACCGCGAACCCGCCGCCGGCGGCCGTGAGGCGGCGCCGCGTCCGCCCGGCGCGACCGGCGCCCGACCGCTCGCCTTCGCACCCGGTGACCGGTGGCCCCGGCGGATCCAGGACGGCCCGGGCGCCGCGGCGGCTGCCGTCGGGACGCCGGACGGTTTCGCGGCCGCTGCATACGATTCCTTCACCGACCAGGCGGCATCCTGGGGATTAAAGCGATCCTCAACCCAGCCGGATGAGTCATGAACGCCTCCCTGTCGTCGCTGACGCAGGCCTACCGCCCGACCACCGTCCTCGACCGGGGTGTGGCCGTGCCGTTCACGACGCCGGTGCTGAGCGGCACGCGGGCGCGTGTGGCGTCCCGGGGCGGCATCGAGTTCATCGTGCCGAACCCCTCCGGCGCACGGGGCCATTACATCCTGCCGTGGAGCGGCGTGCGCGAGCTCTGTCGCCCGACGCTGCACGACGTGCGGCTGAACGGCCGGCTGGCGACCTTGCGCGCGCTGACGCCGCTGATCGTCCGCGAGACCGCACGCGCCGTTGCCGCGGAGGGCCTGGCCGGCCGACACGCCAAGGCCGCGGCGCTTGCCGTGCCGGAGATGCAGCAGCGCGACGTGCTGATCACCAATTTCGCGCTGCTGCTGGCCCTGATCGCGCAGGTGGAACTGCCCGGCGAGTCCGCGGTCGCGCCCGATCGGGAGCGCGGCCACGGACTGGAGGCGCGCGCCCGGCGGGCGATCGCACGCATCGCCCCGCGCCTCGGCCTGCCGCCCGAGGAACTGGCGGCGCAGCTCGAGGCGCTGGCGGCCCGGTTCGCCGTGATCGGGATCGGCTCCAGCGCCGATGTGGCGCGACTGCCGCGGCTGCTGTCCTGCCTGCGGAAGCTGAACGCCGAGTTGCAGGACTGGCAGCACTCGGATGACAGCGACGTCGCCGCCGCCGCGCAGGTGCTCGCCGCGACGGCCGAGCTGACGCTGACCTGCGCGGAACGGACGATCGCGGAGACGCGCGGCCTGGTCGCCAACCTGCCGCAGCTTCTCGCCGGCTGGATCGCGCATCCCGAGGCGGTCGCCGAGCAGACCGGCCGGCCGGAGTGGCTGCTCGACGGCTGGGAACGGATCTGCCTGATCTGGCAGGACGCCGAGGGTCCGCGCGCGAAGCGGGGGGCGCTCGCGGAGATCGCGACCTTGCTGCCGATGGTGCCGCGGGAGGCGATCGAGTGGGGGCATCTCGGCGCCGGTTTCGATCCCGGCCGGGCCCTGCGGCCGATCGTCTCGCTCAGCCGCGACCCGCGCACCGGTCTCTCGGTGGTCGAAGAGATCGCCCGCAACGAGCGTCTGCGTGCTCTCGAAATCGGCGAAGGGAGAGTGCGGGTGCCATGACCCAGCCGATCGATCGCGGCGGCCTGCGCGAACTCAAGCGCATCCTGCTGGGCGCCGGCAACGAACAGATCAAGCGCGTCGTCGCGATGGTCGACGCCCTGCCGGAGCGCGGCATCGCCGACGAGCTGATCGCGCCGCTACGGCCACGGCTGGCGCAGCTGCGGCTGCGCCGCCCGCCCAACTTCACCCGGCTGCTGTTCACCCCGCTCGACCCGGTGATCGTGCCGCCGACGCAGTGGCGGCGCGGGCTGGCGCTGGTGCCGCGCCCGGCGCTGGCACCGCTCGCGGAGATCGTGCGCAACGGGCTCGCCGGGCTCGCGGCGGAGATCGACGCGACGATCGCCGCCGCGGCAAAGGAGCCGGATCCGGTGGGCCGGTTCGGCCCGACCCTGTGGCCGGAAGCCGCCTGGGCGCTGCAGCAGGCGGCCAGGCCGTCCTGCTGGAAGGAACGGTCGGGCGTGCCCGACGAGGCGTTTCAGCCGATCGTGGCCGGCGTCGCCGCGGTGCTCGCTCAGGCGGATACGATGCTCGGCCTGGAGCAGCGCGGGCTGGCGGAGGCCGACGGCAAGCAGCTCGCGGAAATGCTGCAGGCCGTGGCGCCGCAGGGCACCGGGGCGCTGTCGCTGCTGATCGCCGTCCTGCTGGCGCGACTGTCGCGGCCAGACCTGGTGATCGCGGCCGCCGCCGACGTCACCGCTGACGGGCCTGGCCGCCAGGCGTACGACCTGGCGCTGGATCAGACCCTGGAAAGCCTGGAGGGAAGCGTCGCCGCGGGTCCGCTGGCGCAGGCCGATCTCGGCCCGGCCGCGCTGGAAGCGGCGCGGCTGGCGATGATGCTGTCGGCGCTGGATGCGGGGCAACTTCGCCCGGCGCAGCGCCGCCAGCTCGGGCAGATCCGGCGTCAGGCGGCAGAGGCCTGCCAGAGCCGGTATCAGGCCGGGCTCGAGGCCGGCTTGCTGCAGAAAATGCGGACGCGGACCGCGCCGGCCGGCGATGAGGAGATGACGGCGCTGGAAGGGCATGCCCGCGACCTGCGGGCGCTGGAACTCGCGGGCCGGCTGCTCGGCGGAGAGGGTTTCGACCCGGTGATGCGAGGCGCCGCGGGACGGCTCGCCGGGGCGGGGCGGCAGGCAACCGGGCTGACCTCGGTCGACCGGGCGCGGGTGACCGAAATCCTGCTGGGGTCGGAGCAGGCGCAGGGCGTGCTCGACGGCGGCTGAGCCGCGAACCGGCGCCGGCGCCGCGGCGCCGCGGCAGAGCGGCGACGCTCAGCCGGCGTCGTCGCGGGAGCAGACCGACGAGCTGCCCGGCCGCTTCGCGTTGCGGATCTCCGCGAGGCCGCGGCGGGTGGTGCCGTCGGGCGCGGCATTGGCATCGTCCAGCCAGTCGAGGAGGGCGTCGCGGCAGCGCGGCCACTCATCCTCCAGAATCGAGTAGTAGGCCGTGTCGCGCCGGCGCCCCTTGACCACCATGTGGGCGCGCAGGATGCCCTCGAAGCGGAAGCCCAGTCGCTCGGCGGCCCGGCGCGACGGCGCGTTCAGCGAGTCGCATTTCCACTGCAGCCGGCGGTAGCCGAGATCGTCCGCGGCGAGGCGCAGCAGCAGGAACATCGCCTCGGTCGAAGCCCGGGTGCGCTGCATGCAGGGCGCGAACCAGATGTGGCCGAGTTCGACCGTCGCGTGCTTCGGCTGGATATCGAGCAGCGTCAGCCAGCCGGACGCGACCCCGGTCGCGACCGGCCGCACCGCCCAGGCCAGCGGGTCATGCGTGCTGGCCATGTCGCCGACGAAGCGTGCCATCGCCTCGGCCGACGGGAACGGGCCGTAGCCGAGATAGGTCCAGCTCGCCTCGGCATCCTGCGCCGCCCGCCACAGTTCCGGCACGTGGCGCGGATGCAGCGGCTCGAGCACGGCGTGGCGGCCGGCGATGCGCACGCGCGCCGGCAGGCTGCGGGGTGTGACATCCACCTCTGGGCCGACCGGCAGCGACATGGGATCTCCTCATCGGCGCGTCGGCGACCACATTCCGCGCCGGGCGTTCCGGCCGCGCGGGAATGCCCGCACCACGCGTCTCCCAGCCAACCCCAGCCACCTGGAGAGGTCAATTGTCCCGTCCGATGTCCCGCCTGGTCATGGCGCTGCCGCTGGCCGCGTCCTGCGTCCTGGCCGCACCCGCCTTCGCCAAGGTCATCCCGTTCCACGCGACCATGACCGCCGCGAACGAAGTCCCGCCGCACGACGTGGCCGGAAAGGGCGTGCTGCACGCGCATCTGAACACGATCTCGCACAAGCTCACCTGGGTGATGCGCTATCACGGGCTGACCGGCCCGGCGACGATGGCGCACTTCCATGGCCCGGCCGATGCGGGCGTCAATGCCCCGATTGCCGTGCCGATGACCGGTGACCTGAAGAGCCCCTATCACGGCACCGTCGTGCTGACCGACGAGCAGCAGCAGCAACTGCTCGACGGCAAGTGGTACGCGAACATCCACACCGCGGCCAATCCGGGCGGCGAGATTCGCGGCCAGGTCGAGGAGGGCAAGTAGCGCAGACGCGTCGCCGGCGGAGACGCCGGCGACG
>DATJSJ010000179.1:0-2047 GCA_035504175.1 Acetobacteraceae bacterium
GCGCGGCGCCGAGAAGCTGGGCTTCGACCTGACCGCCGACGGGGCCGCGGAGATCGCCCGGCGCTCGCGCGGCACGCCACGGATCGCCGGGCGGCTGCTGCGACGGGTGCGCGACTTCGCCGCGGTCGCCGGGCACGCACCGGTCGATCGCGGCATCGCCGATGCGGCGCTGCGCCGGCTCGAGGTGGACGCGCTGGGCCTGGACGCGATGGACCGGCGCTATCTGCGCCGCATCGCCGAGCACCATGCCGGCGGCCCGGTCGGCGTCGAGACGCTGGCCGCAGCCCTGGCCGAGGCGCGCGATACGCTCGAAGACGTGATCGAGCCCTTCCTGATCCAGGAGGGGCTCGTGCTGCGCACCAGCCGCGGGCGGATGCTGGGCGAGCCGGGCTGGCGGCATCTCGGTCTGTCTCCGCCGGCCGGATCGCTGGCCGCCCAGCTTGACCTGCTGCGCGAGGAGGAGTGAGCGTGCGGCCCTCCGGCGCCCCGCACCGCTTCACGATCCGCGTCTACTATGAGGACACCGATGCCGGCGGCGTCGTCTATCACGCGAGCTATCTGCGCTTCGCCGAGCGCGCCCGCACCGAGGCCCTGCGCGCCGCCGGGGCGCCCCATTCCGAGCTTGCACGACTCCACGGGCTGAGCTTCATGGTGCGCCGCATCGAGTTGGAGTATCTCGCGCCGGCCAGGCTGGATCAGGCCATCGTGGTGACGACCGAGACGCTGACGCTCGGCGGTGCCTCGGCCGAGCTGCGGCAGACCTTCCTGGATGCCGGAGGGTCGGATGCCGAGGAGCCGGGGACGGCCGGGGCGAAGGGAGGGGGCGGGACCGACCCGCCCGCAAAGCGGGTGCTGGCCACGGCCCGCGTCGCACTGGTTTGCGTGCGCAACCGCGACGGAAGGCCCGAGCGGATCCCGCAGCGTTGGCGCCAGGCCCTGTCACCGCACGGCGAAGCCGACGGTCAACCGGGGGATGGCGCGATGAAGGAAGAGGATAAGGGGCGTGGATCGGACGGTTGAGGCCGTGAACCTGGCGGCGGCGGGCGGCGACCTGTCGCTGTGGGGCCTGTTCATGCAGGCGGATATCGTCGTCAAGATCGTGATGCTCGCCCTGCTCGCGGCCAGCGTCTGGGTCTGGGCGATCGTGTTCGAGAAGACGACGTCGCTCCGCCGCGTCAACCAACAGGCGGATGCGTTCGAGGACAAGTTCTGGTCCGGCGGCAGCCTCGAGGAGCTGTACGACCAGGCCGGTGCCAAGCCGACCCACCCGATGGCCGCGGTGTTCGGCGCCGCCATGGCGGAATGGCGCCGCAGCATGCGCGTCGCCGGCGCCGATGTCAGTCGCAGCGGCATGCGCGACCGCGTCGAGCGCGCCATGGGCGTCACCGTGCAGCGGGAGATGGACCGGATGGAGCGATGGATGATCTTCCTCGCCTCGATCGGCTCGACCGCGCCCTTCATCGGCCTGTTCGGCACGGTCTGGGGCATCATGCACAGCTTCTCGGCGATCGCCGCCATGCACAACACCAATCTCGCCGTCGTCGCACCCGGCATCGCCGAGGCACTGTTCGCCACCGCGATCGGCCTGGTCGCGGCAATTCCCGCCGTGCTCGCCTACAACAAGCTCAGTACCGACCTCGCCCGCTTCGCCACGCGGCTGGAAGGCTTCGGCGCCGAGTTCGGCGCCATCCTGTCGCGCCAGGCCGAGGAAAGGGCCTGAGCCATGGCGGGATTCCTGCCGGGCAACGGCGGCAACGGCGTCGGGCGCGGCCGCTACCGGCCGCTCGCCGAGATCAACGTGACGCCACTGGTCGACGTCATGCTCGTGCTGCTGATCATTTTCATGGTGACGGCGCCGCTGATGACTTCCGGCGTCAACGTCGATCTGCCGAAGACCAGCGCTCAGCCGATCAACTCCGACAGCCAGCCGCTCACCGTCTCGATCAACGCCCTGGGCCACATCTTCCTGCAGGACCAGGAGGTGCAGCTCCCCGAGCTGGTCAACAAGCTGCAGGCGATTTCGCAGAACAACGCCGACCGGCGGATC
>DATJSJ010000180.1:0-58558 GCA_035504175.1 Acetobacteraceae bacterium
CGGCGTCGCCGGGTGCGCCGAGGTGCCCGGACTTGCCGATCTCATCCGATGCCGCGGACAGCCAGCCTAACGCCCTTTGCCCGGCGTTTTGCCCCGGCTACCGTTTCAGGCTGAGACAGTCAGCCTGAAACGGCTCTAGGCCTCAGCGGGAGGTGGTTCGCTACGGACCGGCGGCGACGAGCCCCGCGGCGCGCCTGATCGGACACGATGGTGTCGTCCCATCGCAATCGGTCCGACCCGCGCGCCCTGGACGTTGCATACGCCCTTGGGCAGCGCCCGGTTACCGCACGCCGATTCCCGCGGTCAGGCCGCCATCGACGAGATAGTCGCCGCCGGTGCAGAATCCGGCGCGCGGGCCGGCCAGGAAGGCGACCAGTTCCGCGACCTCCTCCGGCTCGCCGACGCGGCCGAGCGGGTGCGCCGCGCCGAAGCGGCGGAACACCGCCTCGACATCGATGTCCGCTCCGTCGAAATGCCGCGCCGCCATCGCCAGCATCGGCGTGCGCACCGAGCCGGGACTGACCGAGTTGACGCGGATCCGATCTGCGGCGTGATCGAGCGCCATGGCGCGCGTCAGTGCGTGGATCGCACCCTTGGTGGCGACGTAGGCGGCGACGTTCTGCTGGCAGGCATGGCCCTGCACGGATGCGATGTTGACGATGGCGCCGCCGCCCCGTTTGCGCAGCTCCGGCACGCCGTAATGGGCGGTGAGATAGATGCCGCCGACATTGACCGCCATGCAGCGCGCCCAGGTCTCGGGGGCGGTGTCGATCACGGTGCCGAACGGATGGATCGCCGCGGCATTGACGATGATGTCCAGGCCACCGAAGGCGGCGACCGCCGCCGCGACTGCATCGGCGACGCTCGCCGGATCGGCGACGTCGGTCTCGCGCAGCACCGCTTCCGGCAGAGCTGCGGCGAGCTCGGCATTGGCGGCGCGGTCGAGGCCGCACGCCATCACCCTGGCGCCGTCGCCGGCAAGGCGCAGTGCCGCCGCACGGGCGATGCCGGACGTGCCGGTGATCAGGGCAACCTTGCCAGCGAACTCACCCATCGCCTTCTCCCCTGGCGCTCAGCGCGCCGTCGACAACGACAGCCCCTGCATGAAGTACCGGCGCAGCACCAGGAACACCAGGACGGTGGGCAGGCTCGCCAGCACCGCCGCCGTGATCACGAGGTTGGGCGTGCTGCCGGCGTAGTTGCCCTGGAACACCATCAGCGTGTTCATCACCGAGCGGCGGCTGGTATCCTGCGTCAGCACCATCGAGAAGATCAGATCGTTCCAGATCCAGGTGAACTGCAGCAGGAACAGGGCGACCAGCGGGCCGATGCAGTTGGGAAGGATGATCGAGGCGAAGATGCGCGGGTGCGTGCCGCCATCGATCCGCGCCGCCTCGTCGAGTTCCCGCGGGATCTCCGCCATGTAGTTCTTCAGCACCAGCGTCGGGAACGGAATGCAGATGGCGATGTACGCCAGCAGCAGCCCGAACCGCGTGTTGAACAATCCGACCCGTGCGTACATCTGGAACAGCGGAATCAGGTAGATCTGGAACGGGAAGATCGTGCCGGAGAAGATCAGCATGAACCAGGCCGGCCGACCGGGAAACACGATGCGTGCCAGGGCATAGGCGGCCATCGCCGCGAAGAACACGGCGGCGCCGGCGCCGAACACGCCGTACCCCAGCGAGTTCGCCATGCCGGTGCCCATCTGCGTCTGCTGCCACGCCGCCACGACGTTGCCGATGATCGGTGCGATGGCGTGGGGCAGCGACAGCGGGCCGCCGGAAGCGTAATCGCTTGTCGATTTGAAGACGGTGACCACGGCATAGTAGAACGGCACGATCCAGGCGAGGCCGAGCACGGCGGCGAGGATCATGACGTGGCCGCCGCGCCGGCGGCGCGCACCCGGCACCGGCGCTTGCGTCGCCGCGGCCAGGTTAAACTCGGCGACCTCGCTCATTGCAGCGTGCGTTCGTAGCGATGTTGCAGGACCACCTGCAACCAGGTGATGAGCAGGGCGATCCCGCCCAGGATCACCGCCACCGCCGCGCCATAGGCCCAGTGATTGGCGCGGAACGACTCCCAGTACTGGTGGATCGCGAGCGTCAGCGTCGACGGGTCGGGATAGTCGCGGCCCATCACCCAGACGAGGTCGAACGTCGTGAAGCCGGCAATCACCGAAATGATCGTGACGACCAGCAGGGTCGGGAACAGCATCGGCAGGATCACGTAGCGGTAGACCTGCCAGGGCGAGGCGCCTTCGACATGGGCGGCCTCGATCGGCTCGCGCGGCAGGGCGGCGAGGCCGATCAGCACCAGCACCATGACGAGTCCCGTGGTCTGCCAGACATAGGTGACGATGATCGCCGGGGTGATCGTCGCCGGTTCGTACAGCCAGGAACGCACCAGGCCACCGAGCCCGACGCTGCGCAGCACCGTATTGATCACGCCGTTGCCGGCATAGACGTAATACCAGATCGCGCCGATCGCCGTGGGCGCGATCAGGCGCGGCAGAAAGAAGACGGTCTTGAGCGATTCCTCCCCGCGCACGCCGCGCAGCACCACCGCCAAGGCCAGACCGAGCGTGACCGGCAGAACCAGGGAGGCGAGCACCCAGACGACGGTGTTCTGGGCGGCTGCGGAAAAGTTCGGGTCGTTCAGGGCATGCAGGTAGTTGGCGAAGCCGACCAGACGATTGTAGCCGACGAAGCGCGACCAGGCGGTGAAGGAGATGTAGATGTTGTAGGCAACCGGGTAGAGCAGGAGGACGCCGACGAAGCCGAGCGCCGGCGCCATGAAGGCAAGCGCGGCCAGGAAGTCGCGGCGACGGGTCGCCGCCCCCGACCGCGTCCCGCGGACCGCTGCCGCCACTACTTCTTGCTCGACCAGTAATTGCGCGCGGTGCGCTCGATACTGGCCATGCAGGCCGTCGCCACGGCGGGCGTCGGATTCACCATGAACTTGTTGAACTGCTCGACCGCCGGCAGCACGATGTCGGAGGGCGAGGCCTCCCAGTAGCGCGTGATCGTCTTGACGTGGTCGCGCGCGACGGTTTCCTGTAGCTGGGCGACGACGGCGTTCGGCGCCGGCACCTTGGGATTGCCGATGCTGAGCGAGGCGTCCTTCGCCCATTCGGTCGCGGCCGGCGTCGACATCCACCACTTGGCAAAGGACATCACGTCCGGGTTCTGCGCGCCTTTCTTCGAGATCACCAGCGGCGCCGCCTCGACGATGATGGAGGGCGGCAGGCCCGGCGTGATGTTCGGCATGATGAACGCCTCGAAGCCCGATCCCGGCTGCAACCCGTCCTGCCGGAGATTGACGTAGGCCCAGTCGCCGATCAGGTACATCGCCGCCTTGCCGCGGGCGAAGTCGAGAAACTCCTCGTTCGACGTCGCCGGCGTGAAATAGCCCTTGGCGTACAGATCACCCCAGATCTGGAACACCTTCTTCACCGGCTCGCTGGTGTAGGCGATCTGGCCGGCGTTCAGTTTCGCGTAGGCGTCCGGATCGGTGCGGATCAGCAATTCCTCGAACCAGATGAAGCCGCGCCAGCCGTCCTGGATGGTCGCGTTGAACGGGGTGATGCCGGCGGCTTTCAGCTTGGCGCAGATATCCATCAAATCGGCCCAGGTCTTGGGCGGGGCGACGCCGGCCTTGGCGAACAGCGCCTTGTTATAGGCGACCGCCCAGTAGTTCACGGCGAGCGGCAGAGCATAGATCTTGCCGTCGACCTTGAGCAGGTCGGCGACCGATTGCTGCGCCTCGCCGGCCGCGATCATCGCCTGCCAGAGCGGATCCATCGGCGCGAGCGCATCGGCCTCGACCAGCTCGGCAAGCTTGGTGCCGTTCCACCAGGTGAACAGCTCGGGCGGCGTGCCGGCCTGGATGCCGGCGGCGATGAACGCCTGGTACTGGTCCGTCGCATAGGGCGTCGGGTCGAACGGATGGCCCTGCCCGGCCGCGAAGGCCGCCATCTTCTTGAAGAAATCCTGCCAGAAATACTTGTCGTGATAGAGCTTCAGGGTTGCCGCGGCGCGCGCCGGCGACACGCCTGACAAGGCGGCCACAGCGGCGGCGCTGAGACCGAGCAGTTCGCGTCGTTTCATTGGCTGTTCCTCCCGTTTGTGTGGTGCCGCCCGAGCAGCAGTCCGGATCCGATCGATTCGCCGATTTGCGCAAGGGGCGCGAGCGGATCCGGCGCGACGGTCGGTGCGATCGTGCTCATCGCGAGACCCGCGCCGCGCGATCGCCGCGTCGCGAAGCCGCGCTGGCCGCGCATTGCCTCCCCGTCGACCTCGGAGCCGCTCTGGCGCCCGCTTGATGCGCCATGCTACCATGGCAGCCCTGCCACGCAAGAGAGGGAGCCGTGCCCGGAATGGCTGCCGCAATGCCGGATTTCCACGACCCGGCCTTCCTGCGGGGCCACATGCACCGGCTGATCGACTTCTATCTGCCGGCCTGTCTCGACCCGGAGGGCGGCTACTTCAACATCTTCCTCGACGACGGCACGCTCGGCGCGACCGCGACGCGCCACCTCGTCTCCACGGCCCGCTTCGTCATCAATTTCTCGATCGGCGCACGCGTGCTCGCCCGGCCGGAGCTGATCGCCGCCGCGGCACACGGTCTGGTGGCGTTGGACAGCTTGCACCGCGATCGCACGCATGGCGGCTTCTACTGGGTGTTGCGGGACGGGGCCCCGGCCGACGCGGCCAAGCATTGCTACGGTCACGCCTTCGTCCTGCTGGCGGCGGCCGAGGCGCTTCGGGCCGGTGTGCCCGGCGCGAAGCCGCTCCTGGCCGAGGCGTGGGAGATCCTCGAGCGGCATTTCTGGTCGCCCGCCGACCGGCTCTGCGTCGACGAGTTCGACGCCGGCTTCACGCAGTCTTCGCCCTATCGGGGCCAGAACGCCAACATGCATCTGACGGATGCGCTGATCGCCGCCTTCGAGGCGACCGGCGAGCAGCACTATCTCGACCGCGCGGAGATCATCGCCCATCGCATCTGCGTCGATCTCGCCGACACGGTCGGAGGGCTGGTGTGGGAGCACTACCGCTCGGACTGGAGCGCGGATCTCGAGTACAACCGCGACGACCCGCGCAACCTGTTCCGGCCGTACGGCATGTTGCCCGGGCACCTGGTCGAATGGGCCAAGCTGCTGCTGCTGCTGCACCGGCATCGCCCGCTGGCCTGGGCGCCGGCGCGTGCCCGGCACTTCTACGAGACCGCCTGCGCGCGCGGCGCCGATCTCGCCTTTGGCGGCCTGCACTACAGTTTCGCGCCGGACGGAACCCTGCTCGACCGGGACAAGTACTACTGGGTGATGAGCGAGGCGATCGCCGCCTCGGCCGTCCTGGCCACGCACACCGGCGAGATGCGGTTCTGGCAGGATTACGACCGGCTGTGGACGTACAGCTGGAACCACCTGATCGATCATCGCCATGGCGGCTGGTACCGCGTACTGACGGAAGACGGCACGCGCCGCGAGACCATCAAGAGTCCCCCCGGCAAGACCGACTATCACCCGTTCTGCGCCTGCCACACGGTGTTGCGCCTGCTGACGGAGCATGCCCCATGAAGCGTCCGCGCATCGTCGATCTGCGCGCCACCACCGTGGCCGTGCCACTGGAGGCGCCGCTGCGCCACGCCGCCGGCGCGCATTGGGGGCGCTTCGTCCGCACCATCGTCGAGGTGGAAACCGATACCGGGCTGATCGGACTGGGCGAAATGGGCGGCGGCGGCGAGAGCGCGCAGCTCGCCTTCAGCGGGCTGCGCCCGTACCTGCTCGGCCATGATCCGTTCGAGCTGGAGGCGCTGCGCTTCAAGATCTGCAATCCGACCGCCAGCCTGTACAACAACCGCACCCAGCTGCATGCGGCGGTGGAGTTTGCCTGCCTCGATTTGTGCGGCCAGACACTCGGCGTGCCGGTGTACGACCTGCTGGGCGGCAAGCTCCGGGACGCCGTGCCGTTCGCCAGCTACCTGTTCTTCCGCTATCCCGACGCCGAAGGCCGGCATGAGGTGCGCACGCCCGATCAGCTCGTGGCGCACGCGGCGTCGCTCCGACAACGGCACGGCTTCACCGTGCACAAGCTGAAGGGCGGCGTGTTCCCGCCCGACTATGAGCTCGAATGCTACCGCGCCCTTGCGGCCGCGTTTCCCGGCGACCGGCTGCGCTATGATCCCAACGCCGCGTTGAGCGTCGAGGAGGCGATCCGCTTCGGCCATGCCATCGAGAGCCTCGCCAATGACTATTACGAGGATCCGACCTGGGGCCTGAACGGCATGCGCCGGCTGCGACAGGCGGTGCGCATCCCCCTCGCGACCAACACGGTCGTGGTCAATTTCGAGCAGCTCGCCGCCAACATCCTCGATCCGGCGGTGGACGTGATCCTGCTCGATACGACGTTCTGGGGCGGGATCCGGCCATGCGTGAAGGCGGCCGGCGTGTGCGAGACGTTCCAGCTCGGGATCGCGGTGCACTCCTCCGGCGAGCTCGGCATCCAGCTTGCGACCATGCTGCATCTGGGCGCCGCGCTGCCGAATCTCGCCTTCGCGGCCGACGCGCATTACCATCACCTGGCGGACGACGTCATCACCGGCGGCAAGCTGCCCTATGTCGGCGGGACGATCGCCGTGCCGGCGGGGCCTGGCCTCGGCGTCACGCTCGATCGCGGGAAGCTCGCCGAATACGCCGCGTATTTCGATCGCGTCGGCAGCTATCACTATGATCGCGATCCCGGCCGGCCCGGCTGGTTCCCGCTGCTGCCGAACACGCGCTGGGCCGACCCGTCGCAAGCCGCCGGGCCGGCGTTCTAGGGAGGACGAAGCCATGTCGCAGGCAGCCGTGTCGGGGCCGGGAGAGCGGGCGGCGGACTGGATACCGCCCGAACCGATCCCGACGCCGCCGGTGTTCGTCTGGCCGCCCCGGCCGCGTGCGTTCCTGCGCTTCCTGTTCGGCTTCCCGGGCTATCTCTGGCCGTGGAATCTGCTGTATGTCGCGATCGCCCTGCCGACCTGGCTGTGGCTGACGCCCGACCTCGCGCGCATGAAATCCTTCGCGCCCGGCTGGATCGCCTTCCTGCTCGCCCGCAACCTGGCCCTCCTGACGCTGGTGATCAGCGCCTGGCATGTGCCGCTCTACGTCCGTCGCGTGCAGGGAACGCGGTTCAAGTACCGGGCCCGCTGGCTCGCGCAGGACAACGCGGCGTTCCTGTTCCGCAACCAGCTTCGCGACAACGTCTTCTGGACGCTGGCGAGCGGTGTTCCGATCTGGACCGCGTACGAGGCGCTGACGTACTGGGCGCAGGCAAACGGCCTGATCCCGACGATGAACTGGAAGACGCAGCCGCTGTTCGGCGTGGCGCTGATGCTGTTCATCCCGCTGTTCCGGGAGGTGCATTTCTACCTGATCCACCGGCTGATCCACTGGCCACCGCTGTATCGCGCCGTGCACAGCCTGCATCACGCCAATGTCAATCCGGGACCATGGTCGGGGCTTTCGATGCACCCGGTCGAGCACCTGTTGTACTTTTCCGGCGTGCTGCTGCACTGGATCGTGCCGTCGAGCCCGCTGCACGTGATCTATCACCTGCAGCACCTGGCCTTCGCGCCGTCGCAGGGCCATTCGGGGTTCGGGAGGGTGGCACTCGGTGCCGACGCCACCGTGCCGAACGACCACTATTTCCACTACCTGCATCACAAATACTTCGAGGTGAACTACGGCGGCGACGGCACGGTGCCGCTCGACCGCTGGTTCGGCACGTTCCACGACGGCTCGGCCGCGGCCGAGGCGGCGATGAACCGACGCGTCCTCGGGCGCCGACGCTGAGCCTGCCGGGAGCGGGCGACGCCCCCGCCCGGACGCGACGCGGAGCCCGGCGCGGCCGGGAGACGACTCGGGTTGGGTCGCGGGCCGTCGCCAAAGCGTCGCAACAGAGCGCACTCGCGCCCCGCGGTGACGCGTGACGCCGGTCAGCGGCGATCGGGCCGCCATCCCCTGGAAGTTCGGAGCGCAGGCCGGGCCTGACCGCGGATGCGCGGCTGCGGCGGCGCGCTCGGTGGCAGGCGGCTCACGCGCCCAGCGCCTGCTTGGCAAACGTCGCGGTTTGGGCGTAGCCTGCGCAAAACAGAATTGGCCTGTCCAATCGGGAGGAAACATGCCACACCAGATCGGCCGCCGCGCCGTCCTTGGAAGCATGGCGCTGGCTGCTGCCGCGCCGCTTTTGGCGCGGCGCGCAGGCGCGGCGTCATTTCACGGCTTCGACCCGGAGACCTTCGACGGAAGGATGCTGCCGGCCGCCGATCTGCAGGCGATGGTGAAGCAGGCGATGGCGCACACCAAGCCGCATGACGACGACCGCTACGTCATGGGCTTCGCCAATCTGCAGCGCGATATCTCGTTCTGTGTCAAGGTGGAGCAGGGGCTGCGCGCCAACGCCAAGGCGGCGGGCATCGAGCTGATCGTCGCCGACAACCACCTGGACGGCGCGACCGCGCTGAACAATGCCGAGAGCTTCCTGGAACGCCGCGTCGACTACGTCTTCGAGTTCCAGACCGACGCGAATTTCGGCGCCGCCATCATGCGCAAGATGGACGACGCCGGCACGAAGGTGACGGCGATCGACATTCCGATGCCGGGCGCCACCTTCTTCGGCGCCAACAACCCGCGCTCCGGCTTCATGGGCGGCGCCTACCTGGCGCAGGCGGCCGCGGCGAAGTTCGGCGCGGCGAAGGTGAACGGCGGCTACCTGGTGGTCGGCAACCTGCCGCAATCGGGCGCGATCCCCGCCATGCGCACCGGCGGCCAGATCGCCGGCTTCCTGGCCGAGACCAGCGGCTTTCCCGCCGATCACATCATCAAGATCGACACGAAGAACACACTCGAGGAAAGCTTCTCGCAGATGACCAACGTCCTGCCGCGCATACCGGTGGGCGTGCCGATCATGATCACGGCGATTAACGATCAGTCGGTGAATGGCATGCTGCGCGCCGTCGGCCAGGCCGGCAGGCAGGCGAACGCGATCGCGGTCGGCATGGGCGCGGACGAGGCCGCCTCGCTCGCCAGCAATCCAGACTTCGTCGCATCCGTCGGCTACTTTCCCGAGCGCTACGGCAACTATCTGGTTCCGCTCGCGCTGATGCAGCTCGCGGGTCTGCCCACGCCGCCGGCGGTGCTGGTGCACCACGTCATGGTCACGAAGGATACGCTCTGCACCTTCTACCCGGACCAGCCCTGCGCCAAGGTGCCCGAGATCGATTTCAAATTCCCGAGTGCCGCGTTCGCCAAACATCTCGCCTCCCTGCGCAGCGACCCCTCGCTGAAAGGATTTGAGAACCTGATCCCGGCGAGTTGATGCCCGACCCGTACGCCGTCGCGCCGGAGACGCACGGCACCCCGGCAAGGAGCGGCCGCCGACGGCGGGCGGCCGGCGCGAGCGATCGCCGGGCCGCACGATGAGTGCCGCGCCCGTGCCGCCGCGGCTCGTGATGTCGGACATCGACAAATCCTTCGCCGGCGTCACCGTCCTGTCGCGCGTCGATCTGGTCGTGGAACCGGGCGAGGTGGTGGCGCTGCTCGGGGCGAACGGCGCCGGCAAATCGACGCTGATGAAGATCCTGGCCGGCCTCTACGCGCGCGACGCGGGCGGCATCCGCATCGACGGCGCCGAGGTGGATCTCACGACCCCTGCCCGCTCCGTCGCCGCCGGCGTTCGCATGCTGCCACAGGAAGTCTCGGTCATGCCGGACATGACCGTGGCGGAGAACATCTACCTCGGAGACCTGCCGCTGCGTCGCGGCTTCCCGCCCGGAATCGACGACGCCGCGATGCGCGCCCGCTCGCGAACCCTGCTGACGGAACTCGGCTTCCCCGCCATCGACCCGGCCGCGCCGGTGCGCCGTTTGCCGGTGGCCGAGCAGCGCATCGTCGAGATCGCCCGCGCACTCGCGGGCGATGCGCGGCTGCTGGTCATGGACGAGCCCACCGCGGCGCTGACCGAACAGGAGGCCCGCGCCATCTTCCGGCTGATCCGCAGGCTGCAGGAGCGCGGCGTCTCGGTGATCTACATCTCGCATTATCTGGCGGAGGTGTTCGAGATCAGCGACCGCATCGTCGTGTTGCGCGACGGCCGCAACGCCGGGCTGTTCCCGACCCGCGAGGCGACGCGCGCGGACGTGCTGGTCGCGATGCTCGGCGGCGACGTGGGCGACATGTACGCGCCCGCCGCCGCGGCGGCGCCGGGCGTCGAGGTGCTGCAGGTCTCCGGCCTGTCGCTGCCCGGCAGCCTGGGCGATATCGCGTTCTCGCTGCGCGCCGGCGAGATCCTCGGCGTGTTCGGGTTGGTCGGCTCGGGAATCGAGGTGCTGGGGCGCGCGGTCTACGGCGCACTCGGTCCGGCAGCCGGCGGGCGCGTGCGACTGGGCGGCCGCGAGTACCGGCCGCGCAGCGCGCAGCATGGCAAGCGCGCCGGCATCGGGTTCGTTGCCGCCGAGCGCAAGAAGGAGGGCATCTTCGCCGCCCTGTCGTTGCGCGAGAACATCACGCTGCCGTTCGAGGAACGCTTCCAGCGTGGTCCGTTCGTCTCCCGCGCCGCGGAATCGGCGCACGCGGCGCAGACGATCCGCGCGCTGGGCATTCGTGCCCGCGGCCCGGAGCAGAGCCTGCGTACCCTGTCGGGCGGCAACCAGCAGAAGGTTTGCCTCGGGCGATGGCTGGTCGAAGGCGTCCGGCTGCTCATCCTCGAGGAGCCGACGCGGGGCGTCGATGTCGGCGCCCGGCGCGAAATCTACGCCCGCCTGCGCGACCTGGCCGCCCGCGGCCTCGCCATGCTGGTGCTGTCCTCCGACGTGGAGGAAGTCGCCGGTCTCTGCGACCGTGCCCTCGTGCTCGATCGCGGCCGCATCGTCGGGGAGTTCGCACACGGCGCCCCGGCGGCGGCGCTGATGGCCGCGACCGCGAACGACCCCGGCTTCCGCGCCGCCTGACATGAGCAGCACCAGCACCGCGGCCAGCCGCCCGATCGCATCGCTGCTCGGCAGGTCCTGGTCCGGCGTCGCCGTGCTGCTGGCGTTCTACGTGGCGCTGGTCGCGGTGTTCTCGCTGCTGTCGCCATTTTTCCTCAGCCTGCGCAACATGCTGTCGATCGGCGGCAATGTCGCCTTCATGGGGTTGATGGCCGCGACCGGAACGCCGTTGATCATCGCGGGCGGCCTCGATCTGTCGGTCGCCGCGGTTGCGGGGCTGTCGGGCGTGGTGATCGCGCTTGCCAATGCCGGCGGCATTGCGATCTGGCCCGCGGTCCTGATCGCGGTGCTGCTCGCTGCGGTGATCGGCCTCGGCAACGGCATGCTGACGACGCGGCTGCAGCTCAATCCGCTGATCGTCACGCTGGGCACGATGAGCGTGGTCTCCGGCGTCGCCCTGGTGCTGACGGGCGGGCTGACCCGGCCGCTGATGGTCGCGGGCTTCAACTGGGTCGGTTCCGGCCGGGCGTTTGGCGTTCCGGTGCCGCTGATCCTGATGCTGGCCACCTTCGCGGCGCTGTGGCTGCTGCTGACGCGCACCCGGTTCGGCCGCTACGTCTACGCCGCGGGCGGCAATCCCGAGGCGGCACGGCTGATCGGTGTGCCGGTCGATCGCGTGGTGATGACGCTGTACGTCGTATCCGCCGTGTCCGGTGCCGTCTCCGGCACCGTGCTGGCCGCCATGCTGGGTGCTGCCGCCCCAAACGCCGCCGCGGAGCATCTGCTGACGGTGATCGCTGCGATCATCCTGGGCGGCACGTCGCTCTATGGCGGCCGCGGCAGCGTCTGGGGCACCTTGCTCGCCGTGCTGATCCTCGGCACCCTCGCCAACGGCCTCACGCTCCTCGACGTGTCGAGCTTCTGGCAGGATGTCACCCGCGGTGTCGTGCTGGTCCTGGCGATCAGCCTCGACCGCATCCGGACCAAGGCGTTCGGCGACTGACATGGCGGGTGTGGACGCCTACGCGCCGGTCGAACGCAATTCGCTGGCCGAGCGGGTGGCCAATCGGCTGATCGATCTCGTCCGGACGCGCAATCTCAAGCCGGGCGACATGCTGCCACCGGAGCGGGAGCTGGCGATGCTGTTGCAGGTGAGCCGCCCCAGCGTGCGCGAGGCGGTGCGGGGATTGCAGATCCTGGGTGTGCTGAAGGCGCGGCAGGGCTCGGGGATCTCCGTCTCGTCGCTGGAAGCCGCGGATCTGTTGACGCCGCTGCAGATGGTGATCGCGCTGAATGCCGAGAACGCCCCGGCGCTGCATGAGGCCAGGGTGCTGATCGACGGCGAGATCGCGCGTCTTGCGGCAACCGCCCTCGCCGCCTCCGAGGTGCATCGGCTGCGCGAGATGCTGAGCATCCAACGCGGCCTGCTCGGCGATCCGATCGCCTTCCGCGTCTCCGACATGGAGTTCCACCGCACCATTGCCGAGGCGACCGGCAACCCCTTCCTGCAGCGCATCTCGCTGTCGCTGTACGTGCTCGGAATGGAGTATCGCCGCATCGCCTCGGAGATGCCGGGCGTGCTGGCGCGGTCGCTCGCCGATCACGCGGCGATCGTCGACGCGCTTGCCGCCCGCGATCCCGATGCCGCGGCCGAGGCGATGCACGAGCACATGCACAACATCCATCGCTCCACTCTCGTCGCCATGGGTCAGGCATGAAACGCGCCCGCATCGGCGTGATCGGCGCCGGATGGTGGGCGGCGCTCAGCCACCTTCCGACGCTCAAGGCGAATCCGGATTGCGAGGTGGTGGCGATCAGCCGGCTCGGCGCCGCGGAGCTGGAGCAGGTGCGCAGCGCCTTCGGCGTGCCGCTCGGCTTCGAGGATGCGCAGGAGATGCTGCGCCGCGTCGAGCTCGACGGTGCGATCGTCAGCTCGCCGCACGTGCTGCACCACGAGCATGCGATCGCCGCGATCGAGGCCGGGTGTCACGTGCTGGTGGAAAAGCCGCTCGCCACGAAAGCTGCGGATGCGCGGGAGATCGTGGCACGCGCCCAGGCGCACGGCCGCGAGGTCATCATCCCGCATGGCTGGAACTTCACGTTCTGGACGGAACGCGCCCGTAGCCTGGTCGCGTCCGGCCGGATCGGGCGCATCGAGCATGTCGTGCTGCAGATGGCCTCTGCGCTGGACGATTTGTTTGCCGGGCAACCGATGCAGGAGACCGCGGACCACATGTTCCGCCCGCCGCCCTCCACCTGGGCGGATCCGGCGCGGGCGGGCGGCTATGGCTGGGGACAGCTTGTGCACGCGCTGGGCCTGATGTTCCGCATCACCGATCTGCGGCCACACAGCGTCTTCGCGATGACCGGGCGCTCGCAGGCGGGCGTCGATTTTTATGACGCGGCGGCGCTGCGCTTCGCGTGCGGTGCCACGGCTGCGGTCTCCGGTGCCGCGACGGTGCCGAAGCATCGCGGGTTCCAGCTCGACCTGCGCCTGTTTGGATCGGAGGGGATTCTCCTGCTGGACATCGAGCGTGCCCGGCTGGAACTGCGGCGGCGGGACGGCGCGGACGTGGTCGAGCCGATCACCGACTCCGACACCGCTTACCGTTGCGTCGCGCCCGTGAATGCGCTGGTGGATATCTGCCTGGGGCGCCCGGCGCTGAACGCCGCGCCCGGCGAGACCGGGCTGCGGGCCGTGGAAGTGCTCGACGCGCTATACCGCTCGGCCGCAAGCGGTCGGATCGAGGAGATTTGATGCGTCTCTCCCTGACAGCCTGGTCGCTGCGCGCCTGCACGCTGCACGAAGCCGTCGCGATCGCGCGGGCGCTCGGCCTCGACGCACTCGACCTCGGCTACTTCTATGGTCCCGCGCTGGACAAGATGGCGCTGCTGCGAGAGCCGGAGCGCATGGCGGAGCGCGTCCGCGTGCTGGGCGTCGCCATGCCGTGCCTCTATCACCTGTTCGGGGCAACGCTGGGCGATCGCAACCTTGCCGACCCGCGGCATCGCGCCGACAACGAGCGCGATTTCGCACAGGTGGCGCAGTTCTGCCGCGCCGCGGGGATCGGCACCGTGTTCGTGCTGCCGGGAATCTGCAACCCGGCGCAGGGTCGCGGTGACGCGCTGCGCCAGTCCGCGGAGAGCCTCCGCCGGCTTTTGCCGATCGCCGCGAACGCCAGGCTGCGGCTGTCGGTCGAGCCGCATGTCCATTCCTACCTCGAAAGCCCTGCGATGACGCTGGACCTGCTCGGCGAGGTTCCGGGACTCGCGCTGACGCTCGACTACGCGCATTTCGTCTGCCTGGGCTGGCGGCAGGACGAGATCGACGTGCTGGCGCCGCACGCCGCGCACGTGCATCTGCGCCAGGCGCGGCCGGGTGCGCTGCAGACCAAATTCGCGGAAGGCACGATCAACGTGCCGGCGCAACTCGCGACACTCCGGCAGGCCGGGTTCGGCGGGCACGTGGCCCTGGAAGTGGTGCACCAGGACTACATGGCGACCCTGTACGACGACGTGTTGACCGAAACGATCGCATTGCGCGACGCCGTCCGCGCGTGGCTCGGGGCGGAGGGCGTGCGCGACACCTGACCGCGCCCTGTCGCGGCACCGGCCGCTGGCATGCGCAGCCAAGCGGGTGCCGGTAACGGCAGGCTGCCAGGTGAGCCGGAACCGGGCGTTGCAGCAGCCGCATCGTCGCGGTATTCGGCGCAGGCGGGAGCGCGGAACCCGGAGAGTCGGAAAAATCTGATCCGACCGGTCGCCGGACTCTGCGTCAGGGTGCGACTGACGGGGCGGTTCCCATCCCGAGCTGCCGTCGCAGCCGCGACAGGAAGCCGAGCCGGTGGCGGCCGTAGCGGATCACCCTCGCCCGCTCGATGGTCACCAGGCCGCTTTCCATCATCGTATCGACGATCGGGAGAAACGCCTCGATCCTCTCCTCGGAGTCGACGATTTCAATCACCACCGGCAGATCCTGTGTGACCGGAAACAGGTGCGAACGATGCAGGCGTCCGGCGTGGCCGAAACCGAGCGGTCCCCGCAGGACGGTCGCGCCCGCCAGCCCGCACTCGCGGGCCTTCTCGACGATTGCCAGGTACAGCGAACCGGTGCCCCAGCGGTCGGACACGCTGGTAAAGATGCGGAGCAAGGCGGCCTCATGCGGGACTTCCATGTCGAGCCCCTCTCCTCGCAGGACAATCGGTGCCGGCGTGGCCGGGCCATTCTCGGCCCTTCGCTCCGCCTGAAGAAAGATGGCGCGCAGCTTCTCCAGGGTGACGAGACCGGTTTCGATGATGCCGTCGATCTCAGGCAGGAACCGCTCGATCCTGTCCTCGGTGTCGACGATTTCGACGACCATCGGAAGATGCGGCCCGGCATCGATATTGAGCTCGGAGCGAAGTCTGCGCGAATGCCCGTACCCGGCCGGCGCCGGCAGCACGGTTGCGCCCTTCATCCCGATCTCGAGCGCCTTGCGGACCACGACTTCATGCACGCACTGTCCGCGAATGCGGTCACTCTCGGTCACGAAGACGCGCAGTAGCACCGCTTCCTTCGGGACCCGCATGACAGGCCTCCGCTGCCGGCAATCTCCGCGCCCGGCGTCGCGCCGGTGGATCGGAGGCGAGCCTAGCGCGGGCCCGTCACGGAATCCAATCATCCGTCCCGTCGGCGCACTCGGGGCATTTTCGGCGATCGTCCCGGCGTGATGCTGCGCTGCGAAGCGGGTCGCACCGCAGGCTATTGACCTCGGCGCCCCGGTCGCCAATATCCGGTCGATAGGGAAGGAGTCCCCTAAAACCGCCCCTCCGGGCTGATGACTCCTGCGCGTGATTCACGCGGCAGGAGGTCTTGGCCCGCTCCGCGCCGCTTGCATGACCTGCAGGGCCCGAACAGCGCGGAGGCGGTTTGCCATGTCCCCCCATCTTGTATCTCTGGTGATCACGCTCCTGCTTGCCGCGATATGCTCGGCCGGCATGCGGCAGGTGCGTGGCGTGGCGCCGGTGTCCCGGTCCGCCCGACCGCGCCGCCGCACCAACGTCGACGCCGCGCGATAAGCGGCGCCCGATGTCCCTCCCCGCCGACCGGGACGCTGCCGCGGTGGATGTGGCGGAATCGCGCCCCGCCGACGGCCGCGTGGAGGTCGCACCGCGCGGATTCGCGCCGTTCCGCAGCATCCTGTTCCATGACCCGGAAGACGCGAGGCGGGCGGAGGGAACCCCCGTTCCCGACTACTTCCGCGATCTCAATCTCGATCAGATCGTCGATTCGGTCACCGTCGCGAAGCAGGAATACGCGCTCAAGCCGTTCTTCTACGCCACCCTGACATCGGTCGAGGCGGTCACGTATCGGCAGGAGGTCATGCGTGATCTCGAGGATGCCGGGATGTTTGCGTGCATCCAGGCCTTCGCGGCCAACCTCCGCCTGATGCGCGAGCGTCTTGCCCAAAGCCGCAAGCTCACCTATCCGCTGCAGAAACAGCGCTGGTTCCTTCACGCGGCCGAGGCCTATTGCGACGGCGTGCTCGATTTGCGACGGCGGATGGCGGGTCTGCGCCCCCGATCGAGCGGGCTGCTCGGTTTTCGCGCCTATCTGAACGCCTACGTCGATTCGAACCGGTTCGGCGACCTCGCCCGCATGGTTGAGGCGCTGGTCCGCGATCTCGCCGCGATCCGATACAACATCCTCATCCGGGGGTCCGGCTTCACCGTACGCCGACATGAGTCGGAACAGGATTACAGCGCCGAGGTCAGCGCGACCTTTGCCAGGTTCCGCCAGGGCGAGGTGCGGGACTACCGCGCCGAGCTGCGCGGCTCGCGCGACATGAACCATGTCGAGGCGAAGATCCTCGACTTCGTCGCGCTGCTGAACCCGGACCCGTTCGCGCGGATGGCGGATTTCGCCAGCAACCGCTACGACTACGCCGATCCGGTCCTGCTCACCTTCGACCGGGAGATCCAGTTCTATGTGGCCTATCTCGATTACCTGGCGCCGTTGCGACGGGCCGGGCTCGATTTCTGCTATCCGACGGTTTCTTCCACCGACAAGCATGTCCGTGACGAGGACGAATTCGACCTGGCCCTGGCCAACAAGCTGACCGCGACCAACAGCCCGGTCATCCGCAACGCGTTCCATCTGCACGGCTCGGAGCGGGTCTTCGTGGTGTCGGGCCCGAATCAGGGCGGCAAGACCACCTTCTCGCGGACCTTCGGGCAGGTGCATCACCTGGCGAGCATCGGCTGTCCGGTTCCGGGCCGCAACGCCAGGCTGTTCCTGTTCGACCGGATCTTCACCCACTATGAGCGTGAGGAGACCATCCGGACCCTGCACGGCAAGCTGCAGGATGATCTGGTGCGGATCCACGCGATTCTCGAACACGCGACCCCCCGCAGCATCATCATCATGAACGAGATTTTCACCTCGACGACGCTGCTGGACGCGGTGTTCCTGGCGCGCAAGGTGATGGACCGCATCCTCGCACTCGATTGCCTGTGCGTCTGCGTCACCTTTCTCGAGGAGCTTGCGTCGCTCGGGGAGAAGACGGTCAGCCTCGTCAGTATCGTCTTACCCGGTGAAGCCGCGGAACGCACCTACAGGGTCGTCCGACGTCCCGCCGACGGGCGGTCCTACGCCATCTCGATCGCGGAGAAGTACCGGCTGACCTATGACGCACTCAAGGCCCGGATTCCGTCGTGAAAGCCCATCTGCTGCATCGGGATCGGGATTTCGACGCGAAGGCAATGCCCCCGCGCCATGCCGATGCCTTGTCCCAGGACCTCGAACTCGCGACGCTGATCGGTGCGATGGCGGGAAGCGACCGGTTCCTCGCCGAGGTCGCCGGCGCCGCCCTGCTCGCAAGTCTCACCGATCCGGAGGCGATCGTCTACCGCCAGCACGTTCTGCAGGACTGCCTGGCAAACGAAGACGTGGTGCGCGGCATGTACGCGCTGGCGCTGGAGACGATCGAGGCCGAGCGGAAGAACTATCTCAGCAGCGTGTTGCGGAATCCGGCCTGGGTGCTGCACCGGTCGGTGGAGGTCCTGCAGATGTTCGTCGCCAGCCTGCGACGCCTGCGCGGCGTCGCCGAAGAGAACGTCACGCTTTTCCGTTCCGACGGGTTCCGCACCCTGTTCCGCACGCTGATCGAGGAGCTGGGCGACGATTACTTCGCCGCGATCCGTCGGCATCTCAAGCAGCTCCGCTTCGACCGCGGCGTGCTGATCAGTGCGCGTCTGGGTGAGGGTGCGCGCGGCATGGACACCGTGCTCCGCCGACCCAACCCGCCCGAGGGGAGCTGGATCGACCGGGTGTTCGCACCTCACGCGCCAGGCTACTCCTTCACGCTCGCCGACCGGGACGAGGCCGGCGCGCGGGCGCTCTCCGACCTGCGCGACCAGGGGATCAACCTCGTTGCCAATGCGCTCGGCCAATCGACCGACCATATCCTCGGCTTCTTCACCATGCTCCGGACGGAGCTCGCCTTCTACGTCGGCTGCCTCAACCTGCGCGCCGTGCTGCGGCAACAGGGTGCGCCAATATGTTTCCCGCGGCCGCTCGGCGGCAAGCAGCGCGACCATGAAGCAAGCGGGCTGTATGACATTTGCCTCGCCCTGACCATGGGCCGCGGCGTCGTCAGCAACGGGATCAGCGCACGCGACAAGGGTCTCGTCATCATCACCGGCGCGAACCAGGGCGGCAAGTCCACCTTCCTGCGCAGCATCGGCCTGGCGCAGGTCATGATGCAGTGCGGAATGTTCGTCGGCGCCGAGCGTTTCACGGCTGATGTCTGCGAACGGATCTTCACCCATTACAAGCGGGAGGAAGACACCGAGATGAACAGCGGCAAGTTCGACGAGGAACTGCGCCGCATGAGCGACATCATCGATCAGATCACCCCGGGCTCGCTGGTGCTGTTCAACGAATCCTTCGCCTCGACCAACGAGCGGGAGGGGTCGGAGATCGCCCGCGAGGTGGTCGCGGCACTGCTCGACCGTCGCATCAAGGTGTTCTTCGTCAGCCACCAGTACGAGTTCGCGCGCGCCTTCGAACGCAGCGGCCGAAGCGACGTGCTGTTCCTCCGTGCCGAGCGCCGGGAGGGAGGCACGCGCACCTTCCATATCGGCGAGGGACGGCCGGAGCCCACCAGCCACGGCGAGGATCTGTACCGGCAGATTTTCGTCGGCCTCGCGAGGCCGGCACCGCCGGCCGATACCTCTGCGCGGGCCTGACCCGGTCAAGCGGACTCGCGGTTGGGGTTGGCCCGGGAAAAGCGATTGATCCGATGCTTGACAGTACTCGGGCTCTGCATAAGACTGACAATAGAGGCGATGGAGTCCGCCCTTAACCGCCCTCGCGGGCTGATGACTCCTCCTGTTGTCCTGACGGATCGTGGGAGGAGTCGTGCGGGTTTGGGTCGCGCTGGAAGCGTCGCTGTGGTTGCCGGATAGCGGGCAGCCGGATTTCACCGAGCGATGGGATCGCAGGTGCGCGCGATGACGGCGCGCGACATCCTGCTGCAGATTGCGCAGGTCCTGGCGACCCTGCTGCTCTCGCCACTGCTGCAAGGGATCATCCTGCAATTCGAGGAGCGCGTGCAGCGCGGCCAGGGCCCCGGCATCTTTCAGCCGTACCGCGACCTGTGGAAGCTGTTCCACAAACAGATCATCGTACCGGAGACGGCGTCCTGGCTGTACTGGACCGCGCCCGTCGTCGCCTTCACCGCGATGATGACGGTGCCGATCCTGATCCCGGTCCTGACGAACTACCCGCTGCCGCTCTCCGACATGGGCGACATCCTGGGCGGCGGCCTGATCCTGACGCTCGGTTCCTTCATGGTCACGCTGGCCGGGCTCGACACCACCTCCGCCTACGGAGGCATCGGATCGAGCCGCGCCGTCATGGTCGCGATCCTGGCGGAGCCGACGCTGATCCTGGTTTTCGTCGGCATCACTCTGATGGCCAAGGCGATGCTGCCCTTCGTGGTGAACCACCTGCTGATCGCGCAGCCGGCAGTCTACTGGAGCCCGACGCATCTCTTCCTGGTGGCAGCGTTCTTCGTCCTGCTCCTGGTCGAGACGGACAAGCTGCCGATCCACTCCTCGACCCATATCGAGGTCTACATGATCGAGGAGGGCCGGATCCTAGAATATTCCGGACCCCTGCTCGCCCTGCTGCGCTGGGCCTCGAGCATGAAGCAGTTCATCCTCTACACGATCTTCTGCAACGTGCTGCTGCTGCCCTGGGGCCTTTCCGCCCATGGAACCGCGATCGGCGTGCTCGGCAGCATGGTCGCCCTGATGCTGAAATTCCTCCTGGTTGCCTGCATGGTCGTGCTGGTGGACACGACCCAGTCGCGGCTCCGCTTCTACCGCTACCAGGAACCGCTCGCCGCGTCGTTTCTCCTCGCCGTGCTCGCGATCATCGGCACGCAGCTCGTCTGACCGATGCTCGCCGCGCATCTCGACCCGCTGGTCGCGTCCCTGTTCAGCCTGATCGCGATCGCGAGCCTGCTGCTCGCTTTCGTGATGCTCGGCTCACGCTGGCTGCGGCACTACCTCTACGCTTTCGCGGCCGAATCCTGGTTGATCGCACTGCTCTCCGCGGCGGTCGGGCTCTATGGCAACTACCCCGAGCTCTACCTGATCGCGATCCTGACCGCGCTGTTCCGTGGCGGATTGCTGCCCTACCTGATCTTCCGGATCATCCGGCGCCTCGAGGTCTCGCGGGAGGTGCATGTGATCCTGCAGGCGAGTTCGAGCCTGGTGATCGGCGCCATGGGGGTGGTGTTCGCACTCGGGGTTGCCGCACGCATCGGCGCCGAGCTCGGCCTCACTCAGACCGTCGTCGTGCTGGCGCTGACCGTGATGCTGTCGATGAAGCTGATCGGCTTCCTGATGCTGACCGTGCGTCACGAGGCGATCAGCCAGATCCTCGGCCTCCTCGTGCTGGAGAACGGCATCTTCCTCGGGGCGCAGATCCTGGTTCCGGGCATGCCGCTGCTGATCGAGATCGTGATTCTGTTCGACCTGCTCATCGTGGTCGCCTGTTTCGGGTTGCTGGTGCAATACCTGCTGGCCCATGTCGGCACGACGAGCAGCCTCGGGCTGCGCCGGCTGGTGGGCTAGCGGATGGGTGCGCTCCTCGCCATCGTCGCGATCGCGCCCATGGCGGCGATCGTGGTGATCGTGCTGACACGGCGCGCCGATATCGCGGCAGGGGCGAACCTCGCGGCCAGCGCCGTGAGCTTCCTCGCCACCGTCCCCCTGACCTGGCTGGCGCGCGCCGCACCCCGCGTCTACTGGGGCAGTTACGTCGCGATCGACGCGCTCGGCGCCTGGGTCCTGCTTTGCGCCGCCGTCGTGTACCTGCTCGCCTCGCTCTATGCCGTCGGCTACATGCGGCTGCTCGGGGAGGAGAAGCGCCTGCCGCTGTTCTACGGATTGTTCGCGGGATTCGCGCTCACCACCCTGCTGGCACCGGTCATGAACAATGCCGGCCTGTACTGGATCATGATCGAGCTGACCACGCTGGTCAGCACCTTCCTGGTGGCGTTCGAACACGAGGCGGCGAGCATCGAGGCGGCGTGGAAATACATCATCGTCGTGTCCGGCGGGATCAGCCTGGCCCTGCTCGGCACCGTGCTGTTCTACTGGAGCGGCAGTTTCGCGCTCGGGCCGACCTACGACATGACCTGGGCCGCCCTGCGCGGCGCGGCGCCGCACATGAACCGCTCGCTCGTGATCCTCGCTTTCCTGCTGGTGCTGATCGGCTACGGGACGAAGGCGGGGCTCGCGCCGATGCACACCTGGCTGCCGGACGCGCATAGTGAAGGGCCGACCCCGGTCTCGGCGCTGCTGTCCGGCGCGCTGCTGAACGCCGCCATGATCGGTATCATCCGCTATCTCGCGATCGCCGACGCCGCCGGGGTCGGACCGCTGCCGCGCCTGACGCTGATCGCGCTCGGCATAGTCTCCCTGCTCGTCGCCGGCCTGTTCATCGTCCGCCAGGAAGGGGTCAAGCGCCTGATGGCCTATTCCAGCGTCGAACACATGGGCGTCATCGCGCTCGGCATCGGCTTCGGCGGCGTGCTCGGGATCGCCGGAGCGCTGTATCACATGCTCAACCACTCGCTGAACAAGTCGCTGATGTTCTTCGGCGCCGGCAGCATGATGCGCAGCTATCAGACGAAGGACATGCGGACGATCCACCGCGTCGGCCGGCATTTCCCGGTGGTCGGGGGGCTCTGGCTCGCCGGCGCCGTGGCGATCACCGGGGCGCCGCCGTTCGGGCTGTTCGCAAGCGAGTTGACCATCCTGCGCGCCGGGCTGCGCGGCGACGCCGCCTGGGCGTCGTTCGCCATGGCCGGCATGCTCATCATCATTTTCATCGGCTTCCTGAATCATTTCCGCGGCATGTTCTACGCGGACGGTGAAACGCCGTCCGGCGCGGCCGGCGCGGTCAGCGCCTGGTGCGTGGCACCGATGTGGCTGGCGCTGCTGCCGCTGCTGGCGATGGGCCTGTGGTGGCCGGACGCGATGTGGCGCTATTTCGGCACGGTCGCGAGCGCGCTCGGGACGCACGGGCCGTGAAGGGCGCGCGATGGCGACACCTCGCCCAAGGCGACCTGCGCGCGTCGGCGCGCGAGTTGCTGGCGACCGGCGGCCGGATGCAGATGGCGTATGCCTGGACGCCGCCGGACGGCGCGCCGGAACTCCGCTACGTGGCGACACCGGGCGACGACGCCGCTTTCATGGTCTGGCAATGCAAGCTGACCGCGGATCCGCCGAGCCTCGCCGCGATCTGGCCGCTGCTGGGCTGGTACGAGCGGGAGATCACCGATCTGTACGGCATCCGCTTCACCGAGCATCCGGAGCCGATCCGGCTGCTGCTGCACGAGGATATTCCGCCGCCATTCCGACCGATGCCGGAACGCGGGCCAAGCGTACGTCTTCACCCCGGGACGCCGGAAGCCGGAACACTGCCCGAGCTGCTGGCGCCGGACGTACAGGCCCTGCCGTTCGGACCGGTCCGCGCCGACGTCGTGGAATCGGCAAAGTTCACCTTCCTCTATGTCGGCGAGCAGATCCTGCACTACGTGCCCGATCTGTTCTACAAGCATCGCGGCATGGAGCTGCGATTCCGCGGCGTCTCAGCCGAACGCGGCGCCATCCTCGCGGAGCGCGTCTCCGGCGTGGGCAGCATCGCGCATTGCCTGGCCTATTGCCAGGCGCTGGAAGCGGCGAGTGACTGCGAGATCCCCCGCCGCGCGCGGTGGCTGCGCGTGATCCTGGCCGAACTGGAGCGCGTGTACAACCACCTGCATTATCTCGGCCATCTTTGCAACACGACGACGCTCAAGGTCGGCGAAGCGCAAGGCAAGCTGCTCGAGGAGCAGGCCAAGCAGATCAACGCCAGGCTGACCGGCTCACGCTTCCTGCGCAGCATCCTGATCCCGGGCGGGCTGCGGCGGGATCTGGCACCGGAAGGCTGGCTGACCGACCGGCTGGAGGAGGTGCGGGCGCAGTCGGCCGCTTATGTCGAGCGGCTGGAGGCGTCGGAAAGCCATCTCGACCGCCTGATCACCACCGGCCATCTCAGCGATCGCGTGGCGTTCGAACAGGGCGCGACGGGTCCGATCCAGCGCGCCTCCGGCGCGGATCGCGATCTGCGTCGCGATCATCCCTATGCCGCCTATGCCGAGTTGCCGCTGACCGTGCCGGTCCTTCCGGACGGCGACGCCTATGCCCGGCATCGCGTGCGCGTCGCGGAACTCGATTCCAGCATCGCCGTCATCCAGCGCGCCCTGCTGCTGCTGGAACGCGGCGAGGTGCGCGTGCCGTGCCGGCCGCCGCCCGGCGCGGAAGGGCTGGGCTGGACCGAGTCGCCGCGCGGCTCGCTGTTCTATGCCGTGCATGTCGGTGCGGACGCGACGCTCGCACGCGTCAAGATCAAGTCGCCCTCATTCTCGAACTGGCGCGTGTTTCCCTTCACGGTGCACGAGACGAACATGATGGACTACGCGATCAACGAGGCCAGCTTCGGGCTGACCGTCGCCGGCTGCGCCCGCTGAGCCGGCGATGGCGCTCTGGACCCTCGTCGGATTGGCGCAAGGCAAGGCGACGACCGCCTGGCCGAAGCACGGCGCGGACGGCCAGGAAGGCGTGCTCGGCATGCCGCGCTACCAGGAGGCGGCATGCCGCGAGGGATGCAGCGAATGCGCCGCCATCTGCCCGACCGGCGCGATCCGCGCGGCTGCGGACGGACGACGCGTCGAACTCGACTACGGGCGCTGCGTCGTGTGCCAGCTCTGCACCGAGGCCTGCCCGACCGGTGCGATGGAACCATCCGGGGACTGGGCTTTCGGCGTTCGCCGGCGCGAGGATCTGCGAACCGCGGAGACGGCTGCGCCGCGGCCGCAGACTGCGCCCCGTTCCGCGGGCCGGAAGCCGTTCCGGCGCAGCCTGCATGTCCGGCACGTCGACAGCGGCTCCTGCAACGGCTGCGAGTCGGAGCTGCAGGCGCTGTACAACCCGTTTTACAATCTGCATCGCTTCGGAATCTTCTTCACGCCGTCGCCGCGCTTCGCCGATCTGCTGCTGGTGACCGGGCCGGTCACCAGCGCGATGCAGGCGCCGCTGCGCACCACCTACGAGGCGATGCCGCAGCCCCGATGGGTGATGGCCGCCGGAACCTGTGCCGTGTCCGGCGGGATCGCGGAAGGCGGTTATGCCTGCGGCCACGGGCTCGACGGCGTGCTTCCCGTCGATCTGTACCTGCCGGGCTGCCCGCCCAATCCGGCGGCGCTGATCGAGGCGCTGCTGCTGTTTCTCGATCGCGCGCCGCAGCGGGTCACGGGAGGACGGATTGGCCAATGATCTCCTGGCCGCGGCGGCGCTTTTCTGGATCGCCGCCGGCATCGTGGCGCTGATCGGCCGGTCGCCCGGCCTGGCCCGCGCCGCGCTGGCATCGGGCGGCATCGCCGCGATCGTCGCCGCGGTCGCGACACTGCCCGGCGACACCCACGCCGTCACGCTTCCGCTGCGCATGGCGGGCGAGCAGTCCGGGTTCCGCATGTCGCCGGAGGCACTCTGGCTGATGGCATCAGGACTGATTCCGGCCGTGCTCGCATGCCTGCTCGGCTCGCCCGCGCCGCGCGGCCAGGCCGGCTGGTGCTTCGGCGCGGCGAGCTGCCTGCTCGGCGCGCTCGGCGTGTTCGGTCTCGATCACGGCGGATTCTTCCTCGTCGCGTGGGAGATGATGAGCCTGGGCGGCGCGGTGATGATCCTGAGCGAGGAGCTGGCGCCGGAGACCGGCACGCCCGTGCTGTTCATGCTCGGCATGCTGGAGATCGGAACGGTCGCGATCCTCGTCGCCTTCCTGTTGCTGGCCGGCGCGGCGGGCGGGCTGGGCTTCGCCGGCTTCGCGCGGGTCGGGCCGACGCTTGCGGTCGGCGCACGGGTCGCCGTCGGCGTCCTGCTGGTGCTGGGGTTCGGCGCCAAGCTGGGCCTGCTGCCGTTCTATGAATGGTTCCCCGGCGCGTATGGCGCCGGCAGCGGTGCCACGGGAGCGTTGATGTCCGGGGTCGTGCTGAACGCGGCGTTCTTCGGCATGAGCCGCGGCCTGCTTGCGTGGCTTCCGGGCGCCGGGCCGGGCGGCGCCGCGGGGCTTGGCGTCTTCGTCGTCGCGATCGCGGTGCTGAGCGCCGTGCTCGCCGTGCTCTACGCCTTCCAGCAGGAGGACTGGCGCTGCCTGCTGAGTTTCTCCTCCGCGGAAAACGCGGCGATCGCCGTGACGGCACTCGGGGCGGCGATCATCTTTCGGGCGGACGGACTGCCCGATCTCGCCGGTCTCGCTTGGACGGTGGCACTCATTCATCTGGCCGGACACGCGCTCGCGAAAGGCTGCCTGTTTCTCACTGCGGACGGCGTGCGCGCGGCGACCGGCGGCTATCTGATCCGTCATTCGCTGCTCGCGCGGCGCAGCTCCTGGATATTCGGCCTGGGCGCCCTGTTCGCCGCGATGAGCCTGGCCGCGATGCCGCCCCAGGCCGGTTTCGTCAGCGAATGGTACGTGTTCCAGACGTTGTTCCAGGGCTTCCATCTGCCGAACCTGGCCGGGCGGCTGACGCTCGCGCTGGCCGGCGCAGGATTGGCGTTGACCGCGGCGGTGGCGTTCGCGACCTTCGTCAAGGTCTTCGGCATCGGCCTGCTTGGCCGCGGCAACCATCAGAGCGGCCGGGTCGGCGCCGGCACGGTCGGCGCGGTCGGCCTGCTCGGGTTCAGCGTCATCGCCCTCGCGGCCGGCATGCCGGCCTGGCTTTCGTCGCTGGTCGGCGCGACGATCCTGCAATTCGGCGTCGACAGCCCCGCGCGCATGCGCGACGGCTGGCTGCTCGTGCCGCTGACGGCCAAATTCGCCTTCATCTCGCCGAGCAAGCTGGTGATCGTCATGCCGTTGCTCGCCTTGCTGCCGATCGCGCTCCTGCTGTTCGGCCGGCGCCACGAGGTGCGCCGCGTCCCTGTCTGGTATGGCGGGGCAAACCGGGACGTCGAACGCACCGCGACGACGGCGCTGACCTTCTCGAACGCACTCCGCACTTTCTACAGTTTCATCTACCGGCCGACGATCGAGACGACGCGCGAGACCACCGGGCGCGAGTATTTCGTCCGCCGGCTGTCATTCAGCCACGACGTGGCGCCGTTGTTCGGCCCCACGCTGTTCGCGCCGGCGATCCGGCTGGTCACGGCGGCGGCCGACCGGATGCGCCTGTTGCAGTCCGGCCACCTCAACTTCTATCTCGGGCTGATCGGCTTGCTTCTGGTCGTGATCCTGGGTCTCGCGCTGATCTAGTGTCCGGTCGCAGAGAAGCGCGAGTCGCGCCGCGACCACGCTTCGCCGCGTGAATCGGATACTCAACAAATTGCCCTGTGCCGGCTTTCAGCGAAAGCTGGCACTGGCCATGCAGGAGAGGGTGCGTCGGCAGGTGTGGATCTATGTTGCGATCGCGATCGGGGGCACCCTGGGCTGCTGGGCCCGCTACGCCATGACCAATCTCGTGCAGACGATCTACGGTCGCGACTTCCCGTATGCGACCCTGAGCATCAACGTGCTGGGCGCATTCCTGATGGGATTCCTGTTCATCGAGACTCTGGAGCGGCTGACCCTCTCCCCTGCGCTGCGGACCGGCATCCTCACCGGGGTGCTCGGCGGCTACACGACATTCTCGACCTTCGAGATGGAGACCCTGCTGCTGACCGAGCAGGGCGAGTTCGGCAAGGCCGCGCTGTACGTCGCACTCTCGGTCGGGCTGGGTTTCCTCTGCGCGTACGGCGGTGCGTATATCGCCCGCAACCTGTAGGAAGCAGGCCGGTGGACAACGAGGTCCTGGTCGTCCGGATCTATCTCCGCGAGGGTGAGCACGGCCGGAAGAAGACTCTCATGCAGGAGATCCTCAACATCCTGCACGACCGGCAACGGGTGCAGGGCGTGATCGTCTTCCGAGGCATCGCCGGCTTTGGCGAGAGTGGCGAGATCCGCGCCTCCGACATGCTGCGGATCAACGTCGACCTGCCGCTGGTGATCGAATTCTTCGACAAGCCGAGCGTGGCGGAGGCCGCCCTGGCATTGCTGGACGGCCTGGTCCCGCCCGGCCATGTCCTGATGTGGCGCGCGACGCAACGCCAGGCGCCATCTGCGCAACACCAGACCCAGCCCTGACGCCTTTGACGATCGCCCTGAGGGTGCGCCGCGCGACGACGACGAGTTGACTGTCCGCGACGCACATCCGATCCGTGGCGGCGCCGATCGCATCGTTAATGGCCGGCTCGGATCGATGAAGATCCGAGCTATACCCTCGACCTCGAGCTGATATACTGCCCGCGCGACGACCGCTTGACCTGGATCAAAGAGGGCGACCGCCTGTGAGCGTACTGGTCGGGCTACCGGCTTCGGATCTGGCGAGTGTGGCGGCGATGGACCTCGAGGCAATCTCCCGGCAGGCGGCACTCTGTCGGCGACTGGCCGGGCAGATCATTGACCCCAAAGTCATCAGGTCGCTGATCGACTACGCAGAGGCGTGTGAGCTGCGATTGGCGAGTGTCCCGACGGATGCGGATGAAGACCGTCAGTGACTGGGGTGGCCGCAACCGGGCGCGTGCCAGGACGGCGGCCGTGCGCCGGGAATTTCCGCTGGACCTGGACGCTGGCGAGACTTGTCCCCGATGTCCTCAGGGCAGGCAGCATCGGGAGCGCTTCTTTTCTCCCGATGTGCACTTCCGAGAAAAGCCAGGCGGTGAGGCCCACCTGAGCGATACCGCGCCGTGCGCTAGTCGCCCACCTTCGCCTGTCCGCCCGCCGCCTCGGCGCGCAATTCGACCAGCTCGTCGTCGGTGAACAGACGGCTGCGGGTCAGAAAGCGCAACCCCTCCGGCGCCTCCACCGAGAATCCGTGACCGCGTCCGGGGACCACGTCGATGATTAGTTGCGTGTGCTGCCAATACTCGAACTGCGGTCCGCTGATGTAGAATGGGCACCCGGCGATGGTGCCGAGTCGAACGTCATGCGCGCCGACCCGGAATTCCGCCGCCGGATAGCACATCGGCGCGCTGCCGTCGCAGCATCCGCCGGACTGATGGAACAGCAACGCGCCGTGCCGCGTTGCCAGTGCCTCGATCAGCCCGGCCGCCGCATCGGTTACGATCACACGATCCACCATGCCGCACTCCGCGAGCAACAGGCGGGCCGGGAACGACCCGGCCCGCCTTCGCCTCAGAAGAAGCCCAGCGCCTTCGGGCTGTAGCTCACCAGAAGGTTCTTGGTTTGCTGGTAGTGGTCCAGCATCATCCGGTGCGTCTCACGCCCGATCCCGGACTGCTTGTAGCCGCCGAACGCGGCATGCGCGGGATAGAGGTGGTAGCAGTTCGTCCAGACGCGGCCGGCCTGGATGGCGCGACCGACCCGGTAGGCGCGCGCGCCGTCGCGCGTCCATACGCCGGCGCCGAGCCCGTACAGCGTGTCATTGGCGATCGCCAGCGCCTCCGCCTCATCGCGGAAGCGCGCCACCGACACGACCGGCCCGAAGATCTCCTCCTGGAAGACGCGCATCCGGTTGTGGCCCTCGAGGACCGTCGGCTGGACATAGTAGCCGCCGCTCAGCTCGCCGCCGAGATCGGCCCGACTGCCGCCGATCAGCACCTTCGCCCCCTCCTGCCGACCGATATCGAGATAGGACAGGATCTTCTCGAGCTGGTCGTTCGAAGCCTGGGCCCCGATCATGGTGGTCGGATCGAGCGGATTGCCCTGGCGGACCTTGGCCACGCGCGCCACCGCCCGCTCCATGAAGCGGTCGTAGATCTTCTCGTGCACCAGCGCACGGCTCGGACAGGTGCAGACCTCACCCTGGTTCAGCGCGAACATGGTGAAGCCCTCGAGCGCCTTGTCGAAGAACTCGTCGTCCGCCGCGCCGACATCGTCGAAGAAGATGTTCGGCGACTTGCCGCCGAGCTCCAGCGTCACCGGGATCAGATTGTCGGCGGCATATTGCATGATCAGCCGCCCCGTCGTCGTCTCGCCGGTGAAGGCGATCTTGGCGATGCGCTTGTTCTGCGCAAGCGGCTTTCCGGCCTCGACGCCGAACCCGTTGACCACGTTGAGCACGCCCGGCGGCAGGAGGTCGCCGATGATATCCATCAGGACGACGATGCTCATCGGCGTCTGTTCGGCCGGCTTCAGCACGACGCAATTGCCCGCGGCGAGCGCCGGCGCCAGCTTCCACGTCGCCATCAGCAGCGGGAAGTTCCAGGGGATGATCTGGCCGACGACGCCGAGCGGCTCGTGAAAATGATAGGCGATGGTGTCGGGGTCGATCTCGGCGAGCGAGCCTTCCTGGGCGCGGATGCAGCCGGCGAAATAGCGGAAATGATCGACCGCCAGCGGCAGGTCCGCCGCCTTGGTCTCGCGGATCGGCTTGCCGTTGTCGATCGTCTCGACCATCGCCAGCACGTCGAGCTTGTCAGCCATGCGATCGGCAATGCGGTTGAGCAGCAGCGCCCGCTCCGCCACCGGGGTGCGCGCCCAGCCGGCCTTCGCGGCATGCGCGGCATCCAGCGCCAGCTCGATATCCTCCGCGGTCGAGCGGGCGACGGTGCAGACCACGGTACCATTGACGGGCGAGATGTTGTCGAAATACTGGCCGCGTACCGGTGGCGTCCACTTGCCGCCGATGAAATTGTCGTATTGCGGCCGGATCGCGATCGACTTCGCGACCTCACTCAGTGCCTTGTCGACCATGCTCTCCTCCTGCTGTGCCGTTCGGTTCGACGGGTGCCGTTCACTCGCTCGCCTGAATCGTGTGCAGGTAGGCGAGGATCTTGGTGAAATCCGCCTGGCTGAAGACGCCGCTCCAGTTCGGCATGCCTTTGCTCGGCCGGCCGTGCGTCACGGTGTAGAAGAACACCTCATCCATCCGCGCCTGGTAGCGGTGCTGCAGGAGACGGAGATTGATCCGCCGTTCGGTCGTGACCGCGTCCACGCCATGGCAATGGGCGCAGGTGCCGTTGAACAGATCGTGCCCCTCTCCCACCGCGGCGCCGCCGACCGCGGGCGCCGCCGCGGCAGCCGGGCTTGGGGCGGCGTCGGACTGCGCCGGGGCCGCACCGCTGGCGGCGGCGAGGTGCACCGGACTCGCGGCTGGCGCCGCGCTGGCGCTGGCGGCCGAGGCGTCAACCGGGAAGCCGTACTTCGCCAGGAGCGCGGCAATCACCGGCCGCAGCTGCGGGATGGCGGCGTTCACCTGGTCGCGCAGCGCGGCATCCCGGCGCGAAAAACCGACGGAGACCGGCCAGGTCATGCCCGGACCCGAAACCGGCGTGAGCGCGAACGCGTCATGGAACAGCGTCCGGTTCATGTAGCCGGCGACCGGACCCCACACGAAAGCGGCGTCGACCTTGCCCTGGGCGAGCGCCTGCATCGCCTGGTCCGGCTCCAGGACGGTGACCGCGGTCATGTCGTCGCGGGCACCGACGACGCTGTGCGGCGTGGTGCTGTACTGGACGGCGATGCGCCTTCCCTTCAGCGCCTCGAGCGTTGTCGCGGGATGCGATCTCGGCGTCGCCAGCACGTAGCCGATCCGCATCAGGGGCGCGGAAAAGATCAGCTTCGGTCCCATGAAGTCGGGATCGTCGGGCAGGCCGATCATCGCGTCGCAGAGTCCGGCGAGCAGTGTCGTGCGCACCGAGCGCGGCCCGAAATAGGTGAGCTGCCAGACGGTCTCCGCCGGCCGGCCCAGCGATCGCGCCAGGGCGCGTCCGAGCTCGATATACAGTCCCGGCGTTCCCGGCTGGCTGCTGCTGAACGGCAGGTCGGTCGGATCGGCGCACAGTCGCAGCGGCCGAACGGCCTCCGATCCGCTCGCCGCGCGCGCCGGATGCAGCGCCAGGAACGACGTCAGCAGCAGCAGCGACAGTCCGGCCTTGCCGCGCAGACGGCGACCGTGAGCGCGGAGCCCTTGCGTCAGCGGCCGCATGACGGCCGCTCCGCATCCATTGCCTGGATCTCCCATCGGGCGGCTCATTCGGAGAACACGAACAGCGTCCCGCCCTCGGGCGTGGCGGCCAGCATCTTCTCGCCGATGCCGCCGACGAAGGCGGCGAGCGAGACGGTCCGGCCGGCGACGACCGCGACGTATTGCTTGCCGTCGACACTGTAGCTGATCGGACCCGCGCCCACGCCGGACCCGACATTCATGCTCCACAGCTCCTTCCCGGTCTTCGCGTCCAGCGCCTTGAAGATGCCGTGCAGATCGCCGTAGAAGGTGACGCCGCCGGCCGTGCTCAGGGTGCCGCCGTTGAACGGCAGATCCTCCTTGATGCCCCAGACCTGCTTGTGCGCGACCGGATCCCAGGCGATCAGTTCGCCGAGATAGCCGCCAGGCCCGGGCACCGGCGGGAACTCACCGCCGAGATAGAACACCCCGCGGCGATACTTGACGCTGGAGACCTTCCAATCCATGCAGACATTGTTCGATGGGATGTAGACCAGTCCGGTGTCCGGATTGTACGACATCGGCTGCCAGTTCTTGCCGCCGATCAGGTTCGGACACACGTCCTTCGCCGGGTGGTCGGCAGTCGGCCGCTTCGAACTCACTTCCACCGGACGTGTCGTCGTGAGGTCGACGGAGGTCGCCCAGTTGGCCGGCACGTATTTCTCGGCCGAGATCAACTTGCCGGTATCGCGGTTCACCACGTAGAAGAACCCGTTGCGATCCGCCTTCATGTAGACGGGCACGGTCTGGCCGTCGATCTTGAGGTCCGCCAGCACCAGCTCGTTGACGCCGTCGAAGTCCCAGGCGTCCTCCGGCGTGTCCTGCACGTACCATTTGATCCGGCCGGTATCGGCATCGAGCGCCAGCGTGCTGGCGGAATAGAGGTTGGTCAGCTTGCCGTAGTCGCTCGTGCCGGTGCTGCGAACCGCGGCGTTCCACGGCCCGGGATTGCTGGTACCCCAGAACACGGTATTGGTCTTCGGATCGTAGGAGCCGACCAGCCAGGGCGCCGCGCCGCCGTGCTGCCAGCTGTCGCCCTTCCAGGTATCGTTGCCCGGCTCGCCGGGCCCCGGCACCGTCCAGGTCTTCCACACCTGTTTGCCGGTATTGATGTCGTAGGCCTGCAGCGATCCGCGCACGCCGTACTCGCCGCCGCCAAAGCCGGTGATCACCAGGTTCTTGACCACCAGCGGCGGCGAGGTGATGACCGAACCCTGCGTGTAGTCCACCACCTTGGTGTCCCACAGCTCCTTGCCGGTCTTCGCATCCAGCGCGACCAGATGGCCGTCGAGTCGGCCGACGAAGATCTTGCCGTCAGCATAGGTGACGCCGCGGTTGTCGACGTCGCAGCATGCGTATTGCAGCACGTCGTCCGGGATATCCGGCTCGTATTTCCACTTCATCGCCCCGGTTCGTGCATCCAGGGCATAGACGAATTTTGGTCCCCAGGACGAGGAGACGTAGAGCGTGTCGCCGATCACGATCGGCGTCGATTCGTTCGACCGCAGCGAGCCCAGCGAGAACGCGAAGGCGAGCTTGAGCTTGCCGACATTCCCCGCCGTGATCTCGGTCAGCGGGCTGAACCGGGTGTTGTCGTAGCCGTGGCCGTACATCGGCCAGTCGCCCGCGTCAGCGGCACGGGCCCCTGCCGGGGTCGCCGCGAGCAACGCGGCCACGGCGACACAACTCTTCCACTGCGCGCGCTTGTTTGGCACGTTCACCTCCGCCCCCGTTTGACTTTGATCAACGGGTCATTGGACCCGATCGATTCGGTATTGCGCCGGACGTATCCCGAGCCCGACGGCGGCGCCATTGCCCAGAGGTCGTAGCCTGACGCCTCGCGAGTACGACCTTGGTCGTAGCGAGGCCGTGATGTTCCCCTGGAAACCCGCGCGGCGCGCAGGCAGGATGGGCGCGATGGCCAAGGTGTTGATCGCGGAGGACCACCCGCTGTTCCGGGAAGCCGTCCGGGACGTCATCGGGCGCGTGTTCCTCGACCGCGGCCAGAGCGTCGCCTGCCTGGAAGTCGGGACACGACGGCAGCTCGCCGAAATCACCGAGCGCGAGGAGGATATCGACCTGATCCTGCTCGACCTGGTGCTGCCGGACGGGGAGGGGCTCAAGGACCTCGCCATGCTGCGGTCCCGGCTGCCGGCGACACCGGTCATGGTGATCTCGATGGTGTCCGATCCCGCGACGATGCACCGCGTCATGGCCTGCGGCGCGGCCGGGTTCGTGCCCAAATCGCTGCCGAAGCAGGCGCTCGAGCGCGCCTTGCAGATCATCCTCGATGGCGGGATCTACGTGCCGCGCGAAATGCTGGATTCGGCCGTGGAAGACGAGGCCGAGGAGGCGGCGCTGACCCCGCGTCAGCTCGCGGTGCTGACGCTGCTGGCGGAGGGCCGGTCCAACAAGGAGATCGCCCGCGAGCTCGCGATCAGCAGCCTGACGGTGAAGGCACACGTCACCGCGGTGCTGCGCAAGCTCGGCGTCGGCAGCCGCGCCCAGGCGATCGTCGCCTTCCGGAAGCTGCAGGGACCGCGCTCCGGCGTCGGATGATCAGAGCCGAATGATCAGAGTTGGGCCGCCTGATCGCCTCCGAGCAGATAGCTCATCAGAGCGCGCAGCCGGGCGGGCGGAATGGGCTTCGCCAGGAAACTCAGCCCGTGCGCCTTGACCAGCGCGCGCATCGCGGCGGTGCGGTTGCTGGAGACCAACAGCGCCGGGATCGCGCTGCCGAAACGCCCGTGCAACGCGGCGATGACCTCGGTACCGAGCGCGCCCTCCTGCAGATGGTAGTCGGCGACGATCAGATCGGGGGCGCGTCCCGCGCGCGCCAGCGCCGCCAACGCCTCCTCCAGCGTCGCGACGGTGACGAGCTCGCAGCGCCAGGATCCCAGCAATTCGGCCATCGCATCCCGGGTGGCGGGATCATCGTCGATGCACAGCACGAGATAGCTCGCGAAATCGCGGCTGGGCACCGGCAGCAGGCCGGGATCGCTCTCGCCCGGTGCGGCACAAGGCTCGGCGCGGGGCACCAGGACCGCGAAGCGCGATCCATGGCCGATGCGGGAGTCGACCTCGACCTCCAGTGCCAGAAGCCGCGCGATGCGCTGCACGATCGCAAGGCCGAGGCCGAGGCCCCTGTCCGGGCGCTCCGGCCCGGCGCCGAGCTGGTGGAATTCCTCGAAGATCCGGTCCAGCCGATCGCGCGGGATGCCGATGCCGGTATCCCACACCTCGATCGCGACCGCGGCCCCCCGGTTGCGGCAGCCGAGCAGAATCCGTCCGGTTTCGGTGTAGCGGATCGCATTGCTGATGAAGTTCCGTACGATCCGCTCGAGCAGCTGGCGATCGGTGCGGATCGTCGCGCTGCTCGGGACCGCATGCAAATCCAGGCCGAAGCGATGGGCCTGCGCGCTGTACTCGTCGGCCAGGCGCTGGATCAGCGGCGCCAGGGCAAAGCTGGAGGGGCTGACCGGCCATGCGCCGGTGTCGAGACGTGAGATGTCGAGCAGATCGGTCAGCACCACATCGACCGTCTCGAGCGCGGCCTCGATGCGCCGGAGCAGGGAGTTCGCCCGCTCGCCGGCGACCTCATCGGCCAGGGCGCCGAGAAACAGACGGGCCGCGTTCAGCGGCTGGTGCAGATCGTGGCTGGCGGCGGCGAGGAAGCGGGTCTTGCCGAGATTGGCCCGCTCAGCCTCCGCCTTGGCGTCCAGCAACGCCTGCTCCGCCTGGCGACGTTCCGAGATCTCGTGCATCAGCCGGCGGGTCAGCTCGGTGAGCTGGGAGGTGCGCTCCGAGACCTTGCCCTCGAGCGTGATCGCCGTCTGAAACAGGGAGTAGGCGTTGCCGCCCTGTGCATCCATGTCCCGCTCGACGCGGTCCATCAGCACCTGGTTGATCTTGCGGAGCTTGCGATTCTCCTCCTCCAGAATCGCGAGCCGCGATCCGGGCCGATCGCCGGGCAGGGTCGACATCAACCCGGCCGTGCCGCGCCGAAGGCAATCGCGGTGAAGGTCTGGTTCACATGCATGGCCGAGAGCTGCTCGCCGTAGGTGCCGAAGCCGATGACATTGTTCTCCGCCATGATGCGGCCGGCAATGTGCTTGACCTGCCGCCGCTCGGCTTCGAGGCTGCGCAGGATGCAGTCGAAACCGATCACCAGGTCGGGCGGCCCGAGCTCGCGCCGCACCGCGTCGAAATTGCCTTGCAGATCGGCGATCAGGTCCCGCCGGCGCGCCAGGGTGAACACGACGCCTTCGTCGATGGCGCAGAAGAAGGTGAGGCTGCCGTCGTCATTCAGCTTCTGGATCGAGCGCACGTAGTAGTCGCCACCGACTTTCACGAGAACCGGGTTCTCCGCGAAGGTCATCGGCGTGAGCTGCCGCATGTCGAGACCGGCGATGCGCGCGTACTCGCGCCCGGCCGGCTCGGCGTTGATCTGGATGACGACACGCCGCGCCGGATCCGCCTGCGTCACCACCATGCGCGTGTCGGATCCGACGAAGTGCTGGCATTTGAAGATCCGGAACGGGCGGGCCGTCTTGACCAGCGTCAGCAGGGCGGCATCCGGATGGAAGCGGCCCCGATGATAGACATGGGTCCGGTCCAGCCGTAGGTCGTCGCCCGCGGAGCCGCCGAGCAGCGGCACGGATTGCAATCGCTGATGGATGGCGGCGACGAGCGGCTCCTCATTGGTCGACATCCCGTCGGTCAGCAGCAGGGCGAAGGTGTCGGCGGGGTTCAGGTCGCGATCGTCGCGCATGAAGGCCGAAACGAGACGCTCGCTCGCCTCGTGGCCCCGGACCATCTGGAAGTCCGACAGGCCCGGTATCAGCTCGGAGACCGCACGGCAATCGGCGGCGCTCATGCTGAACCCGGTGATGGATCCGTGCATGTAGCCGGCGGGCGTGATCTCGCCGGCCGTGGTGCAGCCGATCACGCCCCGCTCACCGAAACGGTCACGGATCGCCGCGGCGAGCGCCTCGAGGTCGAAATCGCTGGAACAGAAGAAGACGATCAGTCCCGGATCGGGCTGGTCAATCGCAGCGTGCAGCTCCGCGACGGCGCGAGCGGGCTCGCGACGCAACGAGTAGCCACGGCGGATCGCCGGCGGCAGCACCATGCCTCGTCCGTTCCTCCCGATCCGTTGCACCGAGTATACACCGGCCGGGTGGCCAGCGAGACGGAATTAGGGGAGGCGGGTCGCTGGGGTCGTTCGCGGAGCGGAAACGCCCCGCCGCGCCCGGGTGCCCCTTTCGCGGGCTGGGGCGGAAGTCGCTTCCCGCCCCTCGCACTGACTCGCAAGTAATTCCGGGGACTGAGCGGGTTCCCTGGTCGGAGACCGGCCGGCCCGTCATGGCGGTTACTCGCGCTGCGAGGTGCCATCAGTCCTCGAGGAACCGAGCAATTGCATTGAAGGTGAGACGCGCCACGGGGTTCTTGCCGCCGCCCGCTCCGAGCGCTCCGCACCAGGCGATCGATCCGACCGAAAAGATGGCGCCTCCCCCGGTCAGGGGCACGAATACGACATCCGCGCGCACCAGCGGCGAGACGGTGCCGCCCTGACGCGAATCCGCGGTGAGCACATCCTCCACGGTGCCTTGATAGGCATCGCTGAAACCATCGGCCGTGGCGACGAGGATTGCCTCACCCGGCGCGCCGAGCCGTTCATCCACCCGGTCGATCTCGAAGCCGGCGGCGCCGCCGAGGATCGACCCCGCCGTGCCGAGCGGCTGGCTCGTATCAATGCCCGCGGCGAGAAATCCGGCGACCGGATGGGTGACGTCGATCATCCATCGGTAGGCCAGCGATTGGTCGAAGCCCTGTGCGGTGAAACCGACACCGAGCAGACGCTGCGGTGCCCGGCCGCGGTTGCGCCAGATCCCGCCGCGCTCGCCGGTCGTCGCGTGATACTCCTCTCCGGGCGACGATTCCCACACCCGGGTTCCGGCGCGTCCACGCCGCACCTCGATGAGGTCGGTGCGATCTTCCGGCGTGGTCGTCACCCAATAGAGGCCGTTGCCGCCGAGATAGGCGAGCCGGCCGCCGTCGCGAAGATACTCCTCAAGTCCGTCGAGCATGGTCGGGGACCAGTATTCCGGATGGGTGCCCGTGGCGATTGCACGATAGGGAGCGAGTGCTGCCACGCCGGACGCATGCAGGTCGTCATCGGCAATCACGTCATAGGCGATTCCCTCGGCCTCGAGCCAGGCCAGCAGATCGAGGTCGGCGCTGAACTGGTGCGGTGCCGCGATGAGCGGGAGATGGTAACCGCGGCGAAAGTTCAGCACCGGCCGACGCCACGAGGACAGGCAGGTGCCGCTGCGGTCGCCGTGCAGGTCGTAGATGCTGAGCAGTCGGTGATCCGCCATGAAGCGGTCGACGTGCGTGACGACCTGGGGCTTGGCGTCCGAGGACGGAATCGGGTTCTGCCAGGCGGCATGCTCGTTGGCGTAGGCCAGGTAGCTGAAGGTGGGGAGCAGCACCGCGAGCTTCGACGATCTCGGGCCGCTCTTCCGACCCGCGCTCACGATGAACGGGACGATGTCGGTGCCGTCCTGGCAGGAGAGCACGACGCCGTAGACGCCGCTTGGGCAGTCCGCATCCAGCTCGAAGCTGACATCCGTTTCCCATTCGCAGTCGATCAGGTCATCCTCGTGAAAATGGGCAGCGTTGTATTGCTCCGGGGCGTCGCTGAAACGCAGCTGGCGCCCGTCGAAACTGTGGCCGGTCACGGCCCGGGTCGGGCCGTTGACGAGGCGCGCGTGGGCCTGCAGGGGTCCCTCATCCCGCGCCACGAAATCGCCTCCGGGGGGCTGGGGCGCGAGACGCCAGGCGCAGCACAGATCGGCAATCCGGCGTGGCGGCACGTCCATCGCCAGGGCTGCGAGTTCGTCCTCCGACAACGCCCGCGCGTAGAGACGCGGCGAGTCGATCTTGCCGTTGAAGTGCCGGTCCGGCTGCGAGCCCGCTTCGCCCGCCGCGAGCAGCACGCGGCGTGGCGCGGCTGGCGGGCGCGCCAGCGGTGCCTCGGCGCTGACGGATGGAGATCGGCCGAGCCCCGTGAACGCTTGCGTGACGAGGCGCATCCGCCCGGACACGGGATCGACCGTCGCGGCCACGAAATGCCAGCGATGCTCCTTGATCGACCCGGCGACCGGGATCTCGCATGCGCTTGCGCCTTCCGACACGATCGAGAGGTGCCAACCGGCCGTCGAGACTTCGAGCTCCAGGGCGCAGTCCGCGCCGACGAGCGACGCGACGCATTGGCGAGCTTCCCTGAGACGCGTCGGCATCACCCAGGCCTGCCAGCTCAGCCCGCGTCCCGAGGGAAGCTCAACCGGCAGCTCGGCGACGGCGCAGGATCCAGAGTTGATCGGCTGTCTTCTGCCGGGAAGCGTCGTTGCTTGCTCGAGCCTGCGCGCGGCAAACGGACCGGGGCCGCCGGCGCCGGCAAGACGCTCGAGACGGGCCTGGAACTGCGACGCCGCGCAGCTCACCTTCACGTCGACCCGCTGGCCGGGGTACGCCACGACCGGCGTCGTGTAGCCCAGGATCTCCACGCCTCCCCTCCCCTTTTGCGGCAGTGCTTCACTCACCCGCTCGACACCGCGGGCAGGTTCCTCACCGCGTGGTACAATGGCGCGCGGCGCGTGACGGCACGGACGCAGGAACGTTCACGTCAGCGACCGGCGCCAAGCCGTCGGAGGCTCGTTGGCGCGGTGCGCTCCCGGTTCACTCGGCCGTTACTCTGCGTCGAACTCGACGTCGCCGCGCCCGACCGGACGCATCACCAGCTCGCTGACCGAGACGTGCTTCGGCCGGGACAGAATCCAGAGGACGCAGTCGGCGACGTCCGACGGGGTCAGGCTCGGCCCCGACTCGAGCAGGCGACGCACTTTTGGGCTTCCACGCGTGAGCGGTGTGTCGACGAGCGCGGGTTCCACCAGTGAGACGCGGATGCCATGTTGCTCCAGTTCGCGGCGGGCGGCGTGGCCGAGGCCGACGACGCCCCATTTGCTCGCGATGTAGGCGGGCTCGCCGACATAGGTCTCGCGCCCCGACACCGATGCCATCAGCACGACGTCGCCACCGCCCGCTTTGATCAGGCAAGGCACCGCGGCGCGGATCGTGTGCGCCGTGCCGACCAGGTTCGTCTCGATCACGGTCCGCCATCGCGCCGGATCGCCGGATGCGACGAGCGACTGCTCGGCCACCCCCGCATTCGCGACGACCGCATCGAGGCGACCGAGCGTCCCGACGATCTGGCCCATTCCCCGCTCGACGGACCCGAAATCACGGATGTCCATCCTGACCTGCGACGCCGTCACTCCTTCCGCGGCGAGCCGGCCCGTCGCCTCGACCAGCTCGTCCTCCTCCGGCGACGCGACAACGATCGTCGCGCCGGCGACGCCGCAGGACCGCGCGCAGGCGAACCCGATTCCCCTCGCCCCGCCGGTGATCAGGACGACACGCCCTTCCAGCGATCCTGCCGGCCGTGCCGGCGACGTGCTCATGATGACAGATCCGCCTCCGTGATGCCTCCGGTGATGAGTCCGACGAGATGCATCCCGGACACCTCGCCGGTCCGCAGGTCGAGATCGGCGACCTTCCTGCCCAGCCGCATCACCGCCACGCGGTGCGCGACACGCAACACGTGCTCCATGTTGTGACTGACGAGAAGCGTCGCGACGCCGTGCTGGCCGAGGCGCTCGACCAGTGACAGCACCGCCTCGGTCTGCCGGACGCCGAGCGCGGCGACGGGCTCGTCCATGACCACGACCTTGCGCTGCCAGAGCATGGCGCGGGCGACGGCGACGGCCTGGCGCTGCCCGCCGGAAAGCGCACCCGCCTTGGCCGTGACGGGCGGGAGATCGAGGCCGAGCCGGTCGAAGGTCGTCTCGACCTCGCGCCGCATCCGGCGCTTGTCGAGAAAGCGCAGTGCGCGACCGAGCGCGCCGCCGCGATACAGCTCGCGGCCGAGATAGACGTTTTCCGCGATGCTCAGCGTCTGCACGAGTGCGAGGTTCTGGAACACGGTCTCGATGCCGGCTTCCCGCGCCGCCTTCGGACCATGGCCGGCGAAGGGCTCGCCGTCGATCAGCACCTCGCCGGCGTCCGGTCGCGCCATGCCGGAGATGATCGAGACGAGCGTGCTCTTGCCGGCGCCGTTATCGCCGACGAGTGCCAGAACCTCGCCCCGGCGCAGCTCGAGCGAGACGCCGCGCAGCGCCGTGACGGGTCCGTAGCGCTTGCTGATTTCGCGCACGGCCAGCACCTGCCCGTCGCCGCCTGGAGGCGCCTGCGGAACAGGCTTGCCGGTCGCTGGCAACGCTTCAGCGCTGCGTGTCACGAATGCCGTGTTCACGCGTCGGATTCCCCGCGACGGTGCGCTGCTGTGCGACGCCCGTGCCTTCGATTCCCGACGGCACCGCCTCGAGGGTTCCCATCGGCAGGCGCTCGATCCGCTGATAGAGCACGTCCAGCCCTGCGGCGACCACGAGTACGGCGCCGATCGCCAGGTCCGCCACGTACGGTCCGATGTTGATGAGGATGAGCCCGTCATCGAGAACCCCGATGAACAGGATTCCGGCAAGCGTGCCCCAGAGTGAGCCGCGACCGCCGTTGAATGCCACGCCGCCGAGCAGGATGGCGGTGAGGACCTGCAGTTCGAGCCCGGCGCCGATCTGCACGGACGCTCCGTCGAGCTGCGAGGTCACGATCAGGCCGCCTGCCGCGGCAGCGAGTCCGGAAAAGATGTAGACCAGGCACGGCAGCCGCCGGGTCGCCACGCCGACCGCCTCGGCCGCCTCCGGATTCGCGCCGATGCCGATCAGGTGGCGGCCGATCGGCGTCTCGTACCAGCAATAGGCGCCGATGGCGAAGACAGCGACGAAGATCACGACCGGTACCGGAACGCCCGCGATCTCACCGTTGCCGAGCACCGCGAAAACCGGTCCGAACCCGGTCCTTGTGGCATCGGCGGTGATCGTCTGTGCCACGCCCGATGCGCCGGCATAGCCACCCAACGTCACGATGACCGGCGAGAACCGGAAGTAGCCGACCAGGATCCCGTTCATCAATCCCCAGAGGGCGCCGACGAGAAGGGCCCCGACGATCGCGAACCCGAGCGGCCATCCCATGATCTTGTTGAACTCGCCAAAGCAGGCTGCGGCGAGGCCGGCGAGCGAGCCGACCGAGAGATCGAGCTTGCCCGCGACCAGCAACATGGCGCCGGGAACCGCGACCATCCCAACGACGGAGACCTGGAGCAGGATGACGAGCAGGTTGGAACGGGTGAGGAAGCTGCCGTTGGCGAAGGTGAAATAGGCGGCGAGCGCCAGCAGGGCGACGAACAGTCCGCCACCCTGCGCGGCGCTGAGCCGCCGGAGCGCCATGTGACTGGCGGCGTTGAAGCTCCGATCGGTTTTCGACGCGCCCCGCGAGGCGCCGGTCGTGCCCGCCATGGCTCAACAGGGCTCCGGCCGCGTTGCGCGATCCGGTGTGGCGGCCACGATCAACTCAACCAAGCTCCTTGAGCAGCTTCTTCCCGAGCTCCTGGGACTGATAGTCGACCAGGACGTAGGGAAAGTTGATCTGCGTCGGCCCTGACCCCAGGACCGCATTGACCGTCGCGTCCACCGATGCGGCGCCGATCGCGACGGCATCGAGAGCGGCGGTGGCGCGGATCGGGCTGCCGCTGAGCACGCTCTGGATCACCGGCGCCGATCCGTCGAAGCCACAGATGAACATCTCCTTCGTCCGCGATTCGCTCGGATGCGTCTGGAGGAAGGCATGTAGACACCCGTCGCATCCCTCGTCCGCGATGCAGATGAACAGGTTGATATCGGGATGCGCCTGGAGCATCGCCTGCGCCGCGGGCAGCGTCTGCGGCGACAGCACGCCCTCGTGCTGAGCGACGACCTTCGCACCCGGGGCGACTTTCTGCAGCGCCGCGACCGCACCCTGGATGCGCTGCCGCCCGGTGAGCTGGATCTCGTGCGTCAGCAATGCCACCTCAGCCTTGCCGCCGAGGGTCTGGTTCACCCATTGACCCGCGTAATCCCCGATCAGGCGCGCGCCCTGAAGGTTGTCGAAGATCACCCAGCCATCGACATTGGGCAGCGCGTTGTCGGAGTAGTCGAGGAACCTGATTCCCGCCTGGTGCGCTTTCTTGATCAGGGGCTCGAGGCTGTCGTTGTCGAGCGGCAGCACGATGATCCCGGCAACTCCCTCGGCGATCCAGGTCTGGATTTCCGCGAGCTGCGCGTCGAGTTTCGAGTTGGAATGGCTCACCAGCAACTCGTAGCCGCGTTTGGCCGCCGCTTCCCTCGCCCCGACCATCAGCGGTTGCCAGATCGAGGCGCTGGTATCGGGCTGGCTGAACGCGATCTTCTTCGACTTCGCCGCCGCACTCGGCTGGAAGGGTGCCGTCGAATCGGCGCTGGCTTGCCTGGTCATGCCGAGTGCCACGGTCGCTCCGCCGGCCGCCATGCCGCCGATCAGGGCCCGGCGCCCGATCCGGTGGTGCGCGAGGCCGCCCCCGCGCGCGCGATCGCTAGCTTTCTCCACGGCTCTCTCCCCTGTTCTGGTCATTGGTGGAAGGTCGCTCGCCGCCCGCGCCAAGGCCGGCACCGGTGCGCGAACCGGATGGAGCACGTCGTCACCACCGAGGTTTGGCGCCGCCAGCCGCATTTGGCAACGGCGCACATCGGGCCATTGCAGAGCTCCCCCCGAACAGCGATGGCGGCTTCGCTGACTCGCGCTCCAGAGACGCCGGAAACCCTGCGACGGTGGAGCTGAATTGTCAATACCAGGCCGAGACTTTAACCTGTCACCCCACGGAGCAGTTCGCGAGACCAGGGGAAGGCGGCGATGATCGATCTGCGCTCGGACACGGTGACGACGCCCTCCGAGGGCATGCGCGCGGCGATGTCCCGGGCGCGCGTCGGGGACGATCAGTACGGCGAAGACCCCTCGGTGAATGAGCTGCAGGCCCGCATCGCGATGCTGCTCGGCAAGGAGGCCGCGCTGTTCGTCGCGAGCGGGACGATGGCGAACCAGATCGCGCTGAAGGTACTGACGGCACCCGGCGATGAGGTCATCGTCGGCGACGAGGCGCATGTCGTGTGGCACGAGGCGGGAGCGGCGAGCGCCAACGCGGGCGTGCAGTTCAGCGTCGTCGGTCGTGGGGGAACTTTCACTGCCGCCGATGTCGAACAGGCGTTCAAGCCGCGCGATCACATCGTGTTCCCGGCAACGGCGCTCGTCGCAATCGAGAACACGCACAATCGCGGCGGCGGGATCGTATTTCCCCAGGACGCGGTGCACGCGATCTGCGCGACCGCCACGGCGCTGCGGCTCGCCACCTATCTCGACGGCGCGCGCCTGTTCAATGCCGCCGCCGCGACCGGCTCGTCCCCCGCCTCGCTCGCCGCCCCGTTCGATCTGGTCTCGGTCGCGCTTTCGAAGGGGCTTGGCTGCCCGGTCGGAAGCGTGCTGGCCGGTGCCGCCGGGCCCATCGGCCGGGCGATCCGGCAGCGGCGGAGGTTCGGCGGCGCGATGCGGCAGGCCGGAATCCTGGCCGCGGCAGGGCTCTATGCGCTTGATCGCAATCTCGATCGGCTCCCCGAGGACCATGCGAACGCGCGGCTGATCGCCGAACGCATCGCCGCACTGCGCGGCATCGAGCTCGATCTGGCGACGGTGCAGACCAACATCGTCGTCTTTCGGCTCGTGGCGCCGGCACCCTCCGCCGCGGCGTTCGTCGCCGCCGCGAGGCAGCGCGGCGTGCTGCTATCCGCGTTCGGACCACGCACCGTTCGCGCGGCGACGCATCTCGATCTCACGACCGAGCACTGCGCGCAGGCGGCGCAGGTGATCGCCGCGCTCGCCGCCACCTGGTAGGCTCGCGCCTGGCGAGAGCCGTTTGACGGGCTCACGCGGCACCCGCGGTGACGACGCCCTGGTCCGGCATCGCGATGCCCGGGTCGCGGCCGTTGATGAGGTCGGCGATGACCTGTCCCGATCCGCACGACAATGTCCAGCCGAGATGACCGTGGCCCGCGTTGATCCACAGGCCCCTGATGCGTGTCTCGCCGATGATCGGGGTGCCTGAAGGGCTGACCGGACGCAGACCCGCCCAGATGCGCGCCGTCGAGAAATCGAAATGGCGCGGCAGCTCTGGAAAGGTGAAGCTCGCGTTGTCGACGATCGCCCGGGCGCGCGACATTGCCGGGGTCGCGTCATAGCCGGTGATTTCCGCCGAGCCCGAAATCCGCATCCGGTCACCGATCGGGACGAGGCCGAACAGCTTGCTGTCATCGATCACGGGAACGTTCGGCGCCCCGTTCCACCCGGCACGCGGGAAGGTGATGGACACGCCCTTGACCGGATAGATCGGCACGCGGATCCCATTCCGGGCGAGCATGGGCGCGGTGAAGCTGCCCAAGGCAATGACGACCGTGTCCGCCTGGATGCGTTCCTTGTCGGTCACGACGGCCTGGACACGGCCTCCGGTGGTCTCGACCCGCCGCACGGTCTCGCCGAAGCGGCATTGCACGCCCCGCGCCGCGCAGGCGGCGGCCAACCCCTCGGCAAACTTGTTTGAGTCGCCGACCTCGTCCCGGGCGAAGTACAGCGCGCCGGCAAGCGTCGACCCGGTGTCCTTCAAGGCGGGCTCGATCTCGAGACAGCGGTCCACGGCGATGCGTTCGTAGACCAGCCCGAGGCCGGCGAGGAACTCGCTCGATCGTTCGGCATTGTCGAGCGACTCGCGGGAGCGATAGATCTTGAGCACGCCGCGCGTCGCGCGGTCGTACGCGATGCCGGTCTGTGCGCCGATCTCCTGCAGGCAGCGCAGTGAATGCAGCGCCAGGCGAAGATTGGCCTTGGTGTTGTCGCGAAAGCGCTCCGGCGTACAGTTGCGCGCGAAATCCATCCCCCAGCGGAGAATGTGCGGAATCGCGCCATAGCGAAGCAGCATGGGCGCGTTTTCCTGGCCGAGCCACTTCAGGATCTTCATCGGCATGCCCGGCTGCGACCAGGGTTCGACCTCACTCGCGTGGATGACGCCGCCGTTGCCCCAGCTCGTCTCCATGCCTGCGGCGGCCTGTCGATCGATCAGGACGACGTCATGTCCCGACTGGCTGAGGTACCAGGCAGTTGCGCTTCCGACGACGCCCGCGCCGAGAACGATGGTCGGCATGCCAACCCCCGATCAGTTCACGCTGCCTGGCCCTCTTCGCGATCGGGGCTTGACGCTGCGCGTACCGGCCTTCCGGTCCGGTGTCGGCTTCGAACGGACGACGCGATCCGCCCGCTTCCCGTTCCCGCCACCCTTGCCGTCCAAGGTTCGGGCCGCCGACGGCTGCGGTTCGCGCGTCGGAGCGGGTGCCGTCCACATCGACGCCCGCTCACGCTCGATCCGACCGGCAACGTCGCGCGCGACCTGACGCAGGATCTCCTCCGAAAGAGCCTTGGATTCCCGATAGAATTCGCTGATCAGCCGGAGATGCCCGGTCATCTCGTTGAAGGCGCGCATCGGATCGCGCGCCGCGACCGCCTCGAAGATGGCGGTGTGGTCGCGCACCGAAAGCGTGTCGGCCCCTGGCATGTGGATCGTCGTGGTGCGCTGATCGATCAGCCAGCCGACCAGGGCGTCATAGATGCCGCTGAAGACCGGATTGCGCGTGATCACCGCGAGTTCGGCGTGAAACGCCACGTCGGTCCGGATGAACAGCCCGATATTGCCGAGTGCCGCCGCGTTGGCGTCGAGCGCCGCCCTCAGCCGCGCGACGTCCTCGTCGGTCGCGACCCGCGCCGCCTGCCAGGCCACGCCGGCCTCGAGGAGGAGGCGCACCTGCTCCATGTGCTCGTGCCCCTGGCCGGAGGCGGTCATGCGGCGGATCAGTGTCGCGACCTGGCCGGCGAGAAACTTGCCGGAGGGGGTCGTCACCCGGGCGCGGGTGCCACTGGTGATCTCGACCAGGCCCTGCTGCTGCAGGGTGAACAGCGCTTCCCGGACCGACGGCCGGCCGACCCCGAACCGCTCTGCCAGCTCCTTCTCGGAGGGCATCGGCGCGCCCTCCTTGAACTCCCCGGTGGAGATCGCGCGCTCGATATGTTCTGCGATGTCGTCCGAACGCTTGCGGCGGCGCAACGGCATCACGGACAGCGGTGGCTTCATGGCATTCGCTCGCGCTCCGTGGCATCGCCCGCGGCCCACGGTGTTCCGGCCAGACTGCGTTTCGCACTTGGCAAGCGCCTGGACAAACTGTCAATACCTCCACCGCCCATTTATCCTTGACCTTGCCGGCCCGATCCGTTTGACTTCCGCGCCGGGCGACGCTCGGGGGACCGGGTCGCGGCATGCTCCGCGGGCTCGCCGTGCGCGGGTCGAGACGCCGGGGCGGTCCTGTGTTCGGAGCGCCGGTCGAGAGACCCATGCCGCGTCACGATCCGCGATCGAGCCGTCCGGCACGGGCTATGACGTGCGACGCGACGCGGTCGTCTGCCTCCGGACATTACGCGTCCGGCCCCGAGAAGGAGGCGATCCATGAAGCAGTTTTTCCCGGCCGATCACGCCGTGCCGATCTCCAAGGCCGTGCGGGCGGGAGATTTCGTTTTCACCTCGGCCTACGGGCCATGGCTGTTCGATCCGCTCGACGTTACCTATGACGAGGCCGGCAACGTCATCGATGACGGGACCGGCAATGGCGGCATGAGCCTCGAGGAGCAGGTGCATCGGACGTTCGGCTTCATCAAGGAAGCGCTCGCCGTCGCGAGCTGCAGCCTGGCCGACGTCATCAGTTGCGAATGCTGGCTCAGCGATGCACGCGACTTCGTTGCCTTCAACCGGATCTACAAAACCTATTTCCCCGCCGACCCTCCCGTCCGATCGATCTTTCCCATGCGTTTCAACTTCAACTGTCGGGTCGAGATGAAGGTCGTGGCCTACAAGCCGGCGAACGTCTGACGCCGCCCCTTGCGCCGCGATCGCCGGCGGATTCGATGGCGTGACAAATGCAACCGGCGCTCCGGGGCAGGCTGCGCATCTGCCGGGGCGGTGTTGCCCGCGGATCGCCCTTCACTACACGCAACCGCCCTGCCGCTTCCGGTCAGAAGATCGCAATCGGATTCCACGGCGAGCCGGTGGCGCCGGGCAGGCGCAGCGGCAATCCGACCACCATGAATTCCCAGCGCTGCTCCTCCTCGCAGGCTTTCGCGAGATCCTCGAGTTGCAGACTGTCGGAAACCAGCATGCCCATCGCCGTCAATTGCAGGGCATGGATCGGATAAGGCATTGCCTCCACCTGGCTCGGCACCGTCTCGCCATCGCCATCGGGCAGGAAGGCGGCGATGCGCCGCTCGTGCATCCACGGCACGGTATCGACATGCAGACCGGCCTTGCCCTGACCCGCCGGCGGATATTCGTTGTTCCAGGGGCCGAGAGCCAGCCGCCGGGCATGATGGCCGGTCCGGAAAACCAGGATGTCGCCTTCCCCCAGCCGAACGCCCTGAGACCTTTCGATTTCCTCCAGTTCGGCACGGGTGACGGCCTCGCCGGGCTCCAGCCAGTCGATCCGACGGTGACGGGCCGCGTCGAGCAGCACGCCCCGGCCGACGATGCCGGCGTGATAGGCGGCGATGCTGCCCCAATCCGAGCCGCGCGACGTGAGCAGCGCGGCGGGTTTGCCGTTGTACAGCCGGCCCTTGTAGCCGACGTGGTTGAGCGCATCGACATGCGTGTGGGCGTCGCCATGACTGGCCATCGCCAGATAGCACATGCCGAAGGAGAGACCGCTCTCGCTGACCGGCAGGTCGTGCATCAGCGACATCAGGTGCACCGCGGGATTCGGATTGTCGGGGCCGGCCGTCTTGTTGATCGGCAGGGCCATCGAGACACGGCGTCCCTTGCGGACGAGCTTTGCCGCCTCGGCGATCCCGGCCGGCGTGATGTGGTTGAGCGTGCCGAGTTCGTCGTCCTCTCCCCAACGGCCCCAGTTCTTGACCTGCTCGAAGAGCGCGTCGAAGGCGGCAAGGGTCACGGGAGCGGGCAGGGTCAGCTTTCGTGTCACCGGGAGCCTCCATCAACGCGCATCGACCGACTGGACCGCGCGGCGGCGGGCATCGATCGTACGCCCATCCCGCGGTCCTGCGCGAGAGGCTCGAAGGCCGCACCCGGCATCGCCCGCGCGCCCCCAAGCGTATCCTGGCACCGGGCCCACGCAACGCCCGCTGGCGTCGCTAGGTTCTGCCGACGGAGCCGACCTCGCTTCGCTGCTCCGGCATGGTCTCTCTCGACCAGGCGTCGAGGATCTTGTCCAGCGTCAGCGGATAGTCGCGGATGCGGATTCCGGTTGCATTGTACACGGCATTCGCCACCGAAGCGCCGGCGCCACAAATGCCGAGCTCGCCGATCCCCTTGCTCTTCATCGCGCTCGAGTGCGGGTCGAGCTCGGGGAGAAAGACGGCGTCGATCGCCGGAATATCCGCGTGGACCGCGACATGATATTCGGCGAGATTGTCGTTGACGAAGGATCCGTCCCGCACATCGGTTACGATCGCCTCCATCAATGCCGCGCCGACGCCGAACACCATTCCACCGATCGCCTGCGAGCGCGCCGTCTTGCCGTTGAGGATGCGGCCGGCGGCGAACACGCCCAGCATGCGTCGCAACCGGATCTCGCCGGTCACTTCATTGACGCCGACTTCGGCGAAGTGGGCGCCGAACGACTCCTGCGTGAAGGTCTTGCGTGACTGTCCGGGATCGGCTGCGCCGTCGGCGGAGATCGTCGCCGAACCGACCACCTCCTCGATTGTCGCACTGCGACCGCCTGACTCGAGCCGGCCGGCGATGAACCGTGTACCGGCGTCGAATCCCGCCTTTGCGATGAGCTTGCCGCGCAGGTTCATGCAGGCGTCGTAGACTGCCGATCCGGCGGAGTTCGCACCGAACGACCCGCCCGATCCGGGCGTGGGAGGCAGGTCGCTGTCGCCCAGCCGCATTGCGACACGGTGGATTGGCAGACCAAGCAGGTCGGCCGCAATCTGCGCCAGGATCGTGTAGCTGCCCGTTCCGATATCGGTCATCGAGCTGCTGACAACCAGCATTCCGTCCGGGCCCAGCGCCACCTTCGCCGCAGCCGGCAGCATCGGATTGCCGCGTATCGCCGCCGCCATGCCCATGCCGACGAGCCATTCACCGTCGCGGACCTGTCCGGTCCTGGTGCTGCGCCGCGACCAGCCGAACAGCTCCGCGCCTTTGCGCATGCAGGGGACGAGCATGCGCGTCGAGAACGGCGTGCCCCGCTGCGGATCGACCCGGGGTTCATTCCTGATCCGCAGCTCGATCGGGTCGATCTCGAGCGCCACGGCGAGTTCGTCCATCGCGCATTCAAGTGCCAGCAGACCGACCGCTTCGCCCGGCGCGCGCATGGCCGCGGAAACCGGCAGGTCGAGATGGACCAGGCGATGCGCCGTCAGGAGGTTCGGCGTCGCGTAGATGTTGCGCGTGGCCTGGGCGGCGCCCTCATACGAGTTCTCTCCCGGCGCGTTGTCGGACCAGGATTCATGGGCGACTGCCAGCAAGGTTCCGTCCCGGTCGGCCGCCAGCCGCAACCGCTGGATCGTGTCGCTGCGGTGCGTGGTTGCCGGAAACACCTGCGGGCGGGTGAGCGCGAGCTTGATGGGTCGCCGGATCATCCGCGCCGCGACGGCGGCCAGAATCGCATCGGCCTGCACCGCGAGCTTCGCCCCGAACCCACCGCCGACATAGCGGCTGATCACCCGCACGTTCTCGCGCGGGATCTGCAGCGTCGCGGCCACCGTCGCCGCGCCGCGGCTTACGTTCTGGTTGGCGTTGCACAGGACCAGCCGCTCGCCATTCCACACGGCAATCGTCGCGTGCGGCTCCATCATCGCGTGCGTCTGCGCCGGCGTCCTGTAGGTCGCCTCGATCTTCACCGGCGCTGCGGCGAGCGCGGCGTCCACGTCGCCCTTGCTGGTGTCCGGCGAACTGCCGTTGCGCGGCGGCGGGATGATCGCGCTGCCCTGCGCCGCGGCGAGGTCGTGCGCGCCCATCTCCGCGACGTAGCGCACCTTGACGAGGTAGCTCGCAGCGCGCGCGTTCTCGAAACTGTCGGCAACGACCAGCGCGATCGGCTGGCCCCGGAACGCGATCCTGTCATCGACCAGCTGCGGCGCGGTCCTCGGCGAGTTCGGCGCCTGTTTCGGCATATTCCGATGCGTGAGGATCAGGATCACCCCGGCCGCCTGTTCGACGGAGGCGGTATCGATATCCTGGATCCGGCCCCTGGCGATCGTAGAGAGGACGAGAAACCCGTAAGCCGGCCTGTCGAAGCGGTACTCGTACGCATAAGGCGCGCGGCCGGTTACCTTCAGCTTGCCGTCGATGCGATCGAGACCCTGCCCGACCAGACCACCCGGCCGGTCGAGCGGCGTGCGACCCATCGGCCGGTCCATGTCGATCATGGCGTCATCCTCACGTCGTGCGTGTCGCCGTGGCGAGCACCGCGGTGAGCGTCCGTTTCAGCAACGGCAGCTTGAAGTCGTTGTGGCCGCAGCCGCGACCGCCCTGGAGCGCGGCGTCGGCTGCCGCACCGAATGCCGGAGTACCCGCAGGCGCGCCGTCCAGCACCGCTTCGGCGGCAGGGACGCGCCAGGGCTGCGGCGCAACGCCGCCGAAGGCCAGCCTGGCCGATCGCATCCTGCCGCCGACGGTCTGCACGATCGCGGCGACGGAGACGAGCGCAAAGGCGTACGAGGCGCGATCGCGCACCTTGCGATAAATCTGCACGCCGGCCGGAGGTGGCGGCAGCGTGACCGCAACGATCATCTGCCCCGGCCGCAGCGCGTTCTCCTCACTCGGCGTCGAACCCGGAAGGCGATAGAACTCCGCCAGCGGAACCGTCTCGGCGGAGCCGTCCGGACGAATCGTCTCGACCCGGGCGTCCAGGGCGCGCATGGCCACCGCCATGTCCGACGGATGGGTCGCAATGCAGTCGTCACTGCCGCCCAGGATCGCGTGGATCCGGTTGAACCCGCCGATCGCCGAACAGCCCGACCCCGGGTCGCGCTTGTTGCAGGGCTTGGTCACGTCATAGAAGTAATAGCAGCGCGTTCGCTGCAGCAGGTTTCCGGCGGTTGTCGCCTTGTTGCGGAGCTGGCCGGACGCGCCCGCGAGCAGGGCGCGGCTGAGCACGCCATAGTCGCGACGCACGCGCGGGTGCGCCGCGAGGTCACTGTTGCGCACCAGCGCACCGATGCGCAGACCTCCGTCGCTCGTGTCCGCGACTTCGCCCAGGGGCAACCGGTTGACGTCGACGAGATGCGTCGGGGTCTCGACTTCCAGCTTCATCAGGTCGAGGAGATTGGTGCCGCCGGCGATGAATTTGGCACCGGGCTTCGTCGCAACGGCGCGGACCGCGTCGGCCGCGGACTCCGGCCGCTCATAGGTGAAGGGTTTCACAGTGTCTCTCTCGATGCATCGCGTATGGCCGCAACGATGTTCGGGTAGGCGGAGCAGCGGCAGATATTGCCGCTCATGCGTTCGCGGATCTCGACATCGGTCAGACCCGGCCGGGTGGTGAGGTTTTCGGTCACCAGGCTCGGCCATCCCGCGGCCTGTTCGGCCAGCATGCCGACCGCGGAGCAGATCTGGCCGGGTGTGCAATAGCCACACTGAAACCCGTCACGATGGATGAAGGCCGCCTGCATGGGGTGCAGCGCGTCGCCTTTCGCGAGGCCTTCGATCGTCGTGATCGAATCGCCGTCATGCATGACCGCGAGCGTGAGACAGGAATTGATGCGCCGGCCGTTGAGCAGCACGGTGCACGCCCCGCACTGCCCGTGGTCGCAGCCCTTCTTCGATCCCGTGAGGCCGATATGCTCGCGCAGTGCATCGAGCAGCGTGGTACGGGTATCGAGCGTGAGATCTTCCGCGACGCCGTTGACCGTCAGGCGGACGGTCATCGCCGGTGCGCCCGATTCCGGCGGCGCGGTTCCCGCCACCGGAACATCCCGCGCCATCGCGGGTCCAGCGCGGCCCAGGATGGCAAGCGCCGCCCCGGCTTCCAGTGCCTGCCGCCGGGTCAGCGGGAAAAGGGGGCGATCGTCGGACGTCATTCGCCTGGTTCTCCCCATCACGTCGCATCGCATCGGGCCTGCGGGACGATTGCGACATCGGACGGCCGATGGCACCAATCTCGCCCCGCCCGCGCCGGACATCCCTGCGAAGCCGCCGGCGACCCAGCGAGCGCCAGCCGCGGCGGGGATCGCGAAGGCCTTGTCCGGACGCGCAAGTCGTCAGGCGTAGCGACAGCGATCTCTGCGGCTTTCCTCCGGCTTGGTCGCTCCACCCACGTTCCGCACCGCCCCTCGCCCCCGCGACGACTGGGGCGATTCTCCCGAACATGGCGCCGTTTCCAGCCGCGTCAGTACAACCAAGCGTGAGTTGAGCGCTCGGAGAGCGGACGCGCGGCACCTGCCCGCGGCCGCTTCCGACGGTGATCGCGCAAGCCCGCCCAGTTCCACCGTCTCCCGCGAAACGCGCCGAACGCAGCCAGCTTCGGCTATCGTCCCGCCTTGCCGATTACCAAGCGGCAACGGTGAGCCTGCGGGCTCGCGGTGAATGAACGCGCCCATAGCCAGGGACTGGCGCCCCGTTCCGACGCCCGAGCACGTCCCGTCGAAGTTGGCGCCGCCGAAGTCAGGGCCGCTCCGGCATCACGCATTCGATCCGGAGGCGTGACGCGTCGCCTCGAACAGGAACCAGGTGCGCCGCTCGGTTTCGTCGATCCACACCTCCAGCAAGCTTGCCGTCGCGACGTCGCCGTACTCGTCGCAGACGTCATGCACCTCGCGCATCGCGGTGACGAGTTGCTTGTTGTCGTCGCGCAATTCCGCGAGCATGTCCTGAGGATCGACATAGTCGGCATCGTTGTCCTTGAGCCGCTGCTGCCGCGCGATATGGCCGATCGATCGGATCGTCGTGCCGCCGATCTTGCGGGCCCGCTCGGCGATCGGATCCGTCATGGCGAATATCTGGTCGCCATGTTCGTCGAGCAGAAGATGGTAGTCCCGGAAATGCGGCCCCGTCATGTGCCAGTGAAAGTTCTTGGTCTTCAAGTAGAGGGCGAACGTATCGGCCAGCAGGCCGCTCAGAGCTGCCGAGATATCGCGCGTCGCGTCCGGTTTCAGGTCGGTCGGGGTTCCCAGGTGTTCGCGGACATTGAGGTCCTTGGCTCGCGTTTGGGCCATGGCCGTTGCTCCTCGTGCTTCCTGTGGGTGGGGGAGGCGCCGACCATACGCCGGTCCTCCGTCGCGGCATTCAGACTCTTGGGGGCATTCCTTTCGGATGCAAGGCCACCTGCGCCCGCCCGACCACCCTCGTCCGCCATCCCGCTCACCGGATCGCCCTGGCCTGATCCGAAGGCTGCTGGATGGCGCTGTGCGGAGGCGGCGCGACCCGAGGCCACGCGGCACTCACCATCTGTTCCCCCAGCACCATCCCCAGCAGGCCGATCAGGGCGATCAGCGGCGGGGCGGGGGAGCGTACGTGCACCAGGCCATACGCAACACCGACGGCCAGGCCCATGCCGAGCGAGACGAGATAGCCGATCATCGTCGCCGACCTATTCCTGCGGCCGCAACACGATGCGGCCGGTCGCGCCGGCCGCGACCTTGCCGTAGGCCGCCCGCGCCTCGCCCAGCGCACATGTCTCGGCGATCGGCGCAGCACGAAACGCGCCCGCCGCGAAACCCGGGGTCAGCGCCTCCAGTATTCTGGCCGACGCCGTCAGGTCGCGCTTCAGCGTGTCGACACCGAACAGCCGGTTCTCGTTGTGATAGAAATCGGCGAGGTCGAAGCTGACTTCGCGCTGGCCGGTCGCAGCGATTTCGATCAGCCGGCCGCCGCGGGCAAGGCTGCCGACAGCGTCGCGGAACATGATGCCGCCGACCAGATCGAACACGACGTCGGCGCCCTTGCCGTCGGTTGCGGCACGCACCTCTGCCGGCAGGTCTTCCGCGCCGATGATCAGTGTTCCGGCGATCGCAACCACTGGCGCATCCGCGCGCGGCATGCGCCTGTCGGCGCCGATGACGCGCGCGCCAAGGCGCCGGGCGATCTGCGCGGCGGCGCCGCCGACGCCCCCACCCGCGCCGATCAGCAGCACGGTCTCGCCGTCGCGCAGGGCCGCCGCTTCGAGGCCGCACCAGGCGGCGATGTAGTTGACGCCGACCGACGCCGCCGCGTCGAAATCGAGGGTGCCGGGCTTCCGGCGCAGACTTGTCACGGGGACGGCAATCAGCTCGGCGTGGGTGCCGTCGCGGGTGAAGCCGGTATCGCCGCCCGTGCCCCAGACCTCGGCGCCGACCCATTCGGCCGGACCTGCCGCGACCACGCCGGCGAAGTCCCGGCCCGGAATGCGCGGAAGCGTCGTCTGGTTCATGGCCCCGGCGACGTTCTTGACATCGCTTGGATTGATCGAGGCCGCCATGACGCGGACCAGCGCCGTACCTGGCCCGGCGGCCGGCGCCGGCACCTCAACCACGTTCAGAACCGAGGGATCCCCGAAGGCCTCGAAACGCACCGCTCGCATTGCCCGCTCCTTCCGGTGGCTGATTGCGCGGGACGGAGGATGGGAGCCGCGCCCCGGCCCGGAAAGCGGCCGCGAAGGATGCTATGCTTCCGCTGGCCGGAAGCATTGGGGGATCGACTTGGCCGACGGCATCGGCGACATCGAACTGTTTCGCGCCATCGTGGAAGCGGGCGGCATCGCCGCCGGCGCGCTGGCGATGGGCTCTTCCGCGCCGGCGGTCAGCCGCCGGCTTTCCGCGCTGGAAGCGCGCCTCGGGGTACGCCTCGCCGAGCGCAGTGCCCGGCGCTTTCGCCTGACCGACGAGGGGTCGCTCTACGACGAGCATTGCCGAAGCATCCTCGCCGACATGCGCAACGCCGAAGCCGAGGTCTCGGCACGCGGAACGACCGCCCGCGGCCTTCTCAAGGTCGGCGCGCCGACGGAACTCGGCCGGCGGCGGATCGCGCCGCTTCTGGCGGAGTTCGCCACGCGACATCCCGGGCTGGAGGCCCATCTCGTGCTCTCCGACGCCGGCCTCGAGGTCGGACAGGACGCGCTTGACGTGGCCCTCCGCGTTGATCGGCCTGACGACCCCGCGGTGATCACACGGAAGATCGCGTCCGTCCGGCGCGTCGTCTGCGCCGCACCGTCCTATCTGGCGGCGCATGGAATGCCGCAGCGGCCCGCCGATCTCGCCGACCATGAGTGCCTGCGTCTCGCCCGGCGCCATCGCCTGCACGACCGCTGGCGATTCCGCACGTCGAACGGCGTCGAGGAGATCAAAGTCGGCGGCCATCTTTCCAGCGGCAGCGGCGACGCACTGCATGGCTGGGCACTCGAAGGTCGTGGCCTCTCGCTGGAGGCACTGTGGGATGTGGCCGAGGACCTGGAGGCCGGACGGCTGGTTGAATGCCTGGCGGATTTCTGGTGCGACAGCATCGATCTCTTCGCAACCTTCCCGCCCGGCCATCCGGTGCCGCCGCGCATCCGGCTGTTCGTCGATTTCATGGCGGCGGCGCATCTGACGCCAGCGCGGGCGGCAACCTCCATCCCTTGAGTTCCGTCTCGACGAAGGCAGCGAAGGCACGAGCCTTGGCGCTGGCCATGCGGCCGCTCGGGTAGACGGCGAACAGATCGATCGGCGTCAGCGTCCAGTCCGTCAGGACGGCGCGGACCTCCCCCGACTCGAGCTCGGGGCTGAACATCCAGGCCGAGGCGATCGTCAGGCCAATGCCGGCCAGAACGCCCGCACGCACTCCCTCGGCCGCGCTCACCCGGAGAGGCCCCGAGACGCTGACCGACAGTTCCGTCGCACCCTGCCGGAACGTGTAGGTGCCGCCTTCCCAATCGGGCAGGTAGATGACGACCGAGTGCTCAGCCAGCTCGGCCGGCGTTGCCGGAACGCCCGAGCGGCGGAAATAGCCGGCAGTTCCGACCACCAGTCGTGGAGCGGACGCCAGTTTCCTGACGGTCAGCGACGAATCAGCGAGCGCCCCCATGCGGAGCGCGACGTCGATGCCCGCCTCGACCAGATCGATCACCCGATCGTCGAGGATCACGTCGATCGTCAGTTCCGGATGCGCTGCCAGGAATGCCGGCAGGTGCGGGATGACGTGCAGGCGGGCAAAGGTCACGGCCGCAGAGATGCGCAACCGGCCGGCGAGGCTCGCGCCGGCGCCGCGCGCGGCCAGATCCGCCTCGTTCGCCTCCTCGATCGCACGCCTGGCGCGGTCATAGAAGTTCTGCCCGGCCTCGGTCGGCGACAATCCCCGCGTCGTGCGCATCAGCAGCCGCACGCCAAGCCGCTCCTCGAGATGCGCGACGGTCTTGGACACCGCCGGCTGACCGAGACCGAGGCTGCGCGCCGCGGCCGAGAACGATCCGGTCTCGACGACGCGAACGAAGGTTTCCATCGCGGCCAGCCGGTCCATCCCCATTCCTCCGAGGAATGGAACTTATCGCCCCGGCCCGTCTGCCCCGCCACTCCCCTCGATCCCACCCTTGCCGCGGCGCCAGTGCGCCGCCCGTTCACATATTCCGGAGAACCGACATGTCCCTGCAATCCAAGCTGGATGCGTTCAAGGCGGACTTCGAGGCAGGCAAGCCGCCCTACAGCGTGCCGCGCTCGGTGATCGACACCATGCATCGGGCCACCGCCGAACTGATCGCGTCCGGCGCGGCGCGGCGCGCGCTGAAAGCGGGCGACAAGGCGCCGTTCTTCGCCCTCAAGGACCCGGATGGCAGGACCGTCGCCTCATCCGAGATGCTGGCGCGGGGGCCGCTCGTCGTCAGCTTCTATCGCGGTGCCTGGTGCCCCTATTGCAACATGGAACTGCAAGCCCTGCAGGAGGCGCTGCCTGCCTTCCGCGAGCTCGGCGCCGGGCTTGTGGCCATCTCGCCTCAAAATGCCGTGAATAGCCGCAAGTCGATCCGCACCAACGGGCTTGATTTTCCGATCCTGTCCGATCCGGGCAACGAGACGGCGGCGGCATTCGGTCTGCGTTACGCCATGCCGGACTATCTGATCGAGCTGTACAAGAACCTCAAGAACGATCTGCCGGCCTTCAACGGCGATACGAGCTGGACGCTGCCGATGCCGGGCCGTTTCGTGATCGGCCGGGACGGGGTCATCCGCTACGCGGAGGTCAACCCGGACTACACGCGCCGCCCCGAGCCCTCCGACCTGCTGCCGACCCTGCGCAGCCAGGTCGCCCGCGCCGCCTAGTGTCCGATCGCGGCGAAGCGTCGGTCGCGTCGCGACCACGCTTCGCCGCGTGAATAAGGATACCCGGCACATTGCTCTGTGCCGGCTTTCAGGGAAAAAGCCGGCACCAGCCGGCGTCCGGCCGTCGGTCGAGGCGCGAGGAGTGGCGGAGGCCACGGATCGTGGCTGCGCCGCACCTTGATCGGTCATCGCGCGTCTGACGACGGCCGCTCTGTTCGCCAACACCCACGCCGCTGAAGCGGCGGAGATCAGCACTGAGAGGAGGCTTCAATGGGCAGGCTCTCCAACAAGGTCGCAGTCGTCACCGGTGCCTCCAAAGGAATCGGCGCGGAGATCGCCCGCGAGTTGGCGGCCGAAGGCGCTGCCGTCGTCGTGAACTACGCCGCCAGCCGGAACGTCGCCGACAAGGTCGTCGACGAGATCACCGGCGCCGGCGGCAGGGCCGTCGCGATCCAGGGCGACGTCGCGAAGACACAAGATGTCGAGCGCCTGTTCAGCGAGGCGGCGAGCGGCTTCGGGCCGATCGACATCCTCGTCAACAATGCCGGAGTGTACGCGTTCAGCCCGATCGAATCGCTTTCGGAGGAGGAGTTCCACCGCCACTTCAACATCAACGTTCTCGGCACTCTCCTGTCGATCCGGGAAGCGCTGAAGCATTTCGCGCCGGACGGCGGCAGCATCATCAATATCGGTTCCGTCGTCAGCCGCCTCACGCCC
>DATJSJ010000181.1:0-22712 GCA_035504175.1 Acetobacteraceae bacterium
TAGGCGCTGGGCGCGACCGCCCGGCCGGCCAGCCGATCGAGCAGCAGCGCGCCGGCCTTGCGGCCGATCTCCAGCGCCGGGATTTGCACGGTGGTCAGGCTCGGCGAGACGACGCGGCCGATCTCCAGGTCGTGGAAGCCGGCGACGCCCAGCGCCTCCGGCACCTTGATGCCAAGCTTGCGGCTTTCCAGCACCGCGCCGACGGCGAATACGTCGCTGGTGAAGAACAGCGCATCGACCTCGGGCTGCTCGGCATGCACGGCGCGCAGCACGCGGGCGCCGGTCTCCAGCCGGATCGCCGCCTCGTCGCGCACCACCTGCACCGGCAGCGGATCGAGCCCGGCCTGGCGCATCGCGGCGCGATAGCCCTCGGCGCGGTGGCGGGCGCGCTCGTTGTTCCGGCTCGGGCCGTTGACGAACAGGATGCGCCGATAGCCGGCGCCGATCAGCTCCGCCGTCATCGCCGCCGCGGCGGCGCGGTTCGAGTAGCCCACGACCATGTCGATCGGCTCGTCACCGGTCTCCCAGGTCTCGACCACCGGCAGGCCGAAGCCGCGCAGCAGGGTGCGCGTGTCGGCGGTGTGCGTGAGGCCCGTGAGCACCAGCGCGTCGGGCCGGCGCTCCAGGATCGAGCGCACCTGGCTCTCCTCGACATCGGTCTTGTAGCCGCTCGACGAGACGATCAGCCCGAGCCCGGCCGCGGCGATGACATCCGAGACGCCTTCGAGCGTGTCGGCGAACAGCGAGTGCCGCAAGGTCGGGACGATCGCCGCGACCAGGCCGCTCGCCCCGGAGGTGAGTCCGCCCGCCAGCCGGTTGGGCACGTAGGCCAGTGCTGCGATCGCCTCGGTCACGCGCTGACGCGTCAGTGGCGTGACCTTCTCGGGATGCCGCAGCACGCGCGACACGGTCATCTTGGTCACCCCGGCGCGCGCCGCCACCTCGGCCATGGTGGCACCCGGACCGACCCTGCTGCCGTTTCCGGCCTGGCTCACGCTGTCCCCTCGCCGGTCTCGCTGCCCATCGCGCCGGACCGTTGCGCATCCTGCGCCGGAAATCTAGGATACCGGTAACATCAAAGATGAAGGATTGGGAGGATCGTGGATTTCTTCGCGGACGGGATGCCCGCCGAGGCCTTGCGGCGCCGCGTCGGGCACATGTCGCAACTGGCCGGCGTGCGGCTGCTCGCGTCCGACAACGGCGCGTCGCGCGGCGTACGGCTGATCGAGTTCCGCACCGGCACCGGGTTCAGCTTCGAGATCGCGGTCGATCGCGGCTTCGACGTCGGACGCTGCGAGTTCCGCGGCGCCTCGCTCGCCTGGCTGCCGCCGACGCTGCTGCCGGGCCCCTGGTTCTTCGAGGACCAGAGCGGCTTCGGCTGGCTGCGCACCGGGCTCGGCGGCTTCAACAACACCTGCGGCCTGGTGCATATCGGCAATCCCGAGGAATCCGACGTCGCGCACTACAATTTCCCGGCGCGGGCGCGGGAGCGCTACGGCGTGCATGATCGTGCGGCGCTGATCCCGGCGGAACTCGTCGGCTTCGACGCGCGCTGGAACGGCCCGCGCTACGTGCTCGAAGCCACCGGCCGGGTGACGCAAGCGCAGACCTACGGCGAGACGCTGGTGCTGACGCGCCGCTATCGCGCCGAGATGGGCGGCAACTGGTTCGCCATGGAGGACGAGGTCGAGAACCAGGGCTTCCTGCCGGCCGAGCACATGCTGCTCTATCACATGAACATCGGCTTCCCCTTCGTCGACGAGGGTGCGGAGTTCATCGCGCCGGTCGCCGGCCCGCCGAAGCTGCTGTTCGGCACCGCCGATGTCGCCGATTCCCGATCCTGGTCGCGCTTCATCGCGCCGCAAAAGGACTGGGTGCAGCAGACCTTCGCGCATGACATGGTCCCGGACGCGCACGGCGAGGTCGAGGTCGCGATCTTCAATCCGCGCCTGTTCGGCGGCACCGGCCTGTCGGTGCGCTACGACCATGGCAGCATGCCGCGCTACATCGAATGGCGCATGATGGGCGAGGGCCAGTACGCGGTCGGCATCGAGCCGTGCAGCAACGGCTTCGGCCGCGACGCCGTGCGGGCTGCGGGCGAGCTGATCGTGCTGCAACCAGGCGAGCGGCGCCGCTACAGCACCGTCGTCTCCGTGATCGGTGCGGAACGGGCGGCGGCGCTGCGCGAGGCCGCAGCGCGGGTGGCGCGATAGCGCGGCGGCGTGCGGGTGATCGCGGCCTACGCGCTCTCGCGGTCGACGATCTCGAACCCGAGGCTCACGAGGTTCGGCAGATGCGGCTCGCCGCGCAACCGGCCAAGCAACTGGCGCACCGCGCGACGCCCCATCTCGTAGCGCTCCACCCGCACCGTCGTCAGCGACGGATGGAGCTGGGCCGCCAGCTCCATGTCGCCATAACCGGCGATGGCGATCCGCTGCGGGATCCGCCAGCCGCGCCGATGGCATTCCTGCACCGCGCCGACCGCCAGCGTGTCGCTCGAGAAGAAGATCGCGTCGATATCGTCATGGCGTGCGGTCAGCAAACCGAGCGCATGCGCGCCGCCGGCGGCGGTGATCGGGACCTCGACCTCCATGTCGGCATGGTTCGCGAAGCCGAGCGCCGACAGCGCCGCGTGATAGCCGGCGCGGCGCTGCTGCAGCCGGTCGTTGCCGTGGATCGGCGTTGAGACGAAGCCGATGCGCCGGTAGCCCTTGGCCGCCAGGTGCATCGTCATCGCGTAGGCGGTCTCGAAATTGGAGATGCCGACCAGCATGTCGATCGGCGCCCGGCCCTTGATCTCGGAGATCTCGACGATCGGCGCGCGGCTCGCCAGCAGCAGCTCGCGCGCCGGCTCGCTCTGCACGAAGCTCTGCAGGATCATGCCGGCCGGACGCCAGCCGAGCAGCGCCTTGACCGCCTGCTCCTCGGCCTCCGGCGTGAACTCGCCCTGGATCAGCAGCAGCATGTAATCGTTGTCGTGGCATTCGTCGGACATGCCCTGCACCTGCTCGGCGATGCCCGAATTGATTAGCGGCGGCACGACGGTGCCGATGATGCGGCCGCTGCCTTTCATGCTGGAGGCGATGCGTGACGGGACGAAGCCGGCGGCGTCGATCGCCTCGAGCACGCGCGCGCGCGTCCCCGGCGAGACCAGGTCGGGGCTGGTCAGCACGCGTGAGACGGTCATCGGCGCGACGCCGGCGCGCCTGGCGATTTCGCGCATGCCCATCCGCCCGAGCGGACGCCTGCCCGTCTGCGGCTCCTCCTCCGGCATCTCCGTGTCCTGTGCCGTATCCCGCGGTGTCCGGCGGTCGGACATCATCGGGCGGACCCGTGGCCAGGGATAGTGGTCCGGCGTCCGGATCGGGCGGCATCGGCGGGACCGGAACCCGGTCGCCCCGCGTCATGCCCGAACCACCGGTGCCGGGCCGAGCCAGCGTGTTCCGTTTCCGCCGGACCGGACCCGGAACAATCGCCCCTGCCCGCGATCCGCCGCATGCGCTTGTCCGAGGCCGCGCTCATCCGCCATTCGCCAGAGAAAAGGACGCGGCTTGAACCGCCGCGATGGTTCCGGTACCATCCCATGCTTGCGACTGAGGCCGCAAGAGCGGGCCGGGCGGCGCTGGCGGTCCGGCCCGTGCTTCACCGGCACGGCGACCATTCGACTCCATCGCCTCATTATAATAGTATGATGTTCTGACGTGCGTCACCGTGCAGGTGCCGCGATCGGATCAAGGCCCGGAACAGGGCGGCGGTCGCGGCGGGAGGAGCGTCGATGGAGAAGGCCGCGGAGAGCGGGCGCGCGGGCGGAGGGTTGCAGTCCTGGCGGGCGCGCGCGATCGATCTGATCGCGGTCGGCGAGGTCGGCGTGATCGCGGCCCTCCTGCTGCTCGTCGCCCTGTTCTACGCGCTGCAGCCGGCCTTCCTGTCGGAGCGCAACGTCCGCGCCATCCTGCAGGTCGTCTCCTTCGTCGGCATCATCGCGATCGGCCAGACCTTGCTGCTGGTGGCGGGCGAGTTCGACCTGTCGGTCGGCTCCAATGCCGGGCTCTCCGCGGTCGTCGCGGCGCGGCTGATGACCATGTTCGCACTGCCGGTGCCGCTCGCCATCGTCGGCGGCCTGCTGACCGGCGCCGCGGTCGGCGTGGTCAACGGTATCGTTGTGGTCAAGCTGCGCATCCCCGCCTTCATCCAGACGCTCGGCATGCTGTTCATCGGCCAGGGTTTGATCCAGGTGGTGACGAACGGCGCGCCGGTCTATCCGCTGCCGCCAGCGGTCAGCACCGTCGGCATGGCGACGGTCGTGTTCGGGCTCGGCTGGAGCTTCGTGTTCTTCATCGTCGCCGCCGCCCTCGCCGATTTCGTGCTGCGCCGCACGGTGCTCGGCCGCAACATGTACGCGACCGGCGGCAACCCGGAAGTGGCACGGCTGGTCGGCATCAACACCGACCGCTACAAGATCGGCGCCTTCATCACGATCGGCATTCTCGCAGCCGTCGCCGGCATGTTCGTGATGGCCGATCTCGAGAGCGGCACCACCTCGATCGGCAGCGGCTGGGAGCTGGCGGTGATCGCCGGCGTCGTGGTCGGCGGCGTCAGCCTGTTCGGCGGCGCCGGCACGATGGCCGGGGGCATCGTCGGCGTGCTGCTGCTGCAGGTGGTGAGCAGCGGACTCGTGGTCGCCGGCGTCAGCTCCAACTGGCAGCAGATCGCGGTCGGCGTGATCATGGTCCTGGCGGTCGGGCTCGACATCGCCCGCCGCCGCTATTTCACCGTCGGCGCCGGCGCCCGACAATCCTAGAGCACGGGATCGGAGCGGAGCGTCGGTTCACGCGGCGGACGAGCGACCGGCGATCGCGCCGGACAACGAGGGAGGACACAGAATGTCGACATCGACGCATCGCGGCCTGGCGATGGTTCGCGCGCTGCTCGGGGCGGCTGCATTCGCGGCCGTGATCGGTACCGCCGGTGCCGGGTTCGCGGCGGACAAGGCGCTGCTCTGGGTGCAGCCGATGCGCGATCATCCGGTGCACCGGCTGATGCAGGCCGGCTTCCTGAACGAGTGCAAGAAACTCGGCTTCACCTGCGAAGTCGTGGGCAATCCGAGCGCCACCAACTACGACGTCGCAGCCACCATTCCGCTCGCCGAGGCGGCGCTGGCGCGGACGCATTTCGGCGCCGTCGCGGTCTACGGTCCGGGGCCGGAGATCTATCCCTATATCGGCAAACTCGGCCGTGAGGGCATTCCGGTGGTGACCTGGCACGTGCTGCCCAAGCAGGGCTCGGTGCCGGGGCTGAAGGCCGCGACCGGCGAGGACATCACCCAGGCCGGCACCGCCGCCGCGGACGCAATGGGCGCCAGGCTCGGCGGCAAGGGCGTCATCGCACTCACCCAGGGCAGCTCGAACGAGACCGAGAACGTCATGTCGGCGGCGTTCCGCGCCGAGATCAAGGCCAGGTATCCCGACATCACGGTGCTCGCGACGCAGATGGAGGGTTTCGAGCCATCGGCCGCGGCGTCCAAGGCGGTCGGCATTCTGCAGGCGCATCCCGACGTCACCGCCGCCTTCTCGACCACCGGCAACGGCGTGCAGACCTGGTCGCAGGCGGCCCGCACGGCCGGGCGCAAGCTCGTCATCATCGGCATGGACTACATCCGGCAGAACCTCGACATCGTCAAAGCCGGCGAGGCCTACGGCCTGGTCGCGCAGCCGCTGTACGAGGAGGGTGCGAAGACCGCCGATCTCGCCGCGGCACTCGCCGAGGGCAAGACGGTGCCGTACCTGAATCCGCTGCCGGCCAAGGTGATCACGGCGGAAGATCTCGGGCCGTACTACGCCATCCTGAAGGCAGCCGGACAGTAGACCATCGCATCCGGGCGGGGCGCCGGCGGCGTCCCCGCCCCTGCCGCAAGGACGCAAACGTGGTCGATGATCCGACCGACCATAAGCTGATCGAGGCGCGTGGCATCGCCAAGAGCTTTTCCGGCGTGCAGGCACTGCGCGGCATCGACTTCGCCGTCGCCGCCGGCAGCATCCATGCGCTGCTCGGCCAGAACGGCGCCGGCAAATCGACCCTGATCAAGATCCTCAACGGCGTGCATCCCGCCGGCGCCTATTCCGGCAGCATCCGGCTCGGCGGCGCGGTGGCAGAGTTCCGCTCACCGCACGAAGCGCGCGCCGCCGGCATCGCCTATGTGCCGCAGGAGATCGAGGTGCTGGAGCAGCTCTCGGTCGCCGAGAACGTCTTCGCCGGCCGCACCAATCTCGGCCGGGGCGTGCTGATGCGGCGGCGGCAGCTCGAGGCGCGGACGCGCGATCTTTTCGCGCAGCTCGGGCTTGCGATCGACCCGACGGCGCTGGTCGCGTCGCTGACCTCGGCGCAGCGCCACCTGGTGATGATCGCTCGTGCGCTCGCCCTCGGCCCGCGCGTGCTGATGCTCGATGAGCCCACGGCCTCGCTCTCCGGCGCTGAGGTGGAGCGGCTGTTCGGCGTGCTGCGCCGGCTGAAGGCGCAGGGCGTCACCATGATCTACATCACCCATCGCCTGCCGGAAGTGCTGGCGGTGTGCGACCATGCCACGGTGATGCGGGACGGACGCATCGCGGCCGAGTTCACGCGCGCCGAGTTCGACGAGGCGCTGTTCATCTTCGCCATGTCCGGCCGCCGCCTGCACGGGCTCTATCCGGATCACGAGCCGCCGGCGGCGGCACCCGTGGTGCTCGAGGTTCGCGGCCTGTCGCTGGCCGGCCAGGCGGGCGCGCACCATGCCGTGACCGATGTCAGCTTCACGCTTCGCGCCGGCGAGATCGTCGGCCTCGCCGGGCTGCTCGGGTCCGGGCGCACGGAGATCCTGCACGCTTTGTATGGGCGCGTGCCGCTCGCCACCGGCTCGTTACGGGTGGACGGCACGGCGATCCATCTGCGCTCGCCCGCCGACGCGCGCCGCGCCGGCATCGCGCTGCTGACCGAGGACCGCAAACGCGACGGATTGCTGTTCAATCTCGGCGCCGGCGCCAATATCACGATCGGCAATCTCGGACCGCTCTCGCTCGGCGGCATCGTCAACGGCGAGCGGGAACGCCGGGCGGTGCTTGACGGCCTGCGGGCGCTCAACGTCAAGGCCTCGTCGCCGCAGGCGTCCGTCGCGCATCTCTCCGGCGGCAATCAGCAGAAGCTGCTGTTCGCGCGGGTGCTGATGCGCGCCCCCCGCGTGCTGCTGCTCGACGAACCGACCAAGGGCGTGGACGCCGCGACCCGGCACGAGATCTACCGGCTGATCGTCGACCTGGCCGGCAGCGGCGTGGCGCTGCTGGTAGTCGCCTCCGAGCTCGAGGAGGTCATCGGGCTGTGCGACCGCTGCCTCGTCATCGCCGACGGGCGGATCGTCGGCGCATTCGGAAAGGCGGAGAACAGCGAGGACCGGATCCTGCGCTGCATCGCCGCGGCTCAGGCGCAGCGGCAGCGGCCGGAGAGCCGGGCGCCATGAAAGCTGCGGGCCTGAGCGGCCGCCGGGTGCTCGTGACCGGGGCTGCAACCGGCATCGGCCGCGCCACGGCCGAACATCTGGTTGAGCAGGGCGCGCGCGTGTTCGGCGTCGGGCTCGACGGCGCGGCGGGCCGGGCCGCGCATGCCGGAGGGGCGCCGCAGCTGCTGTTCCGCGAGACCGACCTGACCCGCGAGGCGGAGGTGCAGGCGGCGGTCGGCGAGGCGCACGCGGCACTCGGCGGGCTCGACGGCGTGGTCAACTGCGCCGGCATCTACCCGACCGGCCAGCGGCTGGAGGCGGTCAGCGACGCCGAGTGGGACCAGGTCATCGCGGTCAACCTGACGGCGATCTTCCGCGTCTGCCGCGCGACATTGCCGCTGCTGCGCGAGAGCGGCGGCGGATCGATCGTCAACATCGCCTCGGTGCACGCCGTCGCGACGGTTCCCGGCGCACCCGCATACGCGGCGACCAAGGCAGCCGTGGTGGGATTGTCGCGCCAGATGGCGCTCGACTACGCGGTCGATTCCATCCGGGTGAATTCGGTGCTGGTGGGTTCCGTCGCGACGCGGATGACGCTCGACGGGCTCAAGGCCGCGGGCGGCGCGGAGGCGATCGGGCTGACGTTCAAGCGGAACGCCGTGGCCCGCATCGCCGACGCGGGCGAGATCGCGAACGTCATCGCATTCCTGCTGTCGGATGCCGCCTCGTTCGTCACCGGCTCGGCGTTGCTGGCGGATGGCGGGCTGACTGCCCGGCTGTTGTGAACAGGGCGGGACGACGCGGCAGACAGCGGCCTGTTCTGCGCACGCGGAGGATGGTGTAGGGGCGAGGTTCAGTTCTCGTCGAGTCCTCGGGAAAACGCGTGGAGTACGGCGTCGAGGTGATTGCGCATGGCCTTGCGTGCGGCGACGCCATCGCCGGCGGCGATCGCATCGAAGATGCGCCGGTGCTCGGCGGCAGTCATCTGAAGCCGCTCGGGGCCCATCAGCAATTCCTCGAACTTGCTGAAAGTGGGCTTGCATACGTAGTCCCAGAGATCGGCGATGATCAGCGTGAAGGCGGCATTGCCGCCGGCGCGGGCGATCGCGACATGAAAGTCGCGGTCGCCGTTCCGGTATTCCGGTGCGCTCACCGACCTTGCTCTGGCCTGAACCGCCAGCGCCTGCCGCAGCCGCTCGAGGTCGAGCTTGCTCCGGTTGCGCGCGGCAAGCTCGGCCGTCTTGACCTCGACGTGTCGCCGCGCCTGCATCAACTGGATCGGCCCGATATCCGCCTCGCCGGGATCCGCGCGGGCGCCGACGCGATCCGACCGCGGTGTCGCCTGAAGGATCTGCACGCCGTGACCGACGCGGATCGACACCTTGCCGCTGACCTCGAGCGCAATCAGCGCCTCCCGCACCGATGTCCGGCTGACGCCGAGTTGCTGCGCCAGGTCGCGCTCCGGCGGAAGCAGGGAACCGACGGGAAACTGACCCCGGTCGATGCGCTCGCCGATGAGACTTGCGATCTGACGGTAGAGCCGCCCCGGCTCGACCTGAGGCAGGCGCAACTGGCGCGTCACTTTGTCCCGCGCGGCCGGTCGCGTTTCGGAATTTGCCATCGGGCTCCGCACGTAACGGTGCTGCATCACCTTCGCGAAAGCACGGCAGAGTGAGGCTTCCGGAAGCGAACTTGACATGACCACAGCCGCAACCTACAAGTCAATTGGTTGGACCATTGGGCCGTTCCGGCAGCGTCCCTTGGGCGCCGGGGTTGCGGGCGATGCGACTCGGCGCGCGCCCGGCAAGAAGAGCAGGGCTGCGTCGCGATGCACATCAAATCGGTCGAACCGTTCATTCTGCACCCGCCGGTGAATGCGGAGGCGATCTCGGACTCGACCCACACGGTGACGCATTGGGGCGTCGTCGGTGCGCGAATCACCACCGATGACGGCCTGCAGGGTTATGGGTTCACCGGCACGCACGCGCATCTGCCGTCCGACCGTCTCATTGCCGGGTGCATCGCCGGGTGCTACGCGCCGCTTCTGGTCGGCGAGGACGCACGCGACGGCGCCCGACTGTGGCAGAAACTCGCGACCTATCCGCCGCTGCGCTGGGTCGGTCGCGCGGGAATCACGCATCTTGGCCTGGCGGCAATCGATATCGCGCTGTGGGACCTGCGTGCGAAGGCCGCGGGACTGCCGTTGTGGAAGTTGCTCGGCGGCGCGCCGAAGGAGAAGCTCGAGGCCTACAACACGGATATCGGCTGGCTCTCGATCGCGAAAGACGCCCTCGTCGCGAAAAGCCGTCATGCGATCGAGCACGATGGTTTCAGGCGCCTCAAGCTCAAGGTCGGGCATGATGATCCGATGATCGACATCGACCGGCTCGAAGCGGTGCGCCGGGCGGTCGGGCCGCGGATCACGATCGCGATCGACGCCAACGGCCGGTGGGATCTGCCGACATGCATGCGGTTTTGCGCCCGCGCCGCACACCTCGACATCTTTTGGTTCGAGGAGCCGATGTGGTTCGACGATGTCGACTCGCATGCGGCCCTGGCGCGCGCCAGTGCGATCCCGTTGGCGCTCGGCGAGCAACTCTACAGTGCGGACGCCTTCAACACGTTCATGCAGGCCGGTGCCGTCCACTACGTCCAGCCCGACGTCACGAGGCTGGCCGGAATCACCGAGTACATCCGGGTCGCCGAGGCGGCTCACGCGCGCCGGCTGCCGGTCGTCGCCCATATCGGAGACATGGGTCAGGTGCACGTGCACCTGTCGTACTGGCATCCCGGAACCCCGATGCTCGAATACATTCCCTGGATCAAGGATTGCTTCGTGGAGCCGATCCGCGTGCAGGACGGCTGCTACGTCCGTCCGGACATGCCGGGCGCCGGATGTACGCTCACCGAGGCGGCGATTTCCGCTTACGCGCAGTCCTGCTGATGCGGGACGCGCCCGGCACGGGGCTCGAGGACGGTGGCCCGATCGGCCGCAGGCGCAGATGGCGTCGGATGGCGGGCTTCGATGAGCTCGGCATTCTGCTGGCGCTGGTGCTGTTCTTCATCGTCGGCGCGCTGAGCAGTCCCTATTTCCTGACCGGCAACAACCTCGCGGGCATTCTTCAGAACATCACCTTCCTCGGCTTTCTGACGATCGGGGTCGGGCTGGCTTTGATGGCCGGTGAGATCGACATCTCCGTCGGCTCCACGTTCGGCCTCGCGGCGGTCGTCACCGCCTTGACACTCCGAGCCGGCTCCTCCGTCGCATTGGCCGTGCTGGCCGGCCTGCTGGTCGGCGTCGCCTGCGGGTTCGTCAACGGCATCGTCGCGCAAGTGATCAAGGTTCCGGTCGTCGTGGTGACGCTGGCGACGCTGGGCATCTACCGCGCCGTCGCGCTCGGGCTGGCCAATGGCTCCCCGGTCGGCGGACTGCCGAACAGCGCATTCTTCTTCGACTGGTTCGGCCAGGGGGCCGTGGCCGACATCTCCTATATCACCATCCTCTTTCTGCTGGTGGCGCTTGTCGCGGAAATCGTGTTGCGCTGGACGACCACCGGTTTTCGCCTGCTGGCAATCGGCAGCAATCCGCAGGCCGCCCATCTGGTCGGGTTTCATGTCGAGCGCACGCGCGTGCTGCTGCTCGCCGTTTCCGGGTTTGTCGCCGCTCTGTCGGGCGTGTGCTCGGTCGCCTATCTCGATACCGCCAGCCCGACCGGGGGAACCGGCTACGAACTCAGCGCGCTCGCGGCGGTGATCATCGGCGGAGTCAAGCTGACCGGTGGCCGCGGATCGATTCTCGGCGTGCTGCTGGGCCTCGGCGTCATCGGGATCTTTCAGAATCTCATCGTGCTCTGGGGCGTCTCGCCGAACTGGACGCAGGGCGTCTCCGGATTGACCCTGGTTGCCGCGATGACGCTGACCTGGCTGACGAGCAGCCGCCGCGGCGCGGCGGAGTAAGAAAGCTGGACCGGATGCACCGGTCGCAACCCGAAGGGAGGAAGCATATGACGAAGCAGGGAACTCTTGACCGGCGGCTGTTCGGCAAGCTGATGATGCTTGCCGGAACCGCCGGCGTCGCCGTCGGCGGCGCGACGCGCGCCGGTGCGGCGGAGGAACCCGAGTGGAAGAGCTGGGTCCAAAGCTACTACAAGAAGCCGATCAAGATGGCGGTCTCGTGCGCCGGCACGAGCAACCCCTATTTCGCGCCGACCAAGGCGGGAGCCGAGGACGCGGGTGCACAACTTGGGATCGACGTGCTGTGGACCGGTGTGCCGACCGGTAACACCGTCAATCAGATCTCGCAGTTCGAGCAACTGATCAACACCGGCTACGAAGCGGTCGTCGTCATCTCCTTCGAGCCCGATGCCTGGATCGCTCCGATCAAGAGGGCGATTGCCAAGGGCGTGCTGATCGTGACGTCCAACAACGATTCGCCGAAGAGCGGCCGGGAGCTCTATTTCGGCCAGGACCTCGTGGGGGCCGCGATCGTTCAGGGCAAACTGCTGGCGAAGCTGGCCGGCGGAAAAGGCAAGGTCGCGATGACCAATTGCGCCCCGGGCTCCCTCGCACTCGACCAGCGCCTGCAGGGGGCCAGGCAGGGCGCGACGGAGGGCGGCCTCGACTATGTCGGCGTCTACAACACCAACCCTGCCGACATGGCCAGCGAGATTTCCACGATGGAGGATATCCTGCGGGCGCACCCGGATCTCGCGGCGATGATGCCGCTGTGCGGCCCCGACACCGCGGCAGCCGGTCTCGTCCGTAAGAAGCAGGGAGGCAAATATCCCGTCGTCGGCACCGATCTGCTCTACCAGACGCTGGAACTGATCAAGGCCGGATATGTCGATGCGACGGTCGGCCAGCAACCCTATCTGCAGGGTTACCTGCCGATCATGTATGCCTATCAGCGCGTCGTGCTGGGCGCGCCGAGACTGAACCTGCCGGGCGGCAACTACTACCTGGCAAACGAGATCGTGACCAAGGACAACGTCGACCAGTATCTGATCCGCGAGTCGCGATTCCGCGGATGACGTCCCAACCGGGAGAGGCGCTGCTGCGCGCGGCCGGGATCTGCAAGCACTTCGCCGGCGTGCGCGCGCTGGTGGATGTCTCTCTCGAACTTTTCCCCGGCGAGGTGCATGGATTGCTCGGCGCCAATGGCGCCGGCAAGTCGACGCTGATCAACGTACTCGACGGCGCGGTGCGGCCGGACTCCGGTTCACTGCGAGTCTCCGGTCGGGAAATAGCGCTCGGATCGCTGTCGGCATCGCGCAGCGCCGGCCTGGCGGTCGTGCATCAGGAACTCATGCTGTTTCCTGATCGCTCGGTCGAGGAGAATGTCATCGCCGGCATCCTCCCGGAGGGCGCGTTCCGGTTCCTCAGCCCGCGAGCCCGCCGGCGCAAGGCGGAGACGGCGTTGCAGCGGCTGGGCGCTTTCCTCGATGTCCGGGCGCGCGTCGACGCGTTGCCGCTTGCCCATCGCCAGATGGTCGAGATCGCGCGCGCCCTTTGCCGGGGTGGGTCGATCCTGATTCTCGATGAGCCGACATCGGCGCTGTCGCGGCCGGAGGCGCGCGGCCTGTTCGACGCCATTCGCGGGATCGTGGCCGGCGAAGCAGCCGTCATCTTCGTCTCGCACCGTCTCGATGAGGTCTTCGAGATAACCGACACCCTGACGGTGCTGCGCGACGGTCGGGTGGAGGGACGCTGGCGAACCGCCGATGCCGACATCGCGACGATCACCCGCGCGATGGTCGGCGATCTGGCGGACGAACGACCTCCGGAACGGATCGCCGCAAGCGAAGCGCGCACCGCCATCTCGATCAGGGGATCGGCTGCCGGCCTGCCTCCGGTCGACTTCGCCATTGGCGCGGGGGAAGTCGTCGGCCTGGCCGGGCTCGAGGGCTCCGGTGTATCCACCCTCGTGCAAATGCTCGGGGGCGTCGTCCCGGTCAACGGTCGCGTCGAGGTCGGCGGACAGCCGGTCAGGTTCCGTCATCCCAGCCAGGCAATCCGCCAAGGCATCATCTACCTGCCGCCCGACCGCAAGAAGGGTGGGCTTTGGCTCGAGCACGACGCAGTTTTCAATATCGGGGCGGCCCTGGTCGAGAAGACGCCGATCGGATGGCTGCGCCGCAAGAGCCTGGCGAAGTCCGCGGCCAGCGGGCTGGCCCAGGTCGGTGTCCGCGCCGATGCGCTGTTCGAACCCGTCCGCCGCCTCTCCGGCGGGAACCAGCAGCGCGTGTTGCTGGGCCGCTTGCTGCAGGCGGGTCCGCGTGTGCTGTTGCTCAACGATTTCACCCGTGGCGTCGACGTCCGGGCGAAAGCCTCCATCCACCGCGTCGTCCGGGATCTCGCGGCATCCGGGTTGGCCGTCTGCATCACCTCCTCCGATCTCGAGGAGCTTCTTGGCGTCGCCGATCGCATCGTGTGCATGCGTGCCGGGCGCATCGTGGCCGACGGTCTGCGCGGCCAGTTCGACAAACTCAGTCTGCTCGCAACGGTCTCCACGGCGTCGTAGTGCCGGCTTGCACCGAACGCTGACACATCGCAGTTCGCCGAGCATCCGAGTCACGCGGCGAAGCATGGCCGCGACGCGACTCACGCTTTACTGCGGTCGGAGACTGGTGGCTCGATCGACATTGACGAGGCCCCGACTGCCCCGAACGCGCGTGTCCGAGCCACGACGGGGGGAACAAGGGTACTGACGGCGGCCGCTTCGCCGGTGCGGTCGGCCCGGCGCCTTGATCACACCGACGGCAACGGGCTCCGCGCTTTACTGGAACGGCAGGTAGCGCAGCGAGACCATGACGACCTGCTCATTGGCATAGGGCGCGCCACCGACGCCGGAGAAGACCTGGCGGCGCGTGTAGGAATATTGCGCACCGGCCTCCATCGTCCCCCAGGGGCCCTTGATGAACTTGTAGTAGCCGCCGAGTGTGCCCTGGGTCAGACCGGACGTGTTGCCAACGCAACCCGAGGCGGCACCGAGTTCGATGTCGCAGGTGGTGTTCGAATACAGCACGCTGCCATAGCCGAAGCCGGTCGGCTTGCCCTTGATGACCTCCTCGAATGCGGTGCGACTCTCCTGCTCGGTGCCGACATAGCCGTACAGGTCGATGCGCGGCGTCGGATGCCCGACCAGGCCGATCATGGCCTGCACCTCGGGGATCGGTGCCGGCGTGCCGTCCGGCTTCAGCGTTGCATCGGGAAGCTGGCCGGCGCCGTAACGGCCGATGCCGACACCGGCCAGCGCGCGCGCCTCGAACTCGAGCGTATTCGGAATGATCGGCAGGATCGCGCCGGCGCCGCCGCCGCCCGCCAGCACCGTCTCGTTGCGGCCGTACCCGACCGCGTCGACGCGATCGGTGATGAAGCGGGCGATGCCGAACGCCTCGTAATGCCCCCAGCCCGGGTCGTAGGCGGCCTTCACGATGATGTCGGGCGCGATATTGTCGCTGTAGTTCACCGTCGGGGCGAAGCCGGAGCCGCCGGGGGTGGTGATCTGCGCGTTGAACCCGTCCGGCAGGGCGGCGGTGTTGCCGCCGGTCGTGGTGTAGCCCGAGGTGTTCCAGAGGGTCTGCGGATTTTCCAGCGACAGCGCCAGCCAGAGCCGGTGGTTGTCGAAATCCTTGTCGATCCGGAGTTGCGGCTGCCGCGCATAGGTGAAGCCGGGCAGGTAGCTGTTGTCGAGGGTGATCGGCACGTTCTCCTGCCGCGGAACCAGCCCGACCTTGTATTGCGTGAGCAGGCTCCACGCCTGGCCGGCGAGGACGTGCAGGCCAAGCGAGGTGTCGTCGTACTGGGCATAGAGCTGCCGGATGCGCGGCACGTAGCTGTTGCTCTGCACCGAGTTGGAAGTCGATGCCGCGCCCTGGAAGTCGGTCTCGATATAGCCGGCGAGTGTGCTTGTGGAGTCCGGATGACCCTGCATCAGCAGCGAGAGCCGCGTCGCCCGCGCCGACATGTGAAACTCGTTTTCGTAGTAGTTCGGCGAGTTGGCGAGCGGGATGCTGTTCCAGCTCGAGCCGACATCGGCGGCCTGGTTCCTGGTGCGGAAGATGCCGCGCAAGTCGATATAGCCGCCCAGCGTCACCGTGACCGCGCCGAGCTGGACGGAGCCGCGCGGCAGCGGCGGGCCGGTCATCACCGGCGTCGCGGGTCCGACCATTCCGGGCGGCACCTGGGCCCCGGCGGTCGGGCCGTATTGCGTCGAGAGTCCGATCGGAATCTCGGCCTGGACCTTGGCCGCCGAAGCCTGCGCCTCGGCGGCCGCACGTCGCGCTGCCTGAACCTGCTGATCGCGCTGCGCAAGTTCCTTGCGCATGGTGTGCAGCTCGCCCTGCAGGGCGCGGATCTGCTGTTCGATCGCGTTGATCTGCGCCGTCGTCGCGTCCTGCGCGCCGGCGTGCCGCGCGCTCATGAGCGCCGCTCCGAGGGCGCATGTTCCCAACACGGCACGACGCATGCTCAGTCCCAAGCGTTCAACCCCCCAATGAGCGCCACCCGCCGCGTCCAGACATTGCCGGGAACCCGCCGCCGCTCCGGCACAGGCGGTGGAATTCCCATGTTTAACCCGTGACCGTAGCTATTGCGCATTTATACCCCTCGTGGATCGTGATTTGCAAGCCGGAATGCCGCCGCGAGGGCATCCGGCCATCGCCGAGACGCCTGGCACACCGGCGGGGCCATTCGCGCGTTTCGTTCCGCCGGTGAGGGCGCGGCGGTCGCCCGTGCGCGCGGTGCTGGCAGTCGACATTCAACGCCAGGACTGCATGTCCGGGCGAGTGCAACCGTTCAGGATCAGCCGCACGGGATTGGGCGCGGCCGGACCCTGGATCGTGTCCGCTGTCGATCCTGGGTCAGTCGCCCTGCCGCCGGACCCAGGCGGCAATCGCATCCGCCACGTGAGACGCCTGGACGCGGACGTCCGGCACCGCAGTGCACTCCCAGAACGTGCCGCGCACGACCGGACCCAGCGCCCACAGGCCCGGGGTCACGCGCCCGTCCGGGGCGACGATGCGGAGCTGGCCGTCCACCTGCAGCCCCATCCCGTGGTCGTCGAGCCGGACCAGCCCGGCCATGCAGAGACTGGCGATCAGGCTGTCGGATTCGCCGGCGGCGCGGGCGCCGGTCGCGTAGACGAGACGCTGCACGCTGATCGTCTCGCCGTCCGGGCCGCCGGTGTCGATCGTGACATGCGCCCGTCCCGCCTCGCACACCACCGATCGCACGCGCCCGCGGCGCAACGTCAGCGCACCGCTCGCGCGCATGGCGGCAAGCGCCGCGGCGATGGGCGGCGCCATGCGATGCCGATGCACGTCCCAGAACGGCCGGAGATGGCGCAGGAAGCGCCGCTGCTCGGGGCCGGGCAGGTTCCGCCAGAGGCTCGCCGTCACCGGCCGCAGGCCATCGATCACGGCGCGCCAGCCGATCCCTGCCGTCGCGGCGGCGGCGAATTCGCGCCGGATCCGCCGCAGCAGCCCGACGAGCGACCCGCGCTCCGCGTCGGTGAACTCCGGGGCGGGCCAGCCGCCGCTGCCGAAGACGTGCGGCTGCGGCACCAGGCCGCGGCGGGAGACCGCGATGATCGGGCCGGCGAAGCCGCCTGCCTGCATGGCGAGGGCCAGGTCGACCATGGTGAGCCCCGTCCCCACGATCATCACCGGCTCGCCGGGCCGCAGCCCGGTCGCGGCCGCATCGTCCCACGGATTGTGGAACACCACCCCGTCGCCCCGCGCGGCCGGCGCCAGGTTGCCCCCGGCGAGCACCACGATATCGGCGCGCAGAACGCGGCCGTTGGCGCACCACAAGCGCCAGCCGCCGGCATCCGGCAGGATGCGCTCGACATCGCTGGATTGCAGCGCGACCCGACCGCCGCCCTCCCGCAATTCCCGGTAGAGGAGCTGGCGCAGGTAGCGCCCATACAGCCGCCGCGTGGCAAACCGGCCGGCCTCGGTGTCCGCGACCTCGTTCCAGTCGGCCGGCCGCCGCGTCAGATGGTCCTTGAGCCAGGCCTCGAAATGGACCGGTTCGTCGGCAAAGGCGCTCATGTTCATGGAGCGCACGTTCAGCAGGTGCGGCAGGGCGCTGGCGGCATAGGCCGGGCCACGCGCGAACCGGCCGGAGCGGTCGAACAGCCAGATCGTCGCGGCGCCGGAGAGACGCCGGCGGAGATGCACCGCGGCCATCGTGCCGGAGAAACCGGCGCCGACGATCGCGATCACGGGCATGTCCTGCCTGCGAACGGCGGTCTGCCTGATCTCGACGATCGCCTCGCGTGGACGCATCCGCCTACCCCGACTGCATACTGGGGGAAAGCCTGCCCGATTTTCCCGGATTGATGAAGTGAAATCGTGCTTATCACGGTGAAGCGGGCTGCCTCTCGGCCATCACCGACCGTTCTCACGGTCAGGTCCCGTGGATCAAGCCGCTCTTCCCTCCCGATCGGGGCCTCGCGGAGGCGGGGCTGCGCCTGGCCGGATGCTGCTGGCCGCCGTTGGCAAATCATGAGCGGGAACACCAGCGCGGCGGCTGGCCCCCTTTGATGACCCGCGTCGGCAGTCTACCCACTTATTAACAGATTCGGATCGTACATGGACGCCCGCGGCGGCGGCGCGATTCCCCCTCCCCGCTACGGGCCGCCGAACGGCAATGGGTGCGATTCGAGCCCTGATTGTTCAGGGCATGTCTTCGGCGCCGGCCGGCACCAAGGGTGCTTCCCGCGCGGACGCGAGGGCGGTCGTCGCGGGCCGCCGCGGCTGGGGATGCAGGCCGCTGCGCCCGACCGGAACGGCTCTGGCCTTGCGCAGGCGATAGGCCGCGCAAAAGCTGTTCCCGGACACCAGTTCCAACCGGCGGTCCACCATCAGTTTATAGGCAACGGCGTAGCGAACCCGGCTTCCCTTCTCGCTCAGGGGTTGCGACGAGACCACGAAATACCGCCCTGTTGGCGACGAAAAGCAGTTCAGGAAGCCTCGACTGGTGATGGCGCGGATCGCGCCAACCTCTGTCCATATTCGGCCCATGCCTGCGTCTCCGATACGCGATATCGGAAATGCTCTGATATGCCGCCGGCCTTTGTCCATATAATTTTTCGCCAGCGGTTGCGCGCGGCAACCCGGTCATCCGCCGCCATTGTGATTGTCCATCGCGAATGCTTGTCGCCGAGCACGGGCAGCGTGCGGAGTCGCGGCTTCCGGCTGAGCGAATCGGCTCGCGTTCCATCGGCATGTTGCATTGCGAGCAGCCGGATCACGCATCGCGCCGGCAAGAGTCGCACGGCGCGACTGCTCCGGAAGATCGGGAACGGAGAAGGCGACCGGCCTGCCGAACGTTGCCTCGGCCGGCTCAATGTCATCGGATCAGGCGCTGGTTGCCACCTGGAACTCGGCTTGCCGGCTTTCACCGACCACGACTCTGCCGTTCGGCATGTCATTGCCTTCGACCTTGGCGACGATCTCATCGGGCGGAAGGTCATAGCCGCGCCATCGCTCGATCAGACGCTCGCGTCGGACGTCCTCCGGGACGACCACCATGATCGTCGTGTCGAAGAGCGGGAACAGGTCGGACCAGCCCGGCCGCCGTAGCAGCAGGTAGTTCCCTTCGACGATCACGATGGGGATCGATCGCTCGATGATCCGTGCGCCTGCCCGAGCGATCTCGAGATCGCGGTCGAACACTGGTACCGCGACCTCCGGTTCGTCATTGCGCTTCAGCCGGGCCAGCATGTGACGCAGGCCGAGCACGTCGAACGTCTCGGGCGATCCCTTCCGGGACTTCAGCCCGCGCGCCGCAAGAATGCGGTCATCGAAATGATACCCGTCCATCGGCAGGATCGCGGCGGCATCGGGCTTGTCGAGATTGAGGCGGGACGCGAGCTCCTCCGCGAACGTGGATTTTCCGGACCCTGGAGCGCCGGCGACCGCTACGAGAACGCGTCCCCCCGTCCCGCGCACCCGAAGCACCTGCACGATGCCGGCGAGATCCGTGCTGTTCCCTTTCTCAGGCATCGGCGTGCCTGCGCGTGAAGAAATGGTTCAGCGGCGCAAGCGCTCGGGTCACCACTGCCTGGTCGCGTCCGGCCCGGATGCCGACGCCTTTGCGCAAGCGGACCCCGAGATCGTGGATCGCCGCCAGCACGCCTCGATCGAAGCATCGAATTCGGCCGCACGGCAGCCGGTACACGTCCCTGTCCATGACGATCCTTCCTCCCCAGCAGCGATCCACGCGAGGACGCCGCGTTGCCCGTTGGATGCAATGACATGCGTAGCGCCGTCGATTGCGTGACGCACCTCCAATCGGGCCATCGCGCAACTTCGCGGGTTCGTGACAGGCCGGATCCGGACCGAAGGCTCCCCGGCACGACCGCGCACTGGCGGCGCGCGCCGGTCGCCTGCGTCAGGACCCGCCGCCGCGTGCCGCGAGCGCCGACGGAACCCCGCCGTCAGCGTCCAACCGGCGGCCGCGCGGCCAGGAGCGCCGCTTCCCCGTCGGCACGACCCTTGCCCCCGACCGTGGATGCCCGCCGCGCCGGGGCAAGCCCGATCCGCTGCATGAGCGTGTAGAACGCGGGCGTGAAGATCAGCCCGAACGCGGTCACGCCCAGCATGCCGCCGAACACGGCGGTGCCAAGCGATTGCCGCATCTCGGCGCCGGCACCGGTCGCGACCACGAGCGGGGCGACGCCGAGGATGAACGCGAGCGAGGTCATCAGGATCGGCCGCAGCCGACGCCGCGCGGCGCTGACCGCGGCCTCCGCCGGCCTGGCACCGGCATCCTGCGCCTGGCGCGCGAACTCGACGATCAGGATCGCATTCTTCGCCGCCAACCCGACCAGGACGACGAATCCGATCTGCGCCAGGATGTCGATCGGCAGGCCACGGATCATCAGCCCCGTGACGGAAGCCAAAAGACACATCGGCACGATCAGCACGACCGACAGCGGCAGCTTCCAGCTCTCGTAATTCGCCGCCAGCACCAGGAAGACGAACAGGGCGGCGGCGCCGAACACCAACATCGTCGGCGTGCCCTTCTGCTGCTGCTGGAAGGCGATCTCGGTCCACTCGTAGCCAATCCCGGGCGGCAGGACCTGCGCCGCCAGTTCCTCCATGCGGTGCAGCGCGGTGCCGGTCGCGACGCCGGGCGCCGCGACACCTTGCACCTCGGCCGCCGGATAGAGGTTGTAGCGCGGCACGCGATAGGGAATCGTCGTGTCGCGCAGCTCCGCGACCGTGCCGATCGGCACCATCTCGCCGCGCGCGTTGCGCGCCTTCAGACCCATGAGGTCCTGCGGATCGCGCCGGAACCGGGCATCGGCCTGGGCGATCACCTCGTAGGTGCGGCCGAGAAAGTTGAAGTCGTTGACGTACTGCGAGCCGAGATAGAGCTGCAGCGTGTCGAACACGTCGGTCGGAGTCAGTCCGACCTTCTCGGCCTTCAGCCGGTCGATATCGGCATAGACCGAGGGCGATCCGGTGTTGAGCAGGGTGAACACGCCGGCGAAGCTCGGATCCTTCATCGCCGCGGCGACCAGCGCGTTGGCGGCATCGACCAGCGCCTGGCTGCCGAGGCCGGCGCGATCCTCCAGCATCATCTTGAATCCGCCGGAATTGCCGATGCCCTGCACCGGCGGCGGCGGGATCGTCAGGACGTAGGCGTCCTGGATCACCGAGAGCCGCCGCCGCAGATCGGCAAGCACGGAATTCGCGGTGATCCCCGGGATCGAATGATTGTACAGCGAGGGCAGGCCGGAGAAGATCGTGCCGGAGTTGGACGCGACGGTGAAGGTCGTGGCGTCGAGCCCGGCGAACGGTGCGACGTGCTCGATCCCGCGCGTCTTGAGGATGATGTCGGTCGCGCGCTTCACCACCTGCTCGGTCCGGCCGAGACTGGCACCGGGCGGCAATTGCAGCACGGTGATCAGGTAGCCCTGATCCTGCTCCGGGATGAAGCCGGTCGGTTCGCGGGCGAACTCCACCCCGGCGGCGCCGATCAGCCCGAGATAGACCAGCACAACAACCGCGAGGCGCCGCACCAGGCCGCGTGTCAGCCCGCCATAGCCGTCCGACAGCCACTCGAAGCCGCGGTTGAAGCGGGAAAAACCGGCCGCCAGCAGCCGCCCGGGCAGCCGCGCCGGCGGCGCGTGAGCCGGCGCGTGCGGCCGCAACAGCAGTGCGCAGAGCGCCGGGCTCAGCGTCAGCGACACGAAGCAGGAGATCACCGTCGAGGCGGCGATGGTGACCGCGAACTGGCGGAAGAACTGGCCCGAAATGCCGGACAGGAAGGCCGAGGGCACGAACACGGCGCAGAGCGTCAGCGCGATCGAGACCAGAGCGCCGCCGACCTCGTCCATGGTGCGGTGCGCCGCCTCCTTCGGCGTCATGCCCGCGGCGATGTTGCGCTCGACATTCTCGACCACGACGATCGCATCGTCGACGACGATGCCGACTGCCAGCACCAGCCCGAACAGCGAGAGATTGTTCAGCGATATGCCGAGCACGAACAGGATGATGAAGGTGCCGACCAGGGAGACCGGAATCGCGATCACCGGGATCAGCGAGGCGCGCCAGGTCTGCAGGAACAGGAACACCACGCCGACGACGAGCAGGATCGCGACGAAGATCGTGGTCACCACTTCGTGCACGGATTTTGCGACGAAGATCGTCGGGTCGTAGATTTCGATCGCCGCCACACCTGGCGGGAAGCTCTGCTTCAGCTCCTGCATGGTGGTGAGGACTTCGTGCTCGACGGCGAGCGAGTTCGCGCCCGGCTGCGCGAAGATCAGCAGCGGCAGGCCCTCGCTGCGGTCCATGTAGGCGGTCGAGCCGTAATCCGCGGCGCCGATCTCCACCCGGCCGACGTCGCGGATGCGCGTTGCGCGGCCACGGTCGTCGGTCTTGAGGATGATGTCGGCGAACTGCTCGGGAGTCGTCAGCCGGCCCAGCGTCTGGACATTGAGCTGGTAGGCGGCCCGGCCAGAGACCGGCGGCTGGTTGAGGATGCCGGCGGAGACCTGCACGTTCTGCGCCCTGAGCGCGGCCAGCACCTCGCCGGCGTTGAGCCGGTACGCCGCCACCTTGTCGGGATCGAGCCAGATCCGCATCGCATAGTCACGCGCGCCGAACAGTTGCACGTCGCCGACGCCGGGCAGACGCGCCAGCGCATCCTTCACGTGCAGCGTCGCATAGTTCGAGAGGTAGAGATTGTCGCGCGATCCGTCCGGCGAATAGAGGTGCACCGCGAG
>DATJSJ010000182.1:0-4943 GCA_035504175.1 Acetobacteraceae bacterium
TGCCGGACAAACTGCTCAGGCTCGGACCGGAGGACCCGGCCGTGCTCGCCTGGCTGTGGGAGAACTGGGGCACGACCTGGATGCTGCGCGATGTCGCGCTGGCGCCGGTCGGCCGCGCGGGGGTTCTGGTACCCCCCGGTCATGATGGTGTCAGCTACCGGTTCTGGTCCGCCGACTGGACGCCCTGGCGAGCACTGGCCACCGTGCGGACCCGATGGCCGGTCTTGACACTGCACGTCAAAGTCCTCGGCATCACCGAGTAGGGGCGGGGTGATCAGAACTTCTCGTCGGGTCGCTGGGCGGCTGGTCGCCACCGAGCGACCGGATACGTGCGCGCCGTTGTCGCAGCGCCGCGGTTTTGGCCAGCCGGTCGAACATCACCCCCATGGACAACATACGCAGGGGCGCGGCGTGCTCGGCGCGCATTGGCCGCCCGAACCAGCCGTCGGGGGCCGAGGCGCGGAGGCCGAGAAGGCTTCGTTCGCGTTGCACGATCGAGGTCGTTGCGCCGTTGCTGAGACATCCCGACAGCGTGTCGAGATGCCGGCGGCGCTCATCGGGTGCGATGCGGGCCACGAGGTAGAACAGCATGGCGTGCAGCGCCCGCTGCCGTGGTTGCGCACGCGTGGCATCGACCAGCGGTGCTCCGCCCAACCAGGCATCGCACGAATGACAACGCGGCCGCGCATCGACGACACGGCCGGCGAGCGGTGTGATCACGCCGCCGCACGCCCAGCATCGATCGTACAGGCGGCAGCCATGTTTGAGGCAAACCACCGCATGGGCGAGCCGCCAGCCCCGCCGAAAATGTGGTCGCGCGTCGGTCTCCAGGCAGCGCGGACAATATTGCAGCACTGGCCGAGGCCGGCCCAATCGATCGGGTTTTCCCCCGTTCAGCAGAAATCGGCTGTCGCGCAGTAGTGCATCCTCCGTGCGCCCCGCCGGCGTCTCCTGGGTCACGATCACCGTCTCCGACAGGGTGCCGCCCGCCAGATGCTCGAACGTCTGACCGGACAACTGCGCCAGACGCCGCAACGTTACCGGCGCCACATCGCGATCGATGTCGTCGATGGGGTTGCCGAGTACGTCCCGGGCAAAACGATACGGTGGCACGCCGGCGGCAATCGCCGTCCGCCAGAGCCAGCTGCTGAAGATCTCGTCCGTCAGGCGCTTGGGCCGCTGCGGCCACATGGTCGGATGCCGCGCGAGGGACAGGGGTTCGAGCGCGATGGTGTCGCTGTCAGCCGGCACGTGCCCGCGGCGCGGCGCGGGTAGAGCCGACGCTGCGCGCGCTCCGAACCAGCGGCGCGTGCCGTCGCGCAGTTCGGCGATGGCGTCGGCACCGCCATCCTCGACCTCCAGCAGGAATGCCAGGATCAGCGCTCGGGCATCACGGTCCGGCGCCGGCAACCAGGCCTCGGCGGCCGCGGCCAACCGTCTTTCGGCCTCTCCCGCCGGATCGTTCGGCGGCACCGCTACAGATCCAGGGCGTGAGCGACAGCCTCGATGCGCTCCGGGGAGGCGCCGCCGACCCGAGCGAGCATGGATCGGTCGATGCGCTCGTGGCCGGTCCTGATGGCTTCGACCGCTGCCTGCCGGAGCAGCGCGACGATGCCACCGATCAGGCCGCCCGCCGCCATCAGGATGTGCCGTGCCAGGTCGGGGTCTGTCAGGCCTGATGTCTGCCAGAGCGGCAGCTGCCGCTCGAAGGTCGCCAGCAGCCTGGCATAGTCGAGGTCGTCGAATTTCCACCGTGGCAGGGTGAGGAGTTCGAAGCGGTTGGCCATCTGCTCGTCCTGCCGGAGCACATAGGCGATCTCCTTGGTGGCGAAACCGCCGAGCGAAACGCCGGTGACCGATCCCATGTTGCGCAGTTCCACCAGCGTGCTGCCGACTCCCGACCCTCTGATGTTGTGCAAATCGTCGATCAACAGCAGGCGCAAGCCGACATCGTGCATCGCGCGATAGGTCTCGCGGCGCAGCTCGGCGGTCGTGCTGCGCCGACCCGGCTCGCGTCCCAATGCCTGCAGGATCGCCGCCAGCAGCAACGTGATTCGCGGCCCGTTGGGCGCCTGCACCAGGGCCACCGGCAATGAGGCGCATTCGGCCGCCGGGTCTTCGCTCGAAGTGTGGCGGGAGAAGAAGCGTCGCGCGATCGCCGTCTTGCCGTTGTTGGAGGCGCCGACGATCAGCAAATTGTCCGGCCGCATGCGGCACTCGGACCGCAGGATCCGCTCAAGCCGTTCGTGCGCGTCATGCGCGCGGCCGTAACCGATCCACAGATCGCGATCGATGCCGGCGATGCGCTGCGCGTCATCGAGCCGCAGCATGCGCCGTGCCGCGGTGTCCAGATGCGTTGCGCCGTCAGGATCGCGCACTACAGGCGCTCGACATCGTCGAACGGCGCGATAGCGGTCCCGGCCCATGCGGGCGGCGGCTGTGCCGCCGCGTCCGGCCCAGGCTTGGCGGCATCGGCCGTTGGCGCCGGCGTGGCGCCATCCCGGACGCTCCGCCTTGCCTGCCTGGTGCGCTCCGCCTTGCGCCGGGCGGTCGCCGACTTGGCCGTGGCCTCGATGGCCCGGATGTCGGACAGATTCTCGAACAGCCGGGACTCCGTTCGGTCGCGTGCCCGCGACGCATGCAGGGCATCCCGCGCCGCAACGCTCTGGGCCAGCGTCATGTCCGGATGTGGCACGCGGTAAGGGATCGGAATGTAACCGTCGGTGGATTCGTCGAGAACCCAGACACGCACCAGGCTGCGCGGGTCGTAGACAATGATGCGTTTGACCCGACGCTGATTGTCGCGCCGCCACAGTGGCAGAAGATCGACCGAACTGTAATCGACGCGGAACAGCCGGATTCCGGCACGAGTCAAAGTCCGGGCCTCGTATGGCAGGAAATCGAGCAACAGGCGATCGGCCGGAAGGCGGGGAGGGATACGCGTAGCGTCGGGCAGCTCAGGCTGCCGGTAGTAGGCGAGATACCGGTCCATCGGTCGCTCGCCGATGGTGGCGTGGGTGGTGTGGTTGTAGCTGTCAATGGTGAGTGCCAGCACGCGCTCAAGCTCGGGCAGGCTGAGGCAAGCCCGTTTGTCCGGCTCACTCTCGCCACGTTCGTTGATGTTGCTGAACGTGGTGCCGCGCAACGCGTGGACCGACTGCATCATTGTGCCGATCAGCCGCTCGATCGTGCCGTGCTGCTCCGGATGCCCCGCGGCTCGGACTTTGGCGGCGATGCCGTAGCGCCGCAGGCCACGCTGAATACCGCGCGCCACGTTCTCCGGACCCTGGTCGTATTCCAGCGTCCCTGGCCGGCCGAACACCGGCCAATGAATGCCGGTGAGGTCACGCCGAGCCAGCCAATCGTCCTTCGGCAGACAGGCATGCGCGAGGCAGGTCGCGACGGTGACGGTCGAGGCCGCTTCAAGGGAGGCGGAGAAGCCGAGCACGACGCGGCTGTACAAATCGATCGCGAAAGTCACCGTTGGCCGGCCGATCACGGTCCGGTCGGTCTCGCGCACCAGCCGGATGTCGCACGGGGTGCTGTCGGTCTGGACCCGCTCCCAGGGAGCGCCGGCGCCGGGATGCGCGCCCGTCAGCAGGCGTAGCGCGCGTGCGGCTTTCGGGCCCTCGCGCCGGCGCACCAGCCAGGCCTGGTCACGGTCGCGCACGCGCGCCGCGACAGCGCGATACGACGGCGATCGTACTCCCGCGATCTTGCAGCGTTCGGTTATCTCCCTGTGCAGTCTCGCGACGCTCGGGCGGTTGGGCTGGGCGTAATGCTGGTCGATCGCCTGCGCGACGATGGTCTCAACGCCGGCCCGGAGCCGCTTTGCCCTTGGCGTACCCTGCCTTGGCAGGAAGGCCGCGATATCACCGTCACTCCCCGCCATTTGCCGCAGCAACGTCCATACACGCCGGCGCTTGATCCCGAGTTCCTTGGCGACGGCGTCCACATCGGCGCGGCTGCGGGCCGGCAGGCCGGCTAGCGCTGCAAGAAGATCGCGCCGGCGCGCAGCCTCGCCCCATTGCGCGTCGCTGAAATCTCGCTCGTCCACCGCCCGCATCGCTGGGCGTCCGACGCCTTCGTCAGCGGGAAAACCAATCTGCGCGGGGGTCGCCGAGACGATTTCGCCGGCATCGTTGCGGAGCAGCACGGCATCCGGCCCGAGCGGCACGTGAACGCGCCAGCGTCGGCCGGCATGCTCGACCTCGACGCCAGGGACGAGGCGTTGCTCCATGTCGTGGCCTGCCGGTGCTGCAACGTCATTCTATCTCGACCGGACACGCTCCATGAAGCGGGGATTGGCAGAAGATGATGGCAGCAGGATTACAATTACCGCGCGAGCGATGTTGGGAGCCTTGCTACGCTGCCGTCGCTTGGCCGTCCATGGTCCCGTGGGCCAGGCGTTTGACCGTGATCCCCCCGAACGCCTCATATTGTTGAAGATCGGCCTGGGCATCACGGGCCAGTTCGAGGCCAGCAATCAACGTGCTGGAGATAGCAACCTTCAGGTGCGTGGTCCGCTCCGGCAGATCGGCGGCGATCTCGGGCAGGAAGCCGAGGAGATCACCACCCTCCGGCAGCTTGTCGAGGATGGCCTGCATCCGCGCGATGGCCTGATACGGAGTCCAAAGCCGGCGGCGCGGCGGCCCGTAGATTTCTACCCGTGGCCCGCTCTCGCCTCTCAGCACATCAAGGCAGGCCTGAAACAACGAAACGAAGTCGGCGGCGACCATCGGCCCCGGGGCGATCTCCGGCCGCCCCCGCTCGAACATGTCCCGCCCCAGTTGCGGTCGTACCGCGAGCCAGTCGGTAACGGCCCTGACGCGCTCGAGCTCGGCCAGGCGATCGGTCAGGACTCCGGCGGCTTGTTCTGCCTCGTCGGACCCCTCCATCTCTTTCGGCAGCAACAGCCGGGACTTGAGCCAGGTCAGCCAGGC
>DATJSJ010000183.1:0-17121 GCA_035504175.1 Acetobacteraceae bacterium
CACGACATGCAGGACATCGAGTTCACCGTGCAGCAGAACACGCTCTACCTGCTGCAGACGCGCAACGGCAAGCGCACCGCGGCGGCCTCGCTGCGCATCGCGGTGGAGATGGCGAAGTCCGGGCTGATCGACCGCGCCGAAGCGGTGCAGCGGGTCAATCCCGCCGCCCTCGACCAGTTGCTGCACCCGACGCTCGATCCCAACGCGAAGCGCCGCCTGCTGTCCAAAGGCCTGCCGGCGAGCCCGGGTGCCGCCGCCGGCAGCGTCGTGTTCACCGCGGATGAGGCGGAGAGCCGCGCTGCCAAGGGCGAGGCGGTGATTCTGGTGCGGATCGAGACCAGCCCCGAGGACATCCACGGCATGCACGCCGCCCGCGGCATCCTGACCACGCGCGGCGGCATGACCAGCCATGCCGCGGTGGTGGCGCGCGGCATGGGCCGGCCCTGCGTCTCCGGCGCCGGCGGCATCAGCGTCGATTACGGCGCGCAGACCCTCTCCGCCGGCGGCCAGGTGGTGCGCGCCGGCGAGACGGTCACGATCGACGGCGCAACCGGCGAGGTGTTCATCGGCAGCGTGCCGATGATCGAGCCGGCGCTGTCCGGCGACTTTGCGACGCTGATGGAATGGGCCGACGCGGTGCGCCGGCTGCGGGTGCGCACCAATGCCGAAACCCCGCTCGATGCCGAGACGGCGCGGCGGTTCGGCGCCGAGGGCATCGGGCTGTGCCGCACCGAGCACATGTTCTTCGATCCGGAGCGCATCGGCGCGGTGCGCCAGATGATCATGGCGCATGACGAGGGCGGCCGCCGTGCCGCGCTGGCGCGTCTGCTGCCGTTCCAGCGCGACGATTTCGTCAAGCTGTTCCGCATCATGGCCGGCCTGCCGGTGACCATCCGGCTGCTCGACCCGCCGCTGCACGAATTCCTGCCGCATGGCGAGGCGGAGCTCGCCGAGGTCGCGGCGGCACTCGGCCAGGACGTCGAGGCGATGCGCCGCCGCGCCGCCGAACTCGCCGAGGCCAATCCGATGCTCGGCCATCGCGGCTGCCGTCTCGGCATCACCTATCCCGAAATCTACGAGATGCAGGCGCGCGCCATCTTCGAGGGTGCACTCGCCGTTGCCGAGGAGACCGGGCACGCGCCGGTGCCCGAGATCATGATCCCGCTGGTCGGCATGAAGCGGGAGCTCGACATCACCCGTGCGCAGATCGATCGCGTGGCCAAGGAGGTGTTCGACCGGGCCGGCCGGTCGGTCGATTATTCGGTCGGCACCATGATCGAGCTGCCCCGCGCCGCTCTCACCGCCGACGCGATCGCCGAGACCGCCGATTTCTTCAGCTTCGGCACCAACGACCTGACCCAGACCGTGTTCGGCCTGTCGCGCGATGACGCCGGCAAGTTCCTGCCGCACTACGTCGAGGCCGGCATCCTGCCGAAGGATCCCTTCGTCTCCCTCGATATCGCGGGTGTCGGCACGCTGGTCGAGATCGCGGCGCAGAAAGGCCGCGGCCGCAAGCCGACGCTGAAACTCGGCATCTGCGGCGAGCATGGCGGCGATCCGGCCAGCATCGGCTTCTGCGAGCGCGCGGGCCTGGACTACGTCTCCTGCAGCCCGTATCGCGTGCCGGTGGCGCGGCTCGCCGCGGCGCAGGCAGCGCTTGGCGCCGCCGGCGATCGCACCGCCTGACGCCGCGACGACGCTCATTCCGGCCCGCCGGGGCGAACCCGCGCCCGGTGGCGATCATGGAAATTTGAGCCTCGCGTCGCGCGCGGAGAAGCCGGCGGATCGGGCATGCCCACACCGGGCGATGCATCCCCTGCCCCCGGCTTATGTGCGACGATCCCCCGCGTTCGTGATGGAGGAGAGCATGCCCTTCGACGCGCAGGACCCTCGGCTCGGGGCAGTGGCCATGATCGATGCCGTTCTCGACTATCTCGGCCCGGACGGAGAGCGATGGTACCAGGGCGGCTGGCACCGCCGCGACCAGCGATGCCTGCTCGGCACGATGGCCCATCTGCGGGCGGTCCGGCACGTCAAGGGCGACGCCACCCGCAAGTATCTTCTGGCCGCGTTCCGCGAGCGCCGCCTGCGCTCGACCAGCGTGATCGCGGTGAACGACTGCGCCGAGACCACCTTCGACGACGTGCGCGGCATGCTCCTGACCGCGCGCGCGATCGCGCTCGCCGACATCGAAGGCCGGCCGCGTCCGGCCGCCGAACGTCCCAAGCGGTCACCCGTCATGCGGCAGACGCATTTCGAAGCAGTGGAGCGCATCAAGCGTCAGATTGCCGAGCTGCTCGAGACGGGGACGATCGAGGCGTAGACCACGATCGCCGGAGGTGAAAACACCGACGGCGCGAAGCATGGTCTGACAACAACAGGCTGGACCGGGCTCGCTCGACACGGTCGGGCGAGCCTGGTCCGGCGACGAGGTCCGCGCGGCGCACGTTGTCTCGCGGACGTTTCGCTCAACCAGTCCTGTCCCGCGTGGGCGCCGCCAGAACCGACCGCCACGCCGAGCGCTGCGCCACCAATCGCGCTCCCGGCAATGCGCCGGCCCGTTGACGCCGCCGAGCGCTCCTACGGGGCGGGCTGCGCCGGCGACAGCAGGGCTGCGATTCGGTCGGCCGCCTTCAGGCCGCTGCCGGTCAGCACCAGCACGGTCTCCTGCCGGTCCGCGACGGCGCCGGAGGCGAGCAGCTTCGCAAAGGCCGCGGCGGCCAGCGCTGAAGTCGGCTCAACCAGCACCCCCAGCGCCGCGAGGTCGAGCGTGGCCCGCGCGATTTCCGTCTCCTCCACCATCACCGCGCCGCCCCGCGTCTCGGCCAGGGCCCCGAGCAATTCCGGCAGGCGCACCGGGCGCGCAATCGCGGTGCCCTCCGCCATGCTCGGACGCGCCAGGATTTCGACCGCTTCCCCCGCCTGGAAGCTCGTGGCGACCGGCGCGCAGGCGGCGGGCTGGGCGGCGAACAGACGCGGCAGCGTGTCGATCGCCCCGGCGCGCAGCAGTTCGCCGAAGCCGATCTCCAGCCCGAGCACGATCGAGCCGGCGCCGCAGGGCGCGATCACGTTGGCCGGCGCCCGGAAGCCCAACGCCTCCCACAGCTCGTACGCGAGCGATTTCACCCCGTGCAGGAAGAACGGATGCCAGTTGTGGCTGGCATAGAATCCCGCCCCGCGTGCCGCCCGCGCCATCGCCGCCGCCGCGACCCGGTCGCGATCGCCGTCCACGGTCTCGACCTGCGCCCCATACGCGCGGGCTTGCAGCAGCTTGGCCGGGCTCGCCGAGGCGGGGGTGACGATCGTGGCGGCCAGGCCGCCCGCCGCGGCGTAGGCGGCGATCGAGGCCCCGGCATTGCCGGAACTGTCCTCCACCACCGCGCGCACGCCCTGCGCCCGCAACAACGACAGCATCACCGCGGTGCCGCGATCCTTGAAGCTCCCGGTCGGCATCAGGAAATCGAGCTTGAGCAGCGCCCGCGCGCCGTACAGCGAGACCGGCAGCAGCGGTGTGCCACCCTCGCCGAGCGTGATCGGCTCCGCCGCCGGCAGCGGCAGGGCCGCCCGATAGCGCCAGGGGCCGCGCGCGGCCGCGTCGATCGCCTCCCGCCCGCATCCCGGCAGCGGCGTCAGCAGCAGCGGCGAACCGGCTTCCCCGGGCGGCGCCGGCCCGCACCAGCGCGGCTCGTCCAAGGAAAACGTGGCGCCGCTGCGCGGGTCGAGGTAGGCAGGGCTCATTCGCACCCGATGGCTGCGCGGCGCCGGAGGGTCCGGCGCGCCGGATCGCGCCGGTTCAGGCTCGCCCGGCCGACGCCCCGGTGCAAGCCCGCGCGCGATACGCGCCGCCGGGGCAGGAACGAGGTCTCGCCCGCCGCATGACGCATCCCTCCCAGCTCGCCCGCGACCGGCGGGGCAAGGCGCCTGCCGGACGCACGGCGCTCGTGCACCGGGTCGGGCGGTCCCTCGCCGCGCTCGGCGACTGGTGGCCGGCGCGCGTCACGCTGCCCGCGCTGTTCCTGCTGATCGCGCTGCCGACCACATCGTTCCTGGCGCTGGCGGTGCCGCTCGGGGAGGTGCCGGACGAACCCGCCCATATCGACCGCGCGGAAAGCCTGCGTCACGGCGAGATCATCGTCGGCCGCAAGATGTTCCCCGACCTCGGCGTGCCGCTCGCCGGCGGCAAGATCGACCCCGCTCCCGGGCTCGCCGGCTCGACATGGACCGGTTCGGTGCCGCTGCCGCAGAAGAAGCTCACCGCCGCGCGCGTCGCGCAGCTCGATGCGATCGGCTGGTGGAACCACCGGCAATTCGTCGCCTTCCCCAACACCGCGGTCTACATGCCGCTGTTCTACCTGCCGGCAGCGATCGGACTGGCCGTCGGCCGCGCGGCCGGATTGACGCCGCACGCCTCCGACCTGCTGGCTCGGGCGCTGGGGGCGATCTGCTTTACGCTGCTCGGCACGCTGGTGCTGCTGGCGGCGCGGCGCGGCCGGAGACTGCTGTTCGCCGGGCTGACGGTGCCGATGACGCTCTGGCTTGCGGCCTCGGTGAACGAGGACGGGCTGATGATCGCCGGCTACGCGCTGGCCGCGGCGCTGCTGACCCGCGCCTCCGGCGCGCGCGGGGGCGCCTGGTGGGGCGCCGGGCTTGCGCTCGGCCTGGCGATCGCGGTCAAGCCGCCCTACCTGCCGCTCGCCGCGATGATGCTGTTGCCGGTGGCGCTGACCCGGGCGGCGAGCTGGCGCGGGCGGGAGCTGCGGGGCCTGCTTTTCGGCGTGGCGCTGGCCTCGGTTCCCGCGCTGCTGTGGGCGGCGGCGATGGCGCATTTCGTCGCGACCCCGGTGCGCATCGATCCGCCGGCGCATCCGGGGCCGCTCTGGCCGGGCGACCCGCACGCGCTGTTCCGCGGCCCGGACATGGCGGCCCAGCTTCGCGTCCTCCTGCACGACCCCGCGCTGCTGCTCACGCTCCCCTTCCGCACGATCGCCGCCGACTGGTCGTTCAAGCCGCACGAGCTGATCGGCGTGCTCGGCCCGCTCGACCTCGTGCTGCCGCAGCCGCTCTACGCGTTCTGGTTCGCGGCGCTCGGCCTCGCCGTCATCGGCGATCTGCTCGCCGCGCCGGGCGAGGCGGTGCCGACGTCGTCAGCCCTGAGCATTGCCATCGCGCTGGCCGCTGCGGCACTCACCGTGCTCGCGATCTACGACATCCAGTACCTTTCCTGGACCGATGTCGGCGCGACGCGGATCGAGGGCGTGCAGGGCCGCTATCTCCTGCCGGTGCTGGTGATGGTCGCGGCGGCACTCCCGGTCTGGCCGGTGCGCAACGGACGGTTCTGGCGAGGCGTGCTGACCCTGCCGGTGGCGGGCATGGCGCTGTTCGGGCTCGTCTACCTGCCCTGGCTCGTGGTCACGACCTACTACCTGCGATGAGCCGCGATATCGCCGTTCGGCGACCAGCGGAGCGGCAGGAGCGCCCCGTCGCTGGCGAATGTCAGGCCGGCCGCGGCACCGGTCGCGGCCCGGCGCCGATCATCCCGACCATGACGGACGCGCAAAGGCACATCAGCCCGGCGGAGACGAACGCCGCCAGGTAATCCCCCGTCTCGACCCGCACCAGGCCCGCCGCCCAGGCGGCGGTCGCGGCACCGACCTGATGCGCCGCCGCGATCCAGCCGAACATCACGCCGACATTCTCCTCGCCGAAGGCGCGCGCCGCGAGCCGCACGGTGGGCGGCACGGTCGCGATCCAGTCGAGGCCGTAGAACACCGCGAACAGCGACAGGCCCCAGAACGAGTAATGGAAGGAGAAAGGCAGGAACATCAGCGACAGGCCCCGCAGCCCGTAATACCAGGCGAGCAGCGCCCGGTTGTCCCAGCGGTCGGACAGCCAGCCCGACAACGTGGTGCCGAAGAAATCGAACACGCCCATCGCCGCGAGCAACCCGGCCGCCGTCACTTCCGGAATGCCGTGATCGACGCAGGCCGGGATCAGATGCGTGCCGATCAGCCCGTTGGTCGAGGCGCCGCAGACGAAGAAGGAGCCGCAGAGCAGCCAGAAATCGCGGTGCCCGAGCCCCTCGCGCAGCGCCAGCACCGCCCGCAGCGCGGGATTGGTCAAAGGCGGGGGCGGCGGCTCGAGCGCCGTGCCGCCGAATGGCGGCAGGCCGAGATCGGCGGGGCGGTCGCGTAGCAGCGCCACCACCACCGGGATCAGCAGCAGGGCCACCGCCGCCACCGTCACCGAGACCGCGCGCCAGCCGAACCGGGTCGCGAGACTCGCCAGCACCGGCAGGAAGATGAGCTGTCCGGTCGCCGTGCTCGCCGTCAGCACGCCCATCACCAGCCCGCGCCGTGCGCGGAACCAGCGCCCGGCCACCGTCGCCCCCAGCACCAGCGCCACCACGCCGGTGCCGCTGCCCACCACCACCCCCCAGAGCGCCACGAGCTGCCAGGACTGCGTCATCAGCGGCGTCAGCGCGACGCCGAGCGCGATCACCGCGAGCGAAACCGCGACGCTGCGGCGCAGACCGAACCGTTCCATCACCGCCGCGGCGAACGGGCCGGCCAGCCCGTAGAGCAGGATGTTAACCGCCACGGCGAAGCTGATCGTCGCGCGCGACCAGCCGAATTCGTGCTCCAGCGGCACGATCAGCACCGCCGGCGTGCTGCGGACCCCGGCGCCGAGCAGCAGCACCGCGAAGGTCACGGCGGCGACCACCCAGGCGTAGTGCAGCCGTCCCGTCAGGCGCATCGGGGCATCCTCGTGGCAGAGCCGGAACATGGCAGGCTTCGCTCCTGCCGCAAGCCCGCCGCCCGGCAGCCTTGCACTCGCCGCGACGCTCGCGGATGAAGGCGGGGATGGCACAACATCACACCCCCGAGTCCGGAACGGTGCACCCGCCCCGGATCGTCTGGCCGGACGAGGCGCTGCGCGCTTCCGCCCCGCCGCGGCTTGCCGCGATGCGCTGCCCGAACTGCGACGCCGTCGCGCCGAAGACCCTGGTCCTTGCGGTCGATTTCATCAGTCCCGGCTGCCCGCTGCGACGGCGCTACGTGCTCGCCTGCCCGGACTGCGGCGCCCGCTTCTTCGACGTGCAGCGCCCGCCCGACTACGCCGAGGCGGCGATGCTCGGCATGGGGCGGGTGCCGTTCTACGTGCAGCAAGGGGCTGGCCTCGGCCCGATCCTGCGGCCGCTCGCCATGCTGCCGCACCCGGCGGGCAGCGCCTACATGGAGGTTGGCTGCGGCTACGGGTTCGGCCTCGACTTCGCGATCCGGGCGCGCGGCTGGCGCGGCCGGGGGATCGACCCGGCGGGACTGTCCGCGCTCGGCCGTGACCAGCTCGGCCTGCCGATCGCGTTGCGCTACCTGCGCGAGGACGACGAGGCGGCCGGCACGCTCGACATCGTGCTCGGCTCCGAGGTGATCGAGCACGTGCCCTCGCCAAGCGCTTTCCTGCGCACCCTGCGAGCGATGCTGCGGCCGGATGGCGTGCTGGTGCTGACCACGCCCGATGGCGGGCAGATCCGGCCGGAGACCTCACCAGGCGCGCTGGTGCCGCTGCTCTCGCCGGGCCTGCACCTGGTGCTGCAGACCGCTTCCAGCCTCGAGCGCCTGCTGCGCGAGGCGGGCTTCGCCGAGATCATCGTCGAGACCGACTCGCATTCGCTGCTCGCCTTCGCGAGCGACGCGCCGATCGCCCTCGACCGGGATGCGGCCGGGCTGCGTGCCCGCTATCGCGCGCATCTGCTGACGCGGGCCGCAGCGCTGCCGGCGGATGGCGATCCCTTCCTCGCCTTCGCCGGCCGGGCGCTGCAGGAATGCGTCAACGACGCCGACTGGGAGGGCGCCGACCGCGCCTGGGCGCTGCTGCTGCCCGCCGTCCGGGCACGGTTCGGTCTCGACCTGGCGGCCCCGACATCGCTGGCCGCGGGCGCCGGGTCCTGGACCCTGGAGGAAATGGCAGGGTGGATGCCGCTGGCGCTCGGCGGGATCCTGCTGGCCCGCAGCATCCGGCGCATAGCGGCCGGCACGCCGCGGCCGGAGCTGGAGTCTGCGTTCACCCTGGCGGCGGATGCGGCCGCCCGGCTTCGCCGTGCGCTCGGTGCGCTGGCGATGGAGGACGGGCAGACCGAGGAGATCGGCTGGGCGGCGCAGGCCGAGGCACTGCTCTGCGCCGCCGCGGCCGGCCGGGAGGAGCTGCCGTCCCGGCTCGCAGCCCTGCCGCCGGCGCCCACCGACGGCGCGGCCCGTCGTCACGCGGTCGCCGCGCGCGCGCTCTCCGGCGCGGTCAATGCCGGTCACATGACGCTCGGCCGCGCGCTGGCCGCGTCCGAGGCGCTCGACGGGCCGGACACGCGGGCAGCGCAGACCGCCGCCGGGCGCGATACGCTGTTCGCCCTCGCGGTGCTCGACCTGCAGCCCGGGGGTGATCCCGGCCGGGCCCGCGAGCGGTTCGCCCGCGTGCGCGAGAGTGCCGCGCGCGCGCAGCCGGAAGCCGCAATACCACCGCCGGACGCGCTGTTCTGGGCGGCGATGCGCGGCGAGGTGGAAGCCGCCACGCGGCTTGGGGATCCGGAGGCTGCCGAGCCGGCCTTCCAGGCAGCGACGGCGGCCGCGCTGGGCAATGACGCGGCGATCCCGGCCGATCTGCGCGATGCGCGGGCGCGTCTCGCCCGAGCTCGTTTCGTGGCGCTGGTGAATGCCGGCCAGTATGCGATGGCGCGAACGCTGGTCGGGCGCCTGCCGCCGGAGCGCCAGCGCGGCGGCCCTCCGGATGCCGCCACCCGCGACGTCTGCTTCGCCCTCGGCGTGCTGGCGGTGCAGGCGGAGCCGATCGACCCGGCGCTCGCTGCGACCCGCTTCGCCCGCGCGCGGGAAGGATTGGAGCCGGAGGCACCGCTGTTCTGGGCGGCGTTGCGCGGCGAGATCCTGGCGCTGGAGAAAGCGCAGCGGCCCGAGGCGGCGTCCGGCCTCGCCGCCGGTGTGATGCAAGCGGTCCCGCCCGGCACGGTGCCGCCGGACCTGCGCGACCGCTTCAGCCAGCGCCCGGCTGCGTCCGCCCCCGCCACGCCGGGGGGTTGATCGCTGCGCCGCACCCTGCTCCGCTGGCTGCGGCGGCTCGGCTATGCGCTGCGCTACCGCGCCTGGCCGCGCCTGGCCTGGCTGCTCGGCTTCACCCGCCGGACGCGGCAATTGGTCAGCGCCTGGCCGGCCGGGCGGATCCGGCTCGGGCCGAAGGTCGTGGTGTTCGTGCATTTCGACCGCGCCGGCGCGGTGCGCGAATACGCCATGATCTATCTGCGCGCATTCGCCGAAGCCGGGTTCTCCATCGTCTTCGTCACCAATTCCGGCCGGCTGCAGCCCGCCGCGATGTCGGCGCTGCAGCAGATCTGTGCCTGCGTGCTGGTGCGCCGCAATGTCGGCTACGATTTCGGCGCCTGGCGCGAAGGATTCGCGCATCTGGCGCTGCCGCGGCCGGACACCGAGCTCGTGGTGATGGCGAATGACAGCGTCTATGGCCCGCTGCGTCCGCTCGACGATCTGCTCGCGCAGATCGATTTCGAGCGCGCCGATGTCTGGGGGCTGACCGAGAGCTGGCAGTCCCGCTTCCATCTGCAATCCTACTTCCTGGCGTTCCGGCCGGAGGTGCTGGCAAGCGAGGCCTGGCGGCGCTTCTGGACGGCGGTCCGACCGGCGCCGTCGAAACACTGGATCATCCACCGTAACGAGATCGGCCTGACCCAGGCGCTGATTCGCGCCGGTTTCCGGGTGCAGTCGGTATGGCCCTATACGCGGCTGCTGCAGGTGGTCGATCCGGAGCTGACGGACGGCGAGCCGTCCCGCGATCCGGTGCAGCAGGTGCGCCGCGACCATGCCCGCCGGATCCGCGAGGCGATGGTGCGCCAGGTGCCGATGAACCCGACCAGCGATCTCTGGCGGCAGTTGCTGCTCGCCGGCTTCCCGTTCATCAAGCGCGAGCTGCTGCGCAGCAACCCGACCCAGGTGCCGGACGTCGCGGAGTGGCAGGATCTGGTCGAACGGTTGCTCCAGGCCGATCCAGGCCCGATCGAGCGCGACCTGCAGCGGACGCTGCGCAACCGGGCGCCGTGATCCCCGTGGCCGCCCGGCTCGGCGCGGAAAAGCCCGCGAGCGGCTCATGCACGCCCCCGGCGCCGCTATCGACCCCAACCGCGGTCGCGGCGGCACTGACCCGGCGACGCCGCGCCGGATCAGCGTTCAGGTTGGTCCTGTGACGAAACGATCCCGCGCGGCGGGAGCCGCCGCGGCTCCGGCGATCAGACTTTCTCGACCTGACCGTATTCCAGCTCGACCGGCGTGGAGCGACCGAAGATCGAGACGCTGACCTTCACGCGGCCCTTCTCCTCGTCCACCTCCTCGACCGTGCCGTTGAAGCTGGTGAACGGGCCATCGGCGACGCGGACCTGTTCGCCGACCTCGAACAGCACCGACGGGCGGGGATGCTCCACGCCTTCCTGGGTCTGCTTGAGGATGCGCTCGGCCTCGGCATCGGTGATCGGGCTCGGGCGATTGCGGGTGCCGAGGAAGCCGGTGACCTTGGGCGTGTTCTTGACCAGGTGCCAGGCGTCGTCGGACAGCTCCATCTTCACCAGCACGTAGCCGGGGAAGAACTTGCGCTCGGCATTGACCTTGTGGCCGCGGCGCAGCTCGACGACCTCCTCGGAGGGCACCATCACCTCCTCGATCTGCTCGGCGAGACCCTTCTGTGCCGCCTGCTCCTTGATCTGCTCCGCGATCTTCTTCTCGAAGCCGGAATAGACATGCACCACGTACCAGCGCTTGGCCATCGCTCGCCCCTCAGATCCCGGCGCCGAACAGGGCCCGCACCGCCATGCCGGCGACCTGGTCGATGGCGAAGAAGAACAGCGCCGTCGCCGCCGCCATCGCCAGGACGAGGCCGGTGGTCACCGCCGTCTCCCGCCGCGTCGGCCAGGTGACCTTCGCCACCTCAGAGCGCACCTCGCGCACGAATTTTGCCGGATCGACCGCCACGACCATTCCTCAGGAACCTGGATTCACACTCGTTGTCCCGCTTGCACGGGGCTGCCAGAGATGGGGGGCTGGCAGGGGTGGAGGGTCTCGAACCCCCAGCCTCCGGTTTTGGAGACCGGCGCTCTAGCCAATTGAGCTACACCCCTGCACCCGCCGGAGGGCCGGCCGCCGCGCAAGGGCGGTAGAAAGAGCCCGGTTGCGGCAAAGTCAAGGGCGTGCGCCGGCGCGCGCGGACGCCGGTTGCCCCACCCCTCACCCCCGCCTGCGCCGTGCGAGATGGCTCCCGGCGGAAGCGGCGCGACCGGCTTGGATCGCAGCGTCGGACAGCGGTGCGGCAGCTCGCGACTGGCCGTATGATGCCGTTGCGCTCCCGAATTTGTGCGTGGCCCGGTTGCATGAAAATGGGCAACCTATACGCGATCGTAACCCGGGAGATTTCACGCATGTCGTTTCGAGCCACCATGTTTCTCGCCGCCGGCGCCGCCCTCGCGCTCGCGGCCGGCCCAGCCCGCGCCAGCGTCATCTACGACTTCGTCACCACGGGCGTCGTCGGCGTTGGCCTGAACGGTCCCACTCCCACCAATCTCGGCGCCTCGATCACGGTGAGCGATACGGCGGAGGCCGCCGGCACGCTGATGTTCCTTGCCAGCGGCGGCCCGCCCGGGATCGCCGTGGCGCCGCCGTCGAGTCTCGTCGGCTTCGATCCGGCGCAGGGGGTGTCATTTGCGCTGCCGTATACCGACACCAGCCTGTCGGTGAACCTCGTGCTCGGTGGGCTCTCCGGCCTGGCCGGGGCGATTCAGTATACGGGAGAGAACGATACGCTTTCCTACAGCGGCGGCGGGATGAACTGGACGGTCACCCGGTACGGTGATTCCGTGCCATGCGGCCCGCAGGGATATTGCACCTACACCGGCTATTGGCAGGAGCAGTCGGCCGTCGACCCGGTCCCGGAACCGGCCTCGCTGGCCCTGCTCGGCACCGGGCTGATCGGGCTCGTGGTGACGCGACGGCGGCGTGCCGCCTGAGGGGGCGACCGGGAGTCACCAGGGCGAGCCATCCCGCCTTGTCCGGAGGCCTGCCGTCGCTCTCGTCGATCCGACAGCGGCGGCAGTGCTGCGGACGCTTCACCCGGGCGATGGCATGCCAGGCTGACATGGCCCCCGCCTCCCGCCACGGCATGGTCGGCCCTGCGCCCGGGCATGCCGTGCATCGGCCCCGGTCGCATGTCCGGAACGCGTACGGACGGATCTCGGACGATACGGAACGCCTTTCCGCGCCACCGCCGATCTGAGCCCCAAAGCGGGTCGCGACGCTCTCGCGGGCTTACCAGGCCGACCATCCGGGACGTCGCATCGGAAGCGGGCCGCCTGCCCGCCGACAAGCAATCCGACCGCTCCCGCCGCTTGCCAATCTGCTAGCGTAACCTTATCGATCCGCAGAGAAGGCGAGGCTCGACATGCAGATCCAGACTCGCATCGACAGCCTGGCCGCGGACACGCCGGCATGGACCTGACGCAACCGTTCCCCCGGCGAACGCTGCTCGGAGCCGCCTCCGGACTGATGCTGGCAGCCGGCGAGCCACCCACCGGTCCGGCCATCGCGCTCCGCACCAATCTCGGCATCTGGACCGACGATTTCGACGGGCTGCTCAAGCGGCGGGTCATCCGCATGCTGGTGCCCTACGGGCGCACCCTGTTCTTCCAGGATCGCGGGACGCTGTACGGCGTCACCGTGAACGCCGCACAGCTGCTGGAATCCTGGCTCAACGTGACGTTCAAGACCGGGCGGCGACCCCTCGTCGTGGCGCTGCTGCCGACCTCCCGCGACCATCTGCTCGACGAACTCCTGGCCGGACGCGGCGATGTCGCCGCCGGTGACATCAGCATCACGCCCGAACGGGCCGTCCGCGTCGCCTTCACCACACCGCTGCTCCGCGACGTCCGCGAAATCGTGGTGACGCGTACCGACGCACCCGCGCTCGCCGACGCCGACGCCCTGTCGGGTATGCAGGTTGCAGTTCAGGAGGGGACCAGCTTCCAGCAGAGTCTCGCCGCGTTGAACCAGCGGCTCAAAACCGCCGGCAAACCCGAGGTCCGGGTGGAAACCGTGCCGGGAACGCTGGAATCCGAGGACATGATGGAAATGGTCGGCGCCGGGCTTCTGCCTGCGATGGTCGCCGATGACTGGATCGCCCGGCTCTGGACGACGCTCGTGCCGAACCTGCGGATCCAGGACAAGGCCGTGCTGCGCAGCGGCGTCGATATCGCGTGGGCCGTGCGGCCGGGCAATCCGAAACTGCTCGCCGTGCTGAACGAGGCGATCACGAAGATCGGCGGCGATGCCCAGAAGATCGCCAACCGCACCGCCTTCTACATGCGCAAGCTGAAGCGGATCCATGACGCGACCGCCGGCACCGACGTCAAGCGCTTCGAGGTGCTGCGGGCCCTGTTCCTCAAATACGGCAACGAATACGGCTTCGACGACCTGCTGCTGCAGGCGCAGAGCTATCAGGAGTCGCGGCTGCGGCAGGATGCCCGCAGCCATGTCGGCGCGATCGGTCTGATGCAACTCATGCCGCCGACCGGAGCCGCGATGCAGGTCGGCAACATCCACCAGGCCGAGCCGAACGTGCATGCCGGGGCAAAATACATGCGGCGGCTGGTCGACCGCTATTTCCCGGACGCCAAATTCGACCGGCAGAACCGCACGCTGTTCGCCTTCGCCGCGTACAACGCGGGGCCGGCGGCGATCGCGCGCATGCGCCGGCTGGCAGCGCAGCAGGGCCTCGATCCGAACCGCTGGTTCGACAATGTCGAGCGCGTCACCGCGGCCCATATCGGACAGGAGCCGGTGCGCTACGTCCGCAACATCTACAAATACTACATCGCCTACAGCCTGCTGGAGCAGCAGCAGGCCGAGGTCGAGCAGGCGCGAAAGGCGGCCGTGCCGAGCCACTGAAACCGCGCGCGCCATGGAGCGGGTGACGGGAATCGAACCCGCACAACCAGCTTGGAAGGCTGGGGCTCTACCATTGAGCTACACCCGCGCCGACCGGCGGCGCGCCTGGTGGAGGGGGTTGGATTCGAACCAACGTAGGCGTGCGCCAGCGGATTTACAGTCCGCCCCCTTTAGCCACTCGGGCACCCCTCCCGCGGCGAGCGCGTGAGACGCGGCAGGTAGGGCCGACCGGCCGGGCTTGTCAATCGACGCCCCCGCCGGGCGAAGCGCGGTTCGGCGCGGGCGCCAACGGCGCCGGAAACGCGATGACGGCGAGGTGACGCTGCACCGGGCGGCGGCTATACCGGCCCGATGAAGCCCCCCTCGGACCATCGATCGGGCCGCGGCCATGGCCGGCCGCACGGCCCGGGCCGTGCCGACCGGCCGCATGGCGGGGAGCGCGGGCACGGCGAGGGGCGGACGGAATTCGCCCCGCGCCGCGGCGGCGAGCGAGACCGCCCCGATCGTGGCCACGGCGGCGCACCGCATGCGCGGCCGCCGCGTCCTGAACAGGCGTCTCGCCCGCATCGCGACTTCACGGCCGAACATCGGCCGCCGCCGCGCGGGCCCGCCGCGCCACGCGGCACGGTCTGGATCTATGGCGTCCACCCGGTCGCCGCCGCACTCGCCAACCCGGCGCGACGGCTGCGCCGCCTGGTGCTGACCGAGGAGGCCGAGGCGGCGATCGCCACCCACCTGCCGCGGCCCTGGCCGCTGCAGCCGGAACGCAGCGAGCGCGAGCGGCTCGACCAGATGCTCGGCCGCGACGCCGTGCACCAGGGCGCGGCCCTTCTCGCCGATCCGCTGACCCCGCCGGTGCTGGCGCAGACGCTCGAACGGCCCGGCGCGGTCCTGGTGCTCGACCAGGTCACGGATCCGCGCAATGTCGGCGCCATCCTCCGCTCCGCCGCGGCCTTCGGCGCCGCGGCGGTGATCGTGCAGGAACGGCACGCGCCGGAGGAGACCGGCGCGCTCGCCAAGGCGGCTTCCGGCGCGCTGGAGACGGTGCCGCTGCTGCGCGCGGTCAACCTCGCCCGCACGCTCGTTGCGCTGAAGGCGGCCGGGCTTTGGACGGTCGGACTCGATGCGGACGCGCCACCGCTCTCCGGCCCGGACCTGGCGGCGCGGCGCGTTGCCCTGGTGCTCGGTGCCGAGGGCGAAGGGCTGCGACGGCTCACCCGTGAAACCTGCGATGAGGTGGCCGGCCTGCCGATGCCGGGGGCGGGGCGGATGGCGAGCCTCAACGTCGCCGCCGCCGCCGCGGTCGCGCTGTACGAGCTGGCCCGGCGATGAGCCTCGACGCGGATGCCGCCGCCGCAGCGCTGCATCGGACCCGACGCAAGCGCGGCATCCTGCACAGCCTTCCGCCAGCGCTGGCGCCCGCAACCGAGTCCGAGGGCGCGGCGGTGCAATATGCGCTGGCCCGTCGCCTCGACGCCCTGCCGCCGGCCGGGTTCAAGATCGGCGCCACGGCGCGCACGATGCAGGAGTATCTTGGCCTGGCCGGGCCAGCAGCAGGGTTCATGCCGGGCGCCTCGCTGCGGCCGGACGGCACCAGCGTGCCCTACGCCTCGTTTCTCAATCCCGGCGTCGAGTGCGAGCTCGCCGTGCGGCTGGGACGGGATCTGCCGCCTGGTTCCTGCACGGCGGCGCAAGCCGAGGCGGCGGTCGCCGACCTGTTCGCCGCGATCGAAATCGTCGAGCAGCGCTACGGCGATCTGCGGGTGTTGGGCACGCCGACGCTGATCGCCGATCAGGTGTTCCACGCCGCCGCCGTCCTCGGGCCGCCGGCGCCCGGCTGGCGGGAGCTCGACCTCACCGCCCTTCCCGGCCGCATCCTGGTCGACGGGACGGAGCGCTTCAGCGGCCGCGGCGGCGACCTGCTCGGCCACCCGATGCAGGCCCTGGCCTGGCTCGCGGGATCTTCGGTGGTCGCGGCGTTCGGCGGGCTCCGCGCCGGTCAGGTGGTCATGCTCGGCAGCGTGACCCCGCCCGTCTGGCTGCCCGGGTCGGCGGTCGTGCAGGTTGAGTTCCCGCCACTGCCGCCGGTGCATCTGCGCCTCGCCTGAGCGGCGAACGCTTCCTTAACCGACGCCGGGCAAGACTCTGCCAAAGACCGCGCGTCGAGCATTCTGCGGCACACGTCACGCCAGAACGGCCCTGCCGGGATCATCCCGATGCTCTGCGACTGGAACCTTCTTTCGGACGACCTGCAGCTCGCCCTCGCGCGGGAAGCCCTGCGCCAGGCATCGGCCACCATCGCCGGCCAGGCGGAGGCATTGGCGGCGGAGATAGAAGCCGGCACGCTACGCGATCGCGGTGGGCCCGACGCCCTGCGCCTCCTCGCCGCCGTGGTGCGCACCACGACGGACGACCCCGCCCCGATCGGACAACCCTGATCCGGGCCGTCGCCGACACGGCGTTTGTTGCCGCGGCGTACACGACCGGGGCCGCCCCGCCGAGACGGGACGGCCCCGAAACGTAGACACCCCGCCCTGCGTGGGCGTGGCCGGCGGCGGGATGGGCCGGGTGTCAGGCCCGGCCCGACCCTGGGACGTCAGCCCTCGTTGGCGTTGCCGCCCTTCGGGCTGATCGCGACGAACAGGCTCTGGCCGTTGCGCAGGATGCGCAACGCCACCGGATGGCCGCCCTCCACGGCGCCGCGAATCGCCGCCACCGCCTGGTGCGCGGACTCGACCGGCTTGGTGTTCACGCCGACCACCACGTCACCGGGTTCGATGCCCGCCTGGGCGGCCGGCGAGTCCGGCATGACCTGCTGCACCAGGGCGCCCTGCGCATTGTCCGGCAGGTTCAGCTGGTTGCGCACGTCCGGGGTCAGCGGCGCCAGTGCCAGGCCGACCTGCGGATGCGAGGCGGTCTCGCTCCCGGTCGAGCTGTTGCTGGCGGTCTCGTGCGCGCTCAGCGAGGCAACCCGCACGTCCATCATGTGCTGCTGGCCGTCATGCAGCACGTCGAGCTGGGCCTGGTCGCCCGGCTGGATGCCGGCGATCACGATGGCGAGGTCGCGCGGGTCCTTGATCGTCTGGCCATTGACCTGCTCGATCACGTCGCCCGGTTGCAACCC
>DATJSJ010000184.1:0-15814 GCA_035504175.1 Acetobacteraceae bacterium
GGCACGCCGCCACCCGGCCAGGCTGCCGCCGCCCAGCCCGCGGCCGAACCGGCGCGCCCCGCGGCGCGGCCGCGCATCGACCCGGTCAATCTGCGCCTGCTCGGCCTGCTGGCGCTGCTGGTCGTGGTGTTCTGGGCGGTGATCGGGCCAAAGGTGCTGGCGCTGCCGACGCTGCAGTCGATGGCGTTCCAGATGCCGGAGCTCGGCATCCTGTCGCTCGCCATGATGGTGACGCTGCTGTCGGGCGGGCTCGACCTCTCGATCATCGCGACCGCCGATCTCTGCGCGCTGACCATCGCCTACGTGCTGACCACGCATGCGGGCGCGAGCGGGCTCGGCTTTGTCGCCTGGCAGGTGCTGGCGGTCGCGGCCGGCGTCGCGGTGGCGCTGGTGATCGGGCTGCTGAACGGGCTGATCGTCGCCTATGTCGGGGTGTCGCCGATCCTGGTCACGCTCGGCACCATGACGCTGGTGCGCGGCGCCGCGGTCGGGCTCACGCATGGCAACGTGCTGTCGGGCTTCCCGCCCTGGCTGCTCTATATCGGCAACGGCACGCCGCTCGGCATCCCCGCACCGCTGATCGTCTTCGCGGTGATCGCGATCCCGGTCGCGGTGATGCTGACCCGCTCGCCGCTCGGCATTTCGATTGCCATGATCGGCTCGAACGAGCGCGCGTCGCGGTTTTCCGGCATCGACACGCGCCGCGTGCTGCTGAAGGTCTATCTGCTGTCGTCGCTGCTCGCCTCGGCGGCGGCGCTGGTCATGATGGCGCGGTTCAATTCGGCGAACGCGGATTACGGGCAGAGCTTCCTGCTGGTCACGATCCTCGCGGCGGTGCTGGGCGGCGTCGATCCGATGGGCGGGTTCGGGAAGGTGGGCGGGGTCGTGCTGGCGCTGGTCGTGCTGCAGTTCATTTCCTCGGCGTTCAACCTGCTCGGGATCAGCCAGTTTCTGACGCTGGCGATCTGGGGCGGGGTGCTGATCGCGGCGGGTGGGTTGCCGATGCTGCGTGGGTTGTGGGAGGTGGCGCGGCCGGGGCGGGGGCAGGGGTGAGGGGCGGCAGCACTGAAGCCGTGGTCGTTGCCCTTGGCACCGCTCCGGTCCGCGAGTCCGACCGTCGCTTGAGCGCAGAATTGGGCGACTGTTGAAGGCGGCCCGATGAATGACCGGTTTGGGTGGATAGCAGCCCGACCGCTTAGGGTCGGGTCGCAAGCATACATCCTGGATAAGCGGGCATTGGGAGTCGAACCCCTCCCATGGAGCCATTGCGCGCGAGGCACAAAGGCCGGCAAACGGAAGCAAGCCGGCCCAGTCCTGACCCTCCCAAACCAACCGAAAAGCACTCGTTCCCGATGGCTCAGGCGAGGCAATGCCTCCTCGAGGATTATCTGCTTGAAATGGGCCGTCTCCTGATGCGTCGCGAACGCAGCCTCATCGGAAAAAATCTCATAGAACATGAACTTCTGAGGATTGCCGGCCGATTGCTGAATGGTCAGTAACTCCAGCCCCGGCTCCTTCCGAGCCTTCGGCGCGAAGCTGGTGATGATGTTGAGAGCGGCCTCGACTTCGCCGTCCTTCACGATCCGCTTCGGGCCGCACCGAAGTGTCGTCCGCCCGATGGCGAACTGGCCGACTTGGGTCAAAACCTTTCATCGGACATGCCCGCGCGAGCGGCACGCTGGTTGGGAGGAAACGTGAAGACGGGGCGCGATATGCAACAGCGCATCGCTGGGATGCATCAACCAAGGCGCCGGCCAGGGGGACCGAGCCGGCGCGAGGTTCCATTGCTCGACCATCCACTGTGCTGTCAGTGTCATCTGTGGCGTCGAACGCGTCGCTTGTGACTCTACCTATCTGCCCTGCAAAATCCCCCTCTGTGATTAGCCCAGTGCTCGAAATGCCAGCCCAATGGGCACTGCTCGTGTGGGGCATTCGCGGTCGTCACAGGTCCGTACCAAAAACGACAGCCGTGTACGTCACGAAAATAGCCATTGCCACACGCTTCTTCGACCATCACGATCGGTGCCTGGCTCCTAGGATTACCAAGTGTGTTGTTCGTTGCGGCGGTCGCCGCTTCCGCTGGAATCCCCCCGCTCAGCAGCGGGAACATTACCAACGCAGGAGCTAGAAACTTTATCATGGCATTTCATCCATCCTTTCTTGACCGGAGCCCACCTCTGGTCACGTTTCCGACCTTAAGTGGTGGTGACCCGATCCCTTGTGACTCGAGTCACAACTGCGCGAAAAACTTGATTTGTGCTGTGGCGTTGTTCGGACTGGGACTGGCCGAACGACGCGCCTCTGCGCCGCTAACCAAGTCCGGCGCCCTGGCATGGCAGTGGGTTGACAGCGAAGGTTGTCCCATTTTGTTCTCCTCCTGGCCGGATTGGCCGTGAGGAGCGTCCCCTTCTCGCAGTGAGCGGGGATGCTGTCAGACGCGGCGATTGAGCGATGGGTGGTTTGCAGACATTCAGCTTGGGGTGCTGCAGGTGAAGCTACAGGACACACACCTGGCAGTGTCCGCCGTCTCAAGTCCCGGCAGGTGTGCGCGCAAATCCGGCTCAGGGCTTAAAGAGTTCCTGCGCATCCGCGAGATGCCCGGACTTGACCCAGACCTTGCTGCCGTCCCAACCCGCCCGGACCGTGATCATCTCTCCAGGAGGCAGCCGAAGCCATGACTGCGGCTCGAACGATTCTCCCGCTGTGCTCAAGCTCCCGTTCAAAACCAGGATTTCGGCGCCACCCGGATCGCCGAGGCTGATGTCAGCGCCCGGCGCCCAGCGCTCCAGCCGGACGTCTTCGCGCTCATCACGAAACAGCGGCATCACCTCGATGCCGGGTCGGTCGGGCATCGGCAGGAACGGCATCTTTCGAGTGTCGACGCGTGTATGTGTGCGATCGTTCGAGTCAAACTGCCACAGCTTGACGAAAATCATGCAGCCCGGCCCCGAACCCGGTGTGTGCCGAGAGGTCGGTGGATTGCGTATGTAGTAGCCAGCGGGAAAGTCGCCGAGCTCGTCCTGGAAGACGCCGTCGAGCACCAGGAACTCCTCCCCGCCGCCATGGGTATGCGGGGAGAAGCGACTTGAAGGTGCATAGCGCACGATCGTGGTCGCGCGCGCGACCTCCTCACCGATACGGTCGAGCATGCGGCGTTCGACACCGGCGATCGGCGAAGGCGTCCAATTGAGCCGAGCCGCGTGCACGATCGCGCGCTGCGAGAAATCTGCGTTCAAGTTCATGGCATTGCCTCGACGGTCAGGCTTGGGAGACGCTGGGCCGCGCTACGACCCGTTCGCGCCAGGCTTTGAGGTGCGCCAGATTGTCGGGGACATCGATCCTGGCAAGATCGGCGTAGGCCAGACCCGCAAAGGCAGTGATATCGGCCATCGTGAAGCGTTCACCCGCAAGGTACGGCCGCTCGCGCAAGACGTCATCAAGCAGATTCATTCCGGCGAGTGCCCGCTCACGGTTCTTCTCGCCCCATTCGCGATTCTGATACGTCTCGATCTGCGGACCAAGACCCGGGGTCGCATGGTGGAAATACGTTGCAGCTGCATCGAGCAACCCGGCCTCGGCCCGCCGCTGCATCATGTGGATCATGGCCCGCTCCCGGGCGCCCTGGCCGGTCAGGACCGGTTCACCGTCGAGATGGTCGAGGTACTCAGTGATTGCCGTGCATTCGGTAATGTGAGTGCCATCGTCCAGTTCGAGTACCGGGACGGCGCCGGCGGGGTTTCGAGCGAGAAAGGCTGGCTGCTTGTGCTCGCCACCGGGCACATCGACGATGATGAACTCGACTCTATCTGTCAGTTGCTTCTCGGCGAGCGCGATGCGGACGCGCGCGGGGTTCGGAAGACCCTTGAAGTCATAGATGCGAAGCATGAGTGATGTTCTTCCGTTGTTGGTGAAGTCGAGCGGCTTGGTCAGCCGGGGAAAAGATGCGTGCCGTGGGTGAGCGCGGCGCCGGCACGCAGCGCAGTCGCGACGAACACGGTTTCGGCGAGTTCAGTGTCGGTCGCGCCAGCCGCGACCGCCGCCTTACGATGCAGTACGGGCATTGCGTCGTGAGAGCGACGGCAACAGCCGTGAGCTCCTTGTATTTCTTGGGAATGACGCCTTCGGCCAGGGCGGCAGCGTCCAGCACCTTGAGCCCGGCCATGGCCTCGGGCGCGAGTTGCCCCATGGGCCCAACACGCTTGAAGTGTGCCATATCAAACATCACTTCTTTTGCTCTGGGCTACCGACTAATTGATAGGCTCCTGTGGCAGGCGTTTCACAACGAAGTTCTCCCGGTCACTCCTGCAATGATCGCGCGGGCGGCGGCATCGAAGGCGGCGATCGAGTCCAGCGCTCGACCCACAAGCATTGCGCCCTCAAGCCCGGCCAGCACGGCGGCGGCTTGCGAGCGCGCGTCCGCGTCGGCCCGGATCGACCCTGTCGCTTGACCTTCGGCGAGCACAACCTCGAGCCACTCGGAATTCAATTTGAAAAATCGTCGCACACCCAAACGGACGCGGTCTGGAAGTCCATCCAGCTCCGACGCCAACACGCCGCATAGGCATCCTTGCCCAGCTTCCAGCCCCATCCGGTAAAGCCCGGCGTAGGCTTGGAGGCGTTGCGGCGCACGTGGCGAGGCGACAACAATATCCGCCAAGCTGTCCTTGAAGCGAACCGTGTACGCCTCGACTAGAGCGGCGCCAATATCCTCCTTGGTGCGAAAGTGGTGATGGATGCTGGGCTTACGGATCTTAACCCGCTCGGCGAGGTCGGCGTAGCTAAAGCCGGCGTACCCTACGCGACGAACGACATCCTCGGCTTCGGTAAGCAGCTTGGCGCGTGTGTCATCGGTCATCTGTCCACTCTACCTACTAGTCGGTAGCCTGTCAAGGCGATTCCGACAGGTAAGCCAGGCGGAAGACTGCGGCAGTGTCAGACGCATCGCGGTTGATGTCGGCTCTGGGAGCCTCTCGCCGAAGCCGCAAGCGACTGGCATGGGCCGAAAACGGCCATTGGACAGGGCTGCCGGCCTAGCCTTTCGAGGCGACCGAGCGCCGAGACCACGTTGGGGTCGCCGAGCGGCTACGCATGGCCGGAATCAGCGGGCACTCGCGCGATATCCGACGAGCCCGGACCCACCGGCAAGGCACTGACCAACACAACAACCGAATGCGCCGCCACGCGACAAGCCGCGTCGGCCACCACGCCCTCCGCCCCCACCTCCACGATGTCATCCGGGCTCGGCAGGCCGGTATCGATCGCCCGCACCCATCGCCCCGGCACCTGCACCGCAAACCCGCGCTCAATCGCGCCCAGATTGATCATCACGTAGAAATCGCCATCCCCCTCACGCCCGCCGCGCAGATGGAAGGCGAGCGTGTGCTCCGACCCGCGCGGCTCGACCGCGCCCTGCGCGCCGTACCAGGTGACGTCCTCGCGCCAGAACCGGCTGCGGCCGAGCCCGGGATGCGCCTTTCGGAACGCGATCATCAGCCGCGTGAAGCGCACCATCTCGGCATTCCGCTCGACCCGCTCCCAGTCGAGCCAGGTCGTCTCGTTGTCCTGGTTGTACGGGTTGTTGTTGCCGCCCTGCGTGTGCAGGAACTCGTCGCCGGCGACCAGCATCGGCGTGCCGTTGGCGAGCAGCGTCAGGCAGAGGAACAGCTTCGCCTGCCGCCGGCGCAGCGCCAGCACCTCGGCCGGTGCGCCGACATCGCCCTCCCAGCCGCAATTCCACGAGAGATTCGCGTCGGTGCCGTCGGCATTGCCGTGCCCGTTCGCCTCGTTGTGCTTCCGCTCATAGGCGACGAGATCGTACAGGCAGAACCCGTCATGGCTGGTCACGAAATTGACGCTCTGATACGGGTGATAGGCGGCGTCGAGCGTGTCGGGGAACAGATCGTCGCTGCCGTACAGCCGCACCATCAGATCGCCGATCCGCCCCGGCTCGCCGCGCACCGCGGCGCGGATCTGGTCGCGGAACTGCCCGTTCCATTGCAGCCAGGTCATGCCCGGAAAGCTGCGGCCGAGCTGGTAGGTCGAGAGGTCCCACGCCTCGGCGATCAGTCGCACGCCCTGCAGCGCCGGATCGGCGATCATCGCCGCGATGATCGGTGGATCGTCGAGATTGATGCTGCCGTCCTCGGCGCGGGTGAACAGCGAGGCAAGGTCGAAGCGGAACCCGTCCACGTGCATCTCCTGCACCCAGGTGCGCAGGCTGTGCAGTACCATCGCCTGCACCGCACGGTTGGCGGTGTGCAGCACGTTGCCGGTGCCGCTGTCGTTGCGATAGCGCGCCCGGTCCGGCTCGAGCAGGTAGTAGGTGGAATTGTCCAGCCCGCGGAAGCTGTAGGTCGGCCCGTTCTCGTCGCCCTCCGCGGTGTGGTTGTACACCACGTCGAGGATCACCTCGATATCGGCCGCGTGCAGGGCGCGCACCAGCGCGCGGAACTCGTCGAGCTGCTCGCCGAGCGCGTGGGCGCAGCCATAGGCGTGATGCAGCGCGAAGAAGCTCATCGGCATGTAGCCCCAGTAATTCCCGTCCTGCGGGTCGTACTGGAACACCGGCAGCAGCTCGACCGCGGTGACGCCGAGCGCGCGCAGATACGGGATCTTGTCCTGCAGCCCGGCGAAGGTGCCGCGGCGCTCGGGTGCCACGCCGGAATTGGCGCGGCGGGTGAAGCCGCGCACGTGCAGCTCGTAGATCACCAGGTCATGCGTGTGGCGCGGCGGGCGGTCGCCGGACCAGTCGAACCCGTCACGCCGCTGCGGCAGGATGCCGAGCGGCGCGCGGCCGGGGTTGGGCCCGGGCAGGCGGCAGGCCTCGCGGCTGAACTCGGGCGGGAAGAAGATCGCCGGCGCATGCGGGTCGAGCAGCACCTTCTCCGGGTCGAACCGGTGCCCGGCACCCGGATCGCGCGGCCCGTCGACGCTGTAGGCGTAGTGCACCGCCCCGCCCATGTCCGCGACCGGGATGCGGCAATGCCAGATCCGCCCGGTCTTGTGCCGCAGATGATCGAGAGGGTGCACGCCGACCGGCGTCACCGCGTCGCCGGCGCGGTACAGCAGCAGCGTGACGGCGGTCGCGTGCTTGGAGTAGAGCGCGAAATTGTAGGCGTCTTCCCCGGCGATATAAGTGACGCCGACGGGCATCGCGGTGCCTTCCCGCGCGGCCCAGTTCATCCCCATGGCTCAGCCTCGCCCCGGCGCGCCGCCGCGGCGGGCGCGCGCCGCCGGTCCGGGCCGCGGCCGGCCGGGCGCTGCCTCGCGCGCATCCTCAGACGAACGGGCGGATCGCGGCGTTGAGATAGGCCTCGGTCGCGTAGCGCCGCATCATGCGGTGGCTGGTGAAGACCGAGCCGCATTTCGCGATCGCCGCCGCCATCACCTGCGACCAGCCATCGCGGTCGCGATGGAACAGCGGCAGGACCGTGTGCTCGAGCTTGTCCAGCAGCGCCGCGCCATGCGTCTCCGGCCCGCGCCCGGGATCGCCGATCGCCCAGCCGGTGACGCCCTCGATGCAGCCCTCGACCCACCAGCCGTCGAGCACGCTGGCACTCGGCACGCCGTTCAGCGCCGCCTTCATGCCGCTGGTGCCCGACGCTTCCATCGGCGGCAGCGGCGTGTTCAGCCAGAGATCCGCGCCGGCGACCAGCGTCTTCGCCAGCGCGAAATCATAGCCCGGCAGGAACGCGACCGACACCCGGCCGGCGAGGCGCTGCGCCGCCGCCTCGATCCGAGCAATCAGCGCCTTGCCCTCGGTGTCGCGCGGATGCGCCTTGCCGGCGAAGACGAGCTGGAACGGCAGGTCGGCGGCGATGCGCGCCAGCCGCTCCGGATCCTCGAGCACCAGCATCGGCCGCTTGTATCCGGTCATCCGCCGCGCGAAGACCAGGGTCGGCCGGGTCGGATCGAGCGTGACGCCGGCGCGGTCCCGCACCGCGGCGATCAGCCCGGCCTTGGCCTCGGCGTGCGCGGCGCGGAGCTCGGACGGATCGATCGTGTCGGCGCGGACCAGCAGCTCCGGCTCATGGCGCCAATGCGGCCCGATCCGGTCATAGAGCCGGGCGAGCGCCGGATGCACCCAGGTCGTCGGGTGCACGCCGTTGGTGATGGCGCGGATCGGATAGCCGGGGAACAGGCGCTCGGCGGTCTCGCGGTGCCGGTCGGCGACGCCGTTGACGAAGCCGCTGAGGTTGAGCGCGAGGCGCGTCATGTTCAGCCGGTCCGCGCCGGCCAGGCGCTGCAGCACCGGCCGCTCGATGAAATCGCCGAGCAGCCGGTCGACCAGCGCGTAGTCGAACTGATCGGTGCCGGCCGCGACCGGCGTGTGCGTGGTGAAGACGCAGCGTTCCAGCACCCGCTCGCGGTCATAGGGCAGGTCCGGCACCATCGCCGGCTCGCTGCGCATCGGGTGCCGGCGCAGCAGGGCGAGCGGCAGCAGCGCCGCATGCCCCTCGTTCAGATGGTAGGTCGAGATCTCGAAACCGAGGGCCGCCAGCAGCCGCTCACCGCCGATCCCGAGCACGATCTCCTGCTGCAGCCGCAGCGCATCGTCGCCGCCGTAGAGCGGCCCGGTGATGCCGCGCGCCGGCGCGTCGTTCTCGGCGAGGTCGGTGTCGAGCAGCAGGACCGGCACCGCGCCACCGGTCGGGCTTTCCAGCACGTGCAGCCAGGGCCGGATCCAGACCGGCCGGCCCTCGATCTCGACCGCCGCCATAGCCGGCAGCGGCGTCGCGAGCCGCGCCGGATCCCAGCGATCCGGCTGCTCGGCCTGGCCCCGCTCGGGGTCGAGCGACTGGCGCAGATAGCCCTCGCGGCTGGCCAGCGTCACGAACACCATCGGCAGATTGAGGTCGGCGGCACTGCGCGCGGCATCGCCGGCGAGGATGCCGAGCCCGCCGGAATAGCTCGGGATCTCGGGCCGGATCGCGATCTCCATGGAGAGATAGGCGATCCAGGTGTTCGGCAGGAAGCGGTCTAGCGCGGACATGCGGCGGCGCCCCGGCTCTCAGCCTTGCGGGCCGTGATCCGGGGCACGGTCGGGCCGCGCCATGCAGGCGAGGCGCCCGCCGGCCGCGCCCGCCTCCGGCCGGATCCACCAGGCGCGGTCGCCGACATGCAGGCGCGCGAGATCGTGGTCCGGCACGTCCTGGCGCTGGAACGGGATCAAGCCGTCGCCGTCGAGTGCCAGCGTGCCGGTCCCCTCTTCCGGCGAGACCCGCACCACATGGCCGCCCAGTATGCGCGGGCCGCCGGCGTGCGCATCGGCCGTGCCGGCCGGATGCAGGCGGCGGACGAGACACGCGAAAGCCATGTCGATCGCGGTCGCCAGCTCCTCGTGCGTCGCCTGGGCGGCGCGGGCGCGGGGCTGGGGGCCGGCAGGCTCCAGCTCGACCGAGACCCGGACCATCTGTCCTGGCGCGTGGTGCCGGCGCTGCCCCTCGACATGCAGGCGGCAGACGCCGCCGGCGGCGTCGAACGCTGCGAGATGCCGCCGCGCCTGCTGCACTACAGGTGCCGCAAAGGGGATGTTGACGAACGAGGTGACCAGTTCGCAGCCCATGGACTTTTCCTCCCGCCGGTCGATCCGGGCATCGGCCCGCATGGCGCCATCCGGTGCATCGACAGGGACGGCGCCATGCGCGTCCTGCTCACCATAGCGCCAGCGCCTTCCGGCGCCACGCCGGCGGCGCCGGAGTTTCGCGACGGACCTCTCCATGACGGCGGCGGCCGGGCCGCGCATTGACCTGGATCAGTGGCTGCCATCCGCCGCGCAATCGAGTTTTACTGCCGGCGGCCGGGAGTCCGGGAATAGCGCCGCAGCTTCAGCGTATGCAGGATACGAGCGGCTGCACGGCGCAGCGTCGTGGTGCAGGTGTTGCGGATGTCGCTGCTGTCCAGGCTTGAAGACTCGATTCCGTCGCTGCGCCGCTACGCCTGGACGCTGCTGCGCGATCCGGCCGAGGCGGACGACCTGGTGCAGGACTGCCTCGTTCGCGCGCTCGATCGCCTCGGGACCGTGCGGTCGGAGGCGGAGCTGCGGCCCTGGCTGTTTGCCATCCTGCACAATCTGCATGTCAGCCGGTGGCGGCGGCAGCGGCGGCAGCGACAGGTGGCGGTGGCCGATGCCGACGCGGATGTCGCGATACCCGCGTCCCAGCCGGCGGGCGTGGAGATACGCGACGTGCTGCGCGGCATCGCGGCGCTGCCCGAGGACCAACGGCAGATCGTCGTCCTCGTCGCGGTGGAGGGCCTCGCCTATGCCGAGGTCGCCGCCATTCTGGGCATCCCGGTCGGCACGGTGATGTCGCGGCTCAGCCGCGCGCGGGACCGCCTGCGCGCGTTCGCCGAGGGACACGAACGCCCGGCCCTGCGGAGGGTGAAATGAACAGCTTCCAGCGCCCGATCGGCGAGGACGATCTGCACGCCTATGTCGACGGATTCCTGGACGCCGAGCGCCGGCGGGTGGTCGAGCGCTACCTCGCGGATCATCCGGAGGCCGCCGCGCGCATCGCCGGCTGGCAGCGTGCGGGCGTGGCGCTGCGCGAAGCCGTTGCCTGGAAGGCGCAGGAGCCGGTGCCGGCCGAACTCAGCGTCGTCCGCCTGGTCGAAGCGCGGCTGTCGCGTCGCACGGCGCGCTGGCAGCCTGCCGCTGCCGTGTTCCTGGCCGTCGCGGTCGGTGCCGGCTCCGGCTGGTTCGCGCGCGGGCCGGGCATGCCGCGGGGCGTCGACGCGGTCTCGATGGAGGCGGCGATCGCGTACCGGGTCTTCGCCACCGACCGCATGCACCCGGTCGAGTTCGACGCCGCCAACCGCGTCGAGCTGGTCGCCTGGGCGACGCGGCGGCTCGGCCGGGCGGTCGCGCCGCCGGATCTGTCGAAATCCGGCTTCCACCTGATCGGCGGCCGGCTGATCGCGACACCGCAAGGCCCCGGCTGCATGTTCCTCTACGGCAACGCGCAGGGCAACCGCATCACCGTGTTCGTCCGGCCGATGCACAAGATCGATGTCAATGCGCCGATGCGGCCGGTGCAGGCGGGCGGCACGACCGGCTTCGCCTGGGCGCGCGACGGACTCGGCGTCAGCCTGGTCGCCAGCACGCCGCTGCCCGGGCTACAAAAACTGTCGGACCAGGTCCGGGACGCGATGAGCCCGGAGACCTGATCGCCGATTTCGCCGGAGAATGCCGATGTCGAAAGCGCCGGACGCGCCACTCGGAGCGCGGGATTTGCCGCGCGGTCGCGCCGCCCTGCTCGCATCGCTGGCGGCGATCGGGCTCGTGGTCGCCGGTACCGCGGCGGCCTTCGCCTACACCGCCGGCTGGCTCAGCCCCGACCGGCTGACCCCGGCACGCATGGTCGACGCGCTCAGCCGCCGCGGCGGCGATCCGATCGGGCACCGCCGCAACCACTCCAAGGGCATCTGCTTCACCGGCACGTTCATCGCCAACGGCGCCGGCACGCGGCTTTCGACGGCGCCGATGTTCGTGGCCGGCCGCTATCCGGTGATCGGCCGCTTCGCGATCGCCGTCGGCGATCCGGCGGCGCCGGACGCGAGCGGACGGGTGCGCAGCATGGCGATCCGCATCGTCGCGCCGGACGGACAGGAATGGCGCAGCGGCATGAACGACTCTCCGGTCTTCGTCGTCGCGACGCCGCAGGAGTTCTACGCCCTGACGCTCGCCTCCGACGTCGATCCGGCGACCGGCCCGCCCGATCCGAGGGCGGTGCAGCATTACTTCGCCACCCATCCGGACGGCGCCGCCTTCGTCGAATGGGCCCACACCGCGCCATGGACCGCGAGCTATGCCGAGGAGAGCTACAACAGCCTGGACGCCTTCCGCTTCGTCGACGCCGCCGGCGCGAGCCACCCGGTGCGCTGGTCGATGCGCGCGACGGTGCCGGCCGAGGCGGTGACGCAGGCGGCGCTGGCGAAGCTGGGGCCGGATTTCCTGGAGCAGGATTTGCGGCGGCGCCTGGCGCAGGGTCCGTTGCGCTGGCATCTTGTGGTGACGCTGGGCGCGGCCGGCGATCCCACCAATGATGCGACCAAGGCGTGGCCGGCGACGCGGCCGGAGGTTGATATCGGCACGCTCGAGGTGCAGCAGGCGCAGGACGAGGCGAGCGGGCCGTGCCGCGACTTCAACTACGATCCGTTGGTGCTGCCGGCGGGCATCCGGCCGTCGGACGACCCGCTGCTGCCGGCGCGCTCTTCGGCCTATGCGAATTCCTTCGACCGGCGCACCGCGGAGGCGGCGGCCTGGCCGCACACCAACGCCGCGGGAGCGGCGCAATGAGCGCCGCAGGCGACCGGTTCAGCCCGCTGCAGCGCACGCTGCACTGGCTGATGGCGGTGATGATCCTGTCGATGCTGTTCATCGGCATCGGCATGGTCTCGACCGTGGCGCCGCGCTATCACGTGCTGGTCGCGATCCACCGCCCGCTCGGCATCGCGATCCTGGTGCTGGTGCTGCTCCGCCTCGGGCTGCGGCTGCGCCGGGGCGCGCCGCCGCTTCCCGCCGATCTGCCGCGGATCCAGGCGCTGGCGGCCAAGGGCTCGCACGTGGTGCTCTACGCGCTGATGCTGGCGATGCCGCTGCTCGGCTGGTCGATGCTGTCGGCCGGCGGCTACCCGATCGTGCTGTTCGGCCGGATCCACCTGCCGCGCATCATGCCGCACGACGACGCCCTGTACACGGTGCTGCGCGAGGCACATTTCGCCCTGGCGTTTGTGCTGTTCGCCGTGGTGCTGCTGCACCTCGCGGCGGCGCTGTTCCATGCCCTGATCCGGCGCGACGGCGTGTTCACCAGCATGGCGCCTTGGCCATCCCACCGTGGCCCGGCGCCGCCGCCCGCGCTGCGCCCGGCGCCGCAGCAGCGGTAGCCCGGCCGCACCGGCTGGCCGGCGGCGAGGCGGTCGCCGCGCGTGCGGCATCCCGGCGCGGGAGGTCTATCCTGCGCGAATCCAGGCGGGGGACCGCATGATCCGCATGACGCTGGACCAGCTTCGCGTGTTCGTTGCCGTGGCCGAGCGTCAGCACGTGACGCGGGCGGCGCACGTGCTCAACCTGGCGCAATCCGCGGTGAGTGCGGCGATCGCGACGCTGGAGGCGCGGCACGGCGTCAAGCTGTTCGATCGCGTCGGGCGAGGAATCGAGCTGACCGAGGCGGGGACCGCCTTTCTCGAGGAGGCGCGGGCGGTGCTGGCGCGGGCGGAATCCGCCGAACTCGTCCTGTCCGAACTCGGCGGGCTCACGCGCGGCACGCTGCTGGTGCAGGCGAGCCAGACCATCGCCGGCTACTGGCTGCCGCGGCATCTGGTCGCCTTCCGCCGCGCGCATCCCGGCGTCGCGATCCGGCTCGGCATCGGCAACACCGCACAGGTCGTGGCCGCGGTGCGGGCCGGGCTTGCCGAGCTCGGTTTCGTCGAGGGGATGGTCGAGGAGCAGGCGCTCGCGCTCCTGCCGGTGGCGCGTGACCAGCTCGTCATCGTGGTCGGCGCCGGCCATCCCTGGGCGGGCGTCGCGACGCTCGATCCGGCGGCGCTGGTCGAGAGCGAATGGGTGCTGCGCGAACCGGGTTCCGGCACGAGGGCGGTGTTCGAGGCGGCGTTGCCGGCGATGGGCGTGGCGCCCGGCGCGCTGCGCATCGCGCTGGAACTGCCTTCCAACGAGGCGGTGCGGGCGGCGGTCGAGGCCGGCATGGGTGCGACGGCAGTTTCTGCCTCCGTGGTCGCGGCCGGGCTGGAGGCGGGGCTGCTGCACCGTGTGCCGGTGCCCATGCCGGAGCGCGGATTTCACGTGGTGCGGCACGGCGAGCGCAGCACCAGCCGGGCGGCGGCGGCGCTGCTGGCGATGGTGGCGCCGGCGACCGGGCGCGCGAGCCGTCGCCAGTGAAGGCCAGCCTTTGCAATCCTTGACTTTGAGGAATGGGGTCTGGGGCCTCAGGCCCCAGCGGGTCCAGGGCGGAGCCCTGGCCTTTCTGTTTCGGCGCCCCTTGACCAACCGCCTGCGATGCCGCCAAATTGGCCCGGTTGTCGGACCAATCCCGCATGAGCAGCGCGCTTGCCCCCATTCGCACGCCGACCCGCGACGAGGCCGTGCTGGCCGCGCTTGCCCGCTTCGTGACCGAGGCCGGGCTCTCGCCGGGCGCGCGGCTGCCGACCGAGCGCGATCTCGCCGAACGCCTGCAGGTCAGCCGCTCCACCGTGCGCGAGGCGCTGAAGCGCTGGGAGGGACTCGGCATCGTCGATATCCGCAAAGGCTCCGGCGCCTATCTGCGGCGAGAAATTTCCCCCACGAGCGTGCATCTGGCGCTGACGCTGGACGCGCCGGATGTCGCCGGGCTGCTGCACACGCTGGAGGTGCGACGCGCGATCGAGGGCGAGGCGGCGGCGCTCTGTGCCGAGCGGGCAAGCGATGCGGAGCGCGATGCGCTGGCCGAGCGGCTGGAGCGGCTGGAGGCGGCATTCCACGCGACGCGCGGTGCCAATGCGGCCGAGGACTGGGACTTCCACCAGGCGATCCTTGCGGCCAGCGGCAATCCCCTGTTCGGCCAGATCATCGCGGCGATGCGCGACGCCTTTCACCGGTTCTGGGAGCGTCCGTTCGACATGGCCGATTTCGCCCATGCCAGTTTCCCGTTCCATCGCACGCTGTTCCTCGCGATCGCGCGCGGCGACGCCGCCGGCGCGCGCGCCGAGACGGCGAAGCTGCTGGAGTCGGTGCGGCAGGACGTGCTGCGCGGCGCGGCACGCCGGGTGCACGCCGGTGAGTGAGGCGCGGCCGGATCGGCATGCGGTGCTGGCCCGGGCGGCGACCTTGCTCGCGCATGACGAGGACTGGCCGGATGATCCGGTGGTGCCGCCGATCTACCAGACCTCGCTGTTCACCTTCCGCAGCTATGCGGAGATGGAACGCACCTTCAGCGGCGAGGTGAAGCGCCCGACCTACAGCCGCGGCGACAACCCGACGGTGGCCGCGTTCGAGAGCCGCGTCGCCGCGCTTGAAGGCGCGGAGGCGGCGCGCGCCTGCGCTTCCGGCATGGCGGCGATCAGTGCCACGGTGCTCGCCCTGGTCGCTGCGGGCGAGCGGATCGTCGCGACCCGTCACGTCTACAGCGACGCCTACCGTCTGTTCGAGCGGCTGCTGCCGCGGCTCGGCATCCGCGTCGAGTACGTAGACTGCGCCGATCCCGACCTGGTCGCCGCGGCACTGCCCGGGGCGCGGCTGCTGTATCTGGAGACGCCGAGCTCGATGGTGTTCGAGCTGCACGAGTTGCCCCGCCTGGCGGCGCTGGCGCGACGGCATGGCGTGCTGACGGTCGCGGACAATTCCTGGGCGACGCCGTTGTTCCAGCAGCCGATCCGGCACGGCGTCGACCTGGTGGTGCATTCCGCGTCCAAGTATCTCGGCGGTCATTCCGACGTGGTCGCCGGCGTCGTCGCCGGATCGGCCGAGTTGATTGCCACGATCAACCAGCGCGGGCATCCGTTGCTCGGGGGCAAGCTGGCGCCGATCGAGGCCTGGCTGCTGCTGCGCGGTTTGCGCACGCTGCCGCTGCGCATGACCCGGCACGAGGAGAGCGGGCTGTTCATCGCGCGGCATCTGCAGGCGCATCCGGCGGTGCTGCGCGTCATGCATCCGGCCTTCGCCAATCATCCGGGCGGTGCCACGCTCGCCGGCTATTCCGGCCTGTTCTCCTTCGAGGTCGATGGCGGCATCGACGTGCCGGCCTTCGCCGACGCGCTGCGGCTGTTCCGCCTGGGCGTGAGCTGGGGCGGGCATGAGAGCCTGGTCGTGCCGGCGCTGGCC
>DATJSJ010000185.1:0-6583 GCA_035504175.1 Acetobacteraceae bacterium
CTGTTGCTCGTGGCGCTGTACCTGACCCGTCCGCCACGGCCAACCGTCGCATGAGTGCGGCCGCGACGATCGCGACGTCCCGCCCGACGCCGGTGATGCGGGTCGACGGCATCGAGAAGCATTTCGCCGGCATCACCGCCCTCGGCGGCGTGTCCTTCGATCTCTGCGCCGGCGAGGTGCATTGCCTGTGCGGCGAGAACGGCGCGGGCAAGTCGACGCTGATCAAGATCATGGCCGGCAGCCTGCGCCCGGATGCCGGCACGATCACGCTGGACGGCGAGACGATCCATCTCGCCTCGCCGCAGGACGGGCTCGCGCGGGGGATCGGCGTCGTCTACCAGGAACTCGAGCTGATCCCGAACCTCTCGATCATGGAGAATCTGTCGCTCGGCCGCGAGCCGCGCACCGCGCTCGGCACCGTCGCCTGGCGCGAGGTGCGGCGCCGCGCCCGCGCGGTGCTGGCGCAGATGCGGGTGACGCTGGACGAGGACCGGCTGGTCGGCTCGCTCACCATCGCGCAGGCCCAGCTCGTCGCCATCGCCAAGATCCTGGCGCTCCGGCCGCGCATCCTCGTGCTCGACGAGCCGACCGCGGCGCTCTCCGGCGGCGAGCTCGAGACGCTGTTCGCGCTGATCGACCGGCTCAAGGCAGAAGGCGTCGCCATCATCTACATCTCGCACCGGATGGACGAGATCTTCCGCCTCGGCGACCGCGTCACCGTGCTGCGCGACGGCCGCGCCGTGGTGACCGAGGACGTCGCCCGCACCAGCGAGGACCAGCTCATCCAATGGATGGTCGGCCGCAAGACCGAGCAGCGCTTCCCGCCGCTGCCTCCGGTCACGGCGGACGGAATCGTGCTCGCCGTGCGCGGCCTGACCACGCCGAGCTTGCGCGAAATCTCGTTCGACCTGCACGCGGGCGAGATCCTCGGATGCACCGGTCTCGCCGGCTGCGGCCATGATGCGCTGGCCCGCGCGCTGGTCGGGCTGGAACCGGTGCTGGCAGGCGAGATCGTCATCGGCGGAAGGCGGGTGACCCATCTTTCGCCGCGCGCGAGCCAGGCGCGCGGCGTCGCCCTCGTGCCCGAAGACCGCAAGGGACAGGGCCTGATCACCAGCGCCTCGATCGCCGACAATGCCAGCTACTCCGTGCTCGACCGGCACACGCGCCTCGGCGTGCTGAACGCCCGGGCGCTGATCGCGCTGGTGCGGCGCTACCACAAGAGCCTGCGCATCCGCTCGGCGACGCTCGACCAGCCGGTCTCCACCCTCTCCGGCGGCAATCAGCAGAAAGTCGTGCTCGCCCGCGTCTTGTCGACCGATCCGCGCATCCTCGTCCTCGACGAACCCACCCGCGGCATCGATGTCGGTGCCAAGGCGGAGATCTACCAGCTCATCGTCGCGATGATCGCGCAGGGCCGCTCGGTCCTGCTGATCTCGTCCGAGATGGTCGAGGTGATGGCGCTCAGCCACCGGCTCATGGTGCTGTCGGAAGGACGCTGCACCGCGACGCTCACGCCGCCGTACAGCGACACCGAGATTCTCGCCAAGGGATTGCCGGCGAGCGAGCGCGCCGCGATCATGCCGCCCGGTCCGCCCGCCGCGGCGGCGGCGTCCGCGTGAGCGGCGCGGTCGAAACCGGCGTCACCGTGCGCGGCCCCGGCCCGCGATGGGCAGGCGCGCTCGCCGGCCAGGCGCGCTGGATCGCGCTTGCGCTGGTGATCGCTGTGCCGGCGGCGCTGAACCCGCATTTCCGCTCGCTCGACAATCTGCAAGGTTTTCTGCAGTCGATCGGCGTGCTGCTGATCCTTGCCATGGGGCAGTCTTTCGTACTGCTGATCGCCGGCATCGATCTGTCCGTCGGCGCCGTGCTCGCGATGGGATCGGTCGTGCTCGCGGCCTTGCTGCAGCAGGGCTGGCCGCTCGCCGGCGCGATCGCGGCGACGCTCGCGACCGGGCTCGGCACCGGCGTGCTGAGCGGCGCCAGCGTGCTCCTGCTCCGTATCCCCTCCTTCATCGTGACCTTCGCCTTCATGGGCATCGCCTTCGCCGCCGGGCTCGTGATCTCCGGCGGCAACCGGATCGGCCTGCCGACCGGCAGCGCGCTGCCAGAGCTCGCGAGCGGCGGCATCCTCGGCGTGCCGTATCAGATCATCCTGGCCGGCGCGCTGCTGATCCTCGGCACGCTCGGCCTGCGGCACCTGACGATCGGCCGCCATCTCTATGCAGTCGGCGGCAATCCGGAGGCGGCGCGCCTGTCCGGCATCTCGCTGTCCCGGACGACGCTGGTCGCCTTCGGCCTGTCCGGCCTGTTCGCGGCGATCGCGAGCATCGTCTATACCGCGCGCATCGTCAGCGGCAATCCGATCGGCGGCGGCAACCTCAATCTGCAATCGATCGCCGCGGCGGTGATCGGCGGGGTGAGCCTGTTCGGCGGAAAGGGCACGCTGCTCGGCGCCTGTTTCGGCGCGATCCTCTACAGCCTGATCGAGAACGTGCTGAACCTCTACAACGTCAATCCGAACATCACCGAGATCGTCGCCGGCGTGATCGTGCTTCTGGCCGGGCTGATCAATGTGCTGACCGAAACCAGACGGGCGGCGGCATGACGGGGTCCAGCCTCTCCCTCTCCGCTCCGGCGAGCGAGAGTGCGGTGCGACGGCGCCGGATGTCCGCACTCGCGACCTATCGCATCTGGCCGGTGCTGATCGTGCTGATGGCGGCGGCGGCCCTCGCCTCCGGCGGCATCTTCCTGCGCCCGTCCAACCTAATCGCGGTGCTGTTCGTCGCGGCACCGACCGCGGTCGCCGCCCTCGGCCAGACGCTCGTCATCCTGACCGCCGGCATCGACCTCTCGGTCGCCGCGACCTGGGTGCTGGCATCGGTGATCGCCGCGGGCCTCGCCGCGTCTGGCGCGCCGCTCTCCGTCTCGGTTCTGGCGGCGCTTGGCGTCGGGCTCGCGGGCGGGCTGTTGAACGGCGGCTTGGTCGCGCTGCTGCGCGTGCCGCCGCTGATCACCACGCTCGGCACGCTCTCGGTCGGCGAGGGGATTGCCCGGGTCTATACCGGCAACACGCCGATCCTCTCCGTGCCGCCCGCGTACAAGGCCTTGGGCAGTGCCTATTTCGGGCCGGTGCCGCTGCCCGCGCTGATCCTGCTGACCGTGGTGCTGCTGCTGATTTTCGTCATGCATCGCATGGCGATCGGCAAGCAGATCTACGCGGTGGGCGGCAATCCGGTCGCAGCGCGCTACGCCGGGCTGCCGGTCGCCGGCACGCTGATCTTCGCCTACACGGCGAGCGGCCTGCTCGCGGCACTGGCCGGCCTGCTGCAAAGCGCCTATGTCCAGGAGGCGCTGCCCAATGTCGACATGGACACGCTGTTCGCCACGATCGGCGGCGTCGTGGTGGGCGGCACGTCGCTGATGGGCGGCAGCGGCCGCATCGTCAATTCGGTGGGAGGCGTCCTCATCATCGTCGTCGTGCAGAACATGATGAACATCCTCGGCGTCTCGCCGCTGCTGTCGGAGGGCGTGCTCGGCGTCATCGTGCTTCTCGCCGTCTATCTCAATGTCGGGCTCGATCCGGCGATGATCGGAGCCTGGATGCGGCGGGTCTCCGGCCGCGGCGCGGTCTGAGAGATCGGTGATGTCGGACGACCCGGCGCTTGCCGCCATCCGGCTGCTGGCGATCGACATCGACGGCACGCTGCTCACCCCCGATCACCGCGTGTTGCCGGAGGTGCGGCGGGCGTTCGCCGACGGACGGCAGGCGGGCCTGGCGCTCGTCCTGGCGAGCGCGCGCAGCCCGGCCGCGCTGCGGCACATCCTTGAAGATCTCGGCCATGCCGGGTCCTGCATCTGCTTCTCCGGCGGCTGGATCGGGCGCATCGATCCGGTCGCGGCGACCGCAGTCGCCGCCGAGACCGTCACGATTCCCTTGCCGGCGGCACGCGCCATCGCCGAGGCCGCGTTGGCAGCGGGTCTGGTGCCGAGCTGGCACACCGAACGTCAGTGGGCGGTACCCGGCCTGTCCCCCGCGATCGAGCGCGAGATCCGCGTGACCCGACAGACGCCGTGTGTCACCGCCGATTTCGCCGCCGCCGGACAGCCCAACAAGATCCTGCTGGTCGGCCCACGCGAATCGCTGCTCGACCTGCGCGATCGGCTGCAAGCAGCGCATGGCGGGGAGTTCGACGCCGTGTTCTCGCATGCGGATTATCTCGAGATCCTGCCGAAGGGCGTCGACAAGGCGCGGGCGGTGCTGGCGCTCGCCGCGCGCGACGGCCTCGGCCGCGACGCGATCGCCGCGGTCGGCGATGCGCCGAACGATCTCGGGATGATCCGCGAGGCCGGCTACGGCGTCGCGATGGGCAACGCGGCCGAGGAGGTCCGCCAGGCGGCGCGCTGGGTAACCGCGAGCAACACGGAAGCAGGCGTCGCCCGGCTGATCGACCGGATCCTCGCGGCCCGGCGGGGCTGAGCTCAGCCGCGGCGACGCGGCGGCGCCGTCGTCTCCCGCAGGATGAGCTGGGTCTCCAGCTCGACGCGCGAATGAAGCTGCCGGTCGGCGGGATCGGCGAGCAGGAACTCCGCCGAACGCGTTCCCATCGTCTCGGCGGGGATGGCGATCGTGGTCAGGGCGGGCGAGAGATATTCGGCGACCTCGAGATTGTCGAAGCCGATGATCGACAGATCCTGCGGCACGCGCAGGCCACGCTGCCGGCACGCCTTCATCGCGCCAACCGCCAGGATGTCGCTGCCGCAGAACACCGCGGTGATGTCCGGGCGGCGGTCGAGGATCACGCCGAGCGCCGCTTCGCCGCTGTCCATCCGGTACGGCGCCTCGACGATCTCGATCACGTCGCGGCCCAGTCCCATCTCCGCGGCCGCGTCGAGGAATCCGCGCACGCGCTCGCCGGCACGGTCATTGTTCCGGGTGATGCCGGCCAGCATGCCGAGCCGGCGATGTCCGAGATCGACCAGGTAGCGCGCGGCCATCATCCCCGCCTTGCGGTTGTCGAAGCCCACGAATGGAACGCCGGGGCCGCCGACGGCGTAGGTCACGACGAAGGGAATCTCGCGGTCGCGCAGCAGGTGGAAGCTTTCCGGGCGGTGGTGCGCGCCGACCAGCACCAGCCCCTCGATGCCCTGCTCCAGCAGCATGCGGACATGCTTGGCCTCGAGCTTCAGGTCGTAGCCGACCGCGACATGCAGCAGCGAGACGCCGACCGTCGCCAGCCGGCTCTGAATGTTCTCGATCATCCGCGCATAGATCGCGTGGCTCAGCGTCGGGATCACCGCCCCCATCAGCCGCGATTTCGCGGAGCGGAGCGCCCGTGCCGAGCCGTTCGGCACGTAGCGCAGCCGCAGCGCCGCCGCGACCACCCGCGCCCGGATCTCCGGGCCGACCCGGTCCGGCTGGTTCAGCGCGCGGGAGACGGTCGCGATCGAGCAGCCGACCTCGCGCGCCACGTCGAAGACGGTGGGCGATCGCACCGGGTCGGGCGGCTCCGCCGTGACCGGAGCGACGTGCACCTTGCTGGCCATGCCGGATGTTACCCTGCCCGGTGACGCGGCGGAATGTCACTTTATGGCCAAGGCCAACGCGCCGCACCGGGCGCCGCCATGCGGGCCTCGCCCGGGTCGTGTCGTCGACCCGACCCGGGCTGGCACAGGACGGCAGTTCCGATTGCCTACACCGCCTGTGCCGCGTCCCCGAACACGCGGGCACCCAGCGCGGCATATTCGTTGAGATGCGTGTACAGCAGCGTTGCACCCTGCGTGACCCAGAATGCGACATCGGCCGCCGTCACCAACATGCCCGCCGGGCGCCCGGCCGCTGCGATGCGAGCAATGATCTCGCCGATCAGCGTGGTGACCGTGGCTTCGCGATAGTTGCCCTGATGTCCGAGACTCTTCGCGAGATCGACCGGCCCGACGAAGAAGCCGTCGATCCCCTCGATTGCCAGAAGTGCATCAAGCTCCGCGACCGCCTGTGCCGTCTCCACCTGCACGATCACCGTCTTCTCGGCGTGGTTCATCGGAAAGCAGTACCGGACCGTCTCGACCACCGCGCGTGCCTGGTCCGCGGTATCGACGCGGGGCGCCACGATCCCGTGCACGCCGCGGAACAGCAGCCGCTCGATCACCCAGGGTTCCGGCGAGAACAGGCGGACCAGGGCACAGAGGCTGCAGGCCCGCGCGGCCCGTGCCATCTCCTCCACCCGCTCCGCATCCGGGCTGCCCTGCTCCGTGTCGATCATCACCGCATCAACTCCGAGCTGCCCGATGAACTCGACGAGGCTGGGTGAGGGATGATCGGGATTCATCAGAATGACCCGCTGGCGTGCCAGGAGCCGCTGCTTGAACCTGGCGGTCACGGAAATGCCTCCGATGACGCGGCCGCGCGCGCATAGGTTCGGATGAGCACCGCATCCGGACACTCCCCGCCCTCGCGTTCGGCAGCGAAATCAAACACGCGCGCGGCGACGCCGGCAATCGGCGTTGGACTGCGCAACCGCTTCGCCTCGTCAAGCACGATTGCGAGATCCTTGCGGAAGACGTCGAGTGCCGGCCCCGTCGC
>DATJSJ010000186.1:0-7845 GCA_035504175.1 Acetobacteraceae bacterium
CCCAGACCCCCATTCCTTAAGTGAAGGATTGCAAAGGCTAGCCTTTGCCGGGGTCCAGGGGCAGAGCCCCTGGCCTTTTCTTACTTCACATACTTCAAATACTCATTGGTCCCCTGCTCCAGCACCGAGGCCGTCAATACCACCGTCGGCACGTGCACGACCCCTGGCACGGACTTCCCGGCCAGCACGTCCTTCACATCCGTCACTGCCTCGATGCCCTCGAGATAGGGCAGCTGCGCGACCGTTGCGGTCAGCCGGCCTTCCTTGATCGACTTCACCCCGTCCGTGGTGCCGTCCACGCCAACCACGGTCACCTGCTTGCCCTTGCCGGCGGCGAACACGGTCTCCACCGCGCCGAGCGCCATGGTGTCGTTGCAGGCGAAGATCGCGACCAGATCCGGATTGCGCTGTAGCGTGTCGTTGGTGATGTTCGCCGCCTTGTTGGCGTCCCAGTCACCTGGCAGCGAGGCGACGACGTGCAGGCCCGGCGCCACCTTGGCGAGTTCCTCCTTGAAGCCCTGCGCGCGCTTCTGGCCGGTGACGTTGCCCGGCAGACCCTCGATCACCAGCACCGGCCCCTTGGCGTCCTTGCCGAGATGCTCGGCCATGAAATCCGCCGCCTTCATGCCCGCCTGCACGTTGTCGGAGCCGATCGTGAAGGCAATTTTCACGCCCGCCTTGGCGGTGATGGTGGGATCGAGATTGGCGTCGAGATCGACCACCGGGATGCCGCGTTCATTGGCGCTCTTCATGCACGGCAGCAGGTTCGTCGAGTTGATCGCCGAGGCGATCAGCGCCTTCGGGTGCCGCTCCAGCATGGTGTTGCAGATGTTGAGCTGCGTTTCCGCGTCCTGATCGGACTTCGCGGCCTGCTGGAAGATCTGGACCTGCGCTTCCTCGCCACCTTTGGCGATGCCCTTGGCCATTGCGTCCCAAAACGGATTGGACAGCGTCTTGAGCACCACGCCGTAGGTGGGCTCCTCGGCCCGTGCCGGTCCGGTTGCCAGAGCCGCGCCGGCCGCGATCGCGGCCGCGAGAAGCAGGCATTTTCTTGTGGTCATAGACTTCCTCCCTCGGGTTGCTGGATCAGGACATGAGCTGCGCCGGCTCGCGATCGGCGGCGACGAGCGGCCGGCGCGTCGACTCCCGCACCGTGAGCGTGCAGGGCAGCCGGGTACGCGTGACCGGAGCACCCCGGTCGCCCAGGCGCCGCTGCAGCAGCCGCCAGGCGGTCTCTGCCATCGCGGCGATCGGCTGCGCGATGACGCTGAGATAGGGCCGCAGCACCGTCATCCATTCGGTGTCGTCGAAGCCAAGCAGCGAGATCGCTTCGGGGAAATCGAGATCGAGGGCGCGGATCGCCTTCACCGCGCCGAGCGTTGCGACATGGTTGGCGGCGAAGATCGCGCTCGGCCGATCGGCGCGGCGCAGATCCTGCTCCACCGCGGCGCGGCAGCCCTCGATCTCGAAGCCGCCTGCGATGATGCGGGCGTGATGCGCCAGCCCCGCCTCGGCGAGCGCGGCGCGATAGCCCTCGGCACGCTCGCGGATATTGGCGAGCTCGACCGAGGTCACGACGAAACTGACGCGGCGATGGCCGAGCTCCAGCAGATGCCGGCAGCCCTGCCGGACGGCGTCGTGATTGTCGGCGCCGACGCCGTCGAAATCGGCATGAAGCAGGCCGCGATCCGTCAGCACGGTGGGCGGCAGATGCGCGCCGTGGTCGGCGAGCGCCGCGGTCTCGTCGCGTGCCGGCGTGAAGATCAGCCCGTCGATGCGGCGCGAAAGCAGAGTCCGCAGCCGGTCGGCCTCGCGTGCCTCGTTCTCGTTCGATCCGGCGAGCAGGATCTGGTAGCCGTCCTCTGCCGCGAGATCCTCGAGGTGATGCACGAGCGCGGCGAAGAACGGGTTGGTGAGATCCGGAACCAGGATGCCGATCGTGTTCGATCGCGCGAGCCGCAGGCTGGAAGCGAGCTGGTTCGGCCGGTAGCCGGTGGCGGCGATGGCGGCGAGGACGCGCTGGCGAAGCTGCTCGCGCACCGGGCGGCGGCCGCTCAACACGATGGAGACGGTGGCGGGCGCGACGCCCGCGCGTCCGGCGACGTCGCGGATCGTCGGCACGACGGGCGGAAATCGTTTTTGCGGTGGCGTCACCCCGGCCGGTCCTCAGGTCATCGTGACCGGTTTCGAGCGCAGCCGCGCCGCGACGCCCGGATCGGCCCGACGGCAGAGTTGCGGCGGCAGCCCGCGCAGGATGAGCTCGGCGTCGGCGACGGTCATTCGCCCGATGGCATGGAGGGCGTCGCGCGTGCCGCCGGTACGGTGCGCCGAAAGCAGCAGGCCTGGGATCGCACGCACCGGGTCATCCGGCGGGACCGGCTCCTCCGGGAATACGTCCACCGCTGCGCGGATTTGACCGCGCTCGACCGCGGCAAGGAAGGCGGGAAAGTCCACCACGCCGGCCCGGCTCATGAGCAGGAAGGCCGACCCCGGCTGGATCAGGGCAAACTCGCGTGCGCCGAGAAAGCCCTGGTTCTCGGTGGTCACGCTGGCGAAGACGAAGATCACCCGGGACTGCGCCAGCACCTCGTCCAGCCCGGCCGGGATCGCGTGATGGGCCCGGATCAGCTCGTCCGGCAGCCAGGGATCGTAGACGCGCACGTCGTTGTCGAACGGCGTGATCAGGCGGCGGAGTTCGCGGCCGAGATCGCCGAAGCCAATGATGCCGACCGGCGCGCCGGCGAAGCGGAAGGTCTCGGCATTGGCGGCGAGCCCGTATTCCTCGGTGCCGGCGCGGAAGGCGCGATCGGCGACCGTGATGCCGCGGGCGAGATCGATGGCCATGCCGAGCGCCGCTTCGGCGACCGGGGCCGCAAAGGCGGCGGCCGGAGTCAGCACCCAGATGCCGCGGGCCTGGCACGCCTCGTAATCGATATTGGGCAGGAAGTTGGTCTCGACGTTAAACACCGCGCGCAGCCTCGGCGCGCGGTCGAGCCGGTCGCGCGGCAGCGGAGTCTGGCCGATGACGAGCACCGCGTCCGGCAGGTGCTGCTCGAGCATCGCCTCCGGCATCGGGCAATCCTCGGACACGATGAGCCGACCAAGCCGCTCGAACCGGGCACGGGTGGGCGGGTCCATGATCAGGTCCAGCGTCCGCGGCAGCGGATCGACCAGCACGACGCCGGCCATCGGCCTCCTCCCTCCGTGTTCGCGCAAGTCTGGTCGTAAACCGATTTAGAGGCAAGCCGGCCGCAAGCTGCTCGCTTTGCCCGACGATGGCCGGCCGAGCGCCGCCCGGATGGTGGCCGACGCGTCAGCGCGTGCCCGGCGGTGCCACCGTGATCTGCGGCCGGTGCTCGACCGGAAAGTTGACGGATCGGGCGATGAAGCACATCGCATGTGCGGTCGCGTGCAGCGCTTCCGCGGTCGCCGCGTCGGCGCCGGCGGCGATGGTGACGCGGGGGTGCAGAACGACCGATGTGAACTGACCCGCGCCGCCCGGTTCTTCCTGCATCAGGCCCTCCGCATCGTCCTCATAGCTGAGCACGATGACGCCGCGCCGTGCACACAGATCGAGATACCAAAGCTTGTGGCAGGCCGAGAGTGCGGCAAGCAGCAACTCCTCGGGATTCCACCGCGCGGGGTCGCCACGAAAGCTCGGATCGGATGAGCCTGCGATCGCGGACTTCCCCGCGGCTGCAATCTCATGGTCCCGGCTGTAGCCGCCGGGCGACACGGTCCCCGCACCCCGATTGCCCGTCCATGTCACGCGGATCCGGTACCGGTGCTCCCGTGCCATTACCCTGCCGGTCTCCGACGCGTGAGCTGGCTCGCGGCCGTCTCAGTACATCTTCAGCAGCCTGTCGATGTAATCCAGCTCTTCCTGCGGGCGGGTGCGCTCGGCGCCGCGACGGCGCAGCTCGCGCTGGATCTCGCGACTGCGCGCCTGTTCCATCTTCTCCGGCACCTGCACATCGTTGCCGAGATCGGCGCCGCCGGTGCCCTCCTGCGTCATGCGACCCAGCGGATCGCGCATGCCGCTCCGGCCGTAGCGGCCCTGGCCGCCCGTATCGCCGGCCTGACCACCTTCACCGCCCTGGCCCTGCATGCCATCCTGGCCCTCGCCGACCCCAGGCTGGCCCGCGGCGCCGAATTGCTGCGCCATCTGCTGCGCCATCTCATGCCCGCCCTTCTGCAGCGCCTCGATGGCACGCTGCTCCGCCGCGGCGGCGCCGGAATCGTTCCCCCGCTGTAGCGACTGCGCCGACTCGTGCATTGCCTGATCCGCCTGCCCGAGGCTCTGCGGAATCTTGCCGGTCAGGTCGCCGAACTGCTGCATCAGCTCGCCCAGCGCCCGGCGCAGCGCCCGCTGTGTGCGCGCGTCCGCATCGCGATGGGCGTGATCCTGCGCCTGCTGTTGCGGGCTCGGCGCCGGCCGGTCGGAGGGCAGCGGCCCGATATCGGGATTGAGCGCACGGAACTGCTGCCACAGCTGCGAATCCTGCTGTGACAGCGGATCCTGCTCGCTGCCGGTACGGGACTGCGAATGATCGAGCAGCTGCCCCTCGCGGCCGACCATGTCCTGCAGCGCGCCCATCTGCTGCCGGCCCTGCTGGCGCTGCTGCTGCGACTGCGCATCCTGCGCCTGGCCCGGCTGCGCGTTCTGCAACTGCCGCAGAATCTGCTCGAGCTGCGCCATCTGCTGTTCCGCGGATTGCGTGTCGCCGCGCCGCGCCGCCTCGCGCATCCGCTCGACCATCTGCTGCAGGTCGCGATCGGAGAGATGCCGCGCATTCGGGTCGAACGGCGTCTCCGTCCCATCGCGTCGCGCCTGCTCGACCAGCGCGCGCAGACGGCGCTCGATCGCATCCTCCAGCGCCTGCATGCGCCGGTCGAGTTCGGCCTTGTCCAGATGGCCGGTGCGTTGCGCCTGCGCCAGCGCATCCTCGACCGCCTGCCGTGCCCGCTGCAGGTCGCGCGCGGTACGCTCCGGCGCCCCGTCCTCGAGGTGCAGCGCGAGCTGCCACATCCGCTCTTGCGCCTGCGGGACCGCGGCGTCATCGGGATCGTGCGCCAGCAGCGCGGCGAGCGCCGTCAAGTTGACGAACACGCTGTAGTCGTTGTCGAACGCATCCGGCGCCGCGGCCAGCCGCGCCAGGCCGGTGATCACCTTCGCCCGATCCTCCGGATGCACGCTCAGCCAGCGGCGCAGCGCGATCAGCGCCCGCGCGACCGGGTGCGTGAAGATCCGCGCCGGCAGCACAAACCCGGCCGTATCGCTGACCCCCTTCTGGCCGATCGCATCGCGCGCCACCAGCCGCGCGATCACCGGCAGGCCGGCCCAGGGATTGGCGGTCAGGTCGCGCAGTGCCGCGCCATGTGCGCTCTTCGGGGTCTGGCCGGGCAGCGGGATCGGCACGATCAGCGGCGGCGCCGTGGGCCGGTCGCGCAGCCGGATCTCCGCCTGCAGCGAGGCGACGCCGTAATCATCCTCCGCCTTCCAGGGCAGGCGCAGCAGCAGCCGGTGCGGCGCCCGGCCGGGTGGCTCCGAGAAGGCCACGGTCGGAGGCATATCGACGATCGTGGTGATGTCCCAGGCCGCCATCTGTCGCCCATGCCGGCGTACGACGACGCGCGCCCCGGTGGTCAGGTCGCGCTCCGCCTGCCAGCTCTGGTGATCGAGGGCGCGGAACGGCGTCACATGCCCGTCGAGCACGAGACCGGGTTCGCCGGTGCCGCCGGTCAGGCTGATGGTCAGACGCGATCCTGCCGGCACCGAGACCGACGCCTCGGCAGCGTGCAGGAACACCGGCGGCAAGCCGGTATAGCCCGGCGGGGTGATCCAGGCCTGCAGCTGCGTCGGCACTGGCGGTGGCCCGATCGGCAGGTCTGGGGCGAAGGCGCGGCCGAGCCGCGGCAGCGTATCCGGCCCGGCAACCACCAGGCCGGCCGCAAGCAACACCACCAGCCCGCCGCGCAGCGCGCGCGGGTCACGCCCCGCCAGCCCCGGGTGCGGCAGCCCGACCCGAAGATGCCGCAGCGTCGCAGTCGCGCGCGCGACGTGGGCACGCCAAAGTGCGTCGGTGTGCGGATCGGCGAAGGCCGGGCGATCGCTCAGCACCGCCAGCGGCTGGTGACGCAGGCCGCTCGCCCGCTCGATCATGCGATCCGCCGCCTCCGCACCGGGCAGCCGCAATCCTCGCAATCCCCGCCAGGCGAGCAGCGCGCAGCCGGCGCCGAACCCGGCCAGCAGCGCTACGTGCAACCAGGCCGGCACCAGCGCCGGCACGTCAAACAGCGCCAATGCGACGAACAGCCCGGCCAGGCCGATCGCCGGCCACAGCGCCGGCCAGAGCTGCTCGAAACCGAGCGCCAGCCGGGCCAGCACCCGCTGCCGACCCAGCCGTCGCGGCAGGGCGGCGGTACCGGCGGTCATCGCGACGCCTCGACGAGCGGCTCGTCCAGGAAGGCCGGCACAACTTCCTCCTGCCACAGCGCGGTGACCGGCTGGCGCGGCCGGATCACCGCCCAATCGCTGCCATCGACCATTGCCTGCGCGGCCAGCGGACGGGCGTTGTAGGTGGAGCTCATGACCGAACCGTACGCTCCTGCATCCAGGATCGCCACGCGCGTCTGCGGCGCGAGCGCCGGCAGCGGCCGGTTTCGCGCAAACGTGTCGCCGGTCTCACAGACCGGCCCGACGATGTCGGCGGGCGAAATCGGTCCGACAGCGGCCGCAGCGGCGAGTGGCACGACGCCATGCCAGGCATCATACATCGCCGGGCGCAGCAAATCGTTCATCGCCGCGTCCAGCACGACGAATCGCCCGTCGCCGCTCTGCTTGACCAGGATGACCGAGGCGAGCAGCACGCCCGCCGGCCCGACCAGCCACCGTCCGGGCTCGACCAGCAGTTCGAGGTCGAGCCCGCCCAAGGTCGCGCGGATCGCGCCCGCGAGCGCCGCCGGTGAGGCCGCGATCTCGTCGCGGTAGGGAATGCCGAGCCCGCCGCCGCAATCCACCCGCCCGACCGGCAGCCCCTGCGCGCGCAACGCCCGCACCAGCTCGGCCAGCCGCGCATAGGCGGCGCGATAGGCGGCGATCGAGAGGATCTGGCTGCCGATATGCACCGCGAGCCCGACCGGCCGGATGCCCGGCAGACCCGCCGCATGGCGATACAGCGCGGCGGCCTCTGCCCAGGCGATGCCGAATTTGTTCTCCGCGCGGCCGGTGGTGATCTTCGGATGCGTGCCGGCATCGACATCCGGGTTCACCCGCAGCGCCACCGGCGCGACATGGCCGCCGGCGGCGGCAATCGCCGAGAGCATCGCCAGCTCCTCGGCGCTTTCCACATTGATCTGCGCGACGCCGGTTTCGAGCGCGAGCGCCAGCTCGCGCAGCGTCTTGCCGACGCCGGAGAAGACGATGCGCTCGGGCGGAATGCCGGCCTCGCGGGCGCGCAGCAACTCGCCCTCGCTCACCACGTCGGCGCCGGCACCTTCGCGCGCGAGCACGCGCAGCACCGCCAGGTGGTCGTTGGCCTTCACCGCGTAGCGGATCTGCGCCGGCAGTTCGGCGAGCAGACGATAGCGGGCGCGGATCGTGCCGGCGCCGATCACCCAGGTGGGCGTGCCGAGCGCATCGGCGATGGTGGCGAGCGGGACGTCCTCGAGGATGAGGCCGTCCATGGCGTGCATGGAAAGGTACGGGCGGGCGGCGAGGAGGTCCGCAATCGAGGGGTCGGGCATCGGAGGATGGTAGAAAGGTTGGGGCTCTGCCCCAAGCCCCGCCGGGGCCGTACGGCCCCGGACCCCATTTTGGGAGGCACTACTATGCTGAACCGGGAT
>DATJSJ010000187.1:0-3734 GCA_035504175.1 Acetobacteraceae bacterium
CAGCGCCGGCGGATCGCCCAGCGCCGGCTGCCGCGCCAGCAACGCCGCCGCCTGGCGCATGAACGCGTCGCGGTCGAGCAGCCCGGTGACGCGATCGCCGAGCGGCGCCTCGGCGACGTGCACGGCACGCGCATGCGACGGCAACGCCTCGACGCGCAACAGCAGATCGCGCTCCCCGGCCGGCACCACCTCGGAGGCCGCGTCCTCCGCCATCTCCGTGGTGCAGACGCGCTCCAGCGCCGCGATCGCGGCCTGCGGCAGATGCGTCTGCGTCTCCAGCCACGTGCGCAGCGGCAGGCCGAGCGGCCGGCCGGACGCGATGTCGAGCAGCCGTCGCGCCTCCGCCGTGCTCAGCACCACCCGGAAGCGCGCATCCAGCACCACCAGCCCGTGCGGCACCGCGTCCACCGCCGCGGCCGCCAGCACGATCGGGTCGCTATGCCACGGCGCGATCCCGTGCGCATCCGTGCCGGCTTCATCCCATTCGACGCCGGCCAGCGGCGCGACATCACTGTGCATGGTCGCAGCCCCATTCCCTGCAATGCGATTCGGATCAGAATGCGGGCAGATCGTTAACGCCGGATGAACCGGCCGCTCGCCCGGCGCCAAGACCGCCGCACTCCCGCGTCACCGGAGCGGCAACGCCATCCACAATAGCGGCCTGCAATCGCATGGTTGCGCGCGCCCGGCAAGCCATCCATGGTCGGGGCTGGCACTCGAACCAGAGGCGCGGATGCCGAATGCCCCGGCTCCCGCGGCACCGCAGCACGCCGCGCCGGACATCCCTGCTGCGGCAGCGACGCCCCGTCACCCCCGCGAGAAATCCGCGGGCGTCGCCTACGCGCTGTGGTTCGTGCTCGGCACCTTCGGCGCGCACCGCTTCTATCTCGGGCGCTACGCCACCGGCGGCGCCATGCTGGCGCTCGGGGCCGCCTCGATGGCGCTGAGCCCGCGCGCGATCGGTCTGGCCGGCCTCGCGGCGATCACGGTCTGGCAGTTGCTCGACGCGGCCCGCGTCCCCGGCTGGGTGCGCGCCTGGAACGACCCGCCGGCGGACGGGATCGCCGGCTGACCCCCGGCGTGAGCTTCAGGCCAGGTGCCGGCGCAGCGCCTCGTTGACCAGCGCCGGGTTCCCCTTGCCCGCCATCGCCTTCATCACCTGGCCGACGAAGAAGCCGAACAGCTTGTCCTTGCCGCCCTTGTAGTCGGCGACCTTGTCGGCATTGGCGGCGAGCACCTGCGCCACCGCGGCGTCGATCGCCCCGGTATCCGTCACCTGGCGCAGCCCGCGCTCCGCGATGATCGCATCGGCGTCGCGGCCGGACTCCACCATCGCCTCGAATACCTCCTTGGCGATGCGGCCGTTGATCGTCGCATCCGCCATGCGGTCGAGAAGCTGGCCCAGGACCGCGGCCGAGACGGGACTGTCCTCGATCCCCCGTCCGGTCCGGTTCAGCGCCGCGAACAGGTCGCCCATCACCCAGTTGGCGGCGAGCTTCGGATCGCGCCCGCGCGCCACCGTCTCGTAGTAATCCGCGGTCGCCTGCTCGGCCACCAGCACGCCGGAATCATAGGCCGGCAGCCCGTATGCCTGCATGAAGCGCGCGCGCTTGGCGTCCGGCAGTTCCGGCAGCCCGGCGCGCAGCGACGCCACCCAGTCCTCGTCCAACACGAGCGGCAGCAGGTCCGGATCGGGGAAGTAGCGGTAGTCGTGCGCGTCCTCCTTGCTGCGCATCGAGCGCGTCAAGCCCCGCGCCGCGTCGAACAGGCGCGTCTCCTGCTCGACCGTGCCGCCGCCTTCCCACACATCGATCTGCCGCCGCGCCTCCGCCTCGATCGCCTGCATGACGAAGCGGATGGAGTTGACGTTCTTCACCTCGCAGCGGGTGCGGAACGCCTCGTCATGCTTGCGGACGGAGACGTTGACATCGGCGCGCATGGAGCCCTCCTCCATGTTGCCGTCGCAGGTGCCGAGATAGCGCAGGATGGTGCGCAGCTTGCGCAGATAGGCGCCCGCCTCTTCCGGCGAGCGCAGATCGGGCTCGCTCACGATCTCCATCAGCGCCACGCCGGCGCGGTTGAGGTCGATATAGGACTTGGTCGGATGCTGGTCGTGCAGCGACTTGCCGGCGTCCTGCTCCAGATGCAGGCGCGTGACACCGATATCCTTGGTCGATCCGTCCGGCAGCTCGATCTCGATCGTGCCGGCGCCGACGATCGGGTGCTGGTACTGGCTGATCTGATAGCCGGCCGGCAGGTCGGCGTAGAAATAGTTCTTCCGGTCGAAGCGGCTGACCAGGTTGATATGCGCGTTCAGCCCGAGCCCGGTGCGCACCGCCTGCGCGACGCATTCGCGGTTGATCACCGGCAGCATGCCCGGGAACGCCGCATCGACGAAGCTCACCTGCGTGTTCGGCGCGGCGCCGAAAGCGGTCGCGGCGCCGCTGAACAGCTTGGCACGGCTGATGACCTGGGCATGGACTTCCAGCCCGATCACCACTTCCCACGGGCCGCTCGCGCCCTGCAGCGAATAGCTCATCCCGGCACCCCCGCCCGCACCGCCGGCAGCGCGTCGAACCCCGCCGCGCGCTCCAGCACCGATCCGACGGCAAACACCGTCTCCTCGTCGAACGGCCGCCCGATCACCTGCAAGCCGAGCGGCAGACCCTGCGCGTCGAGCCCCGCCGGCACGGAGAGCCCGGGCACGCCCGCCATGTTCGCCGGCACGGTGAACACGTCGTTCAGATACATGGTGATGGGGTCGTCCATCTTCTCCCCCTGCGCGAACGCCGCCGTGGGCGTCGTCGGGGTCAGCAGCGCATCGACCTCGCGGAACGCCTCGGTGAAGTCGCGCAGGATCAGCGCCCGCACCTTCTGCGCCCGCAGGTAATACGCGTCGTAATACCCGGCCGAGAGCACATAGGTGCCAATCAGCACCCGCCGCCGCACCTCCGCGCCGAACCCGGCGCCACGCGTGCGCTCATACAGCTCCGTCAGGTCGGCACCGTCCTCGCGCAAGCCGAACCGCACCCCGTCATAGCGCGCGAGATTCGACGACGCCTCCGCCGGCGCCACGATGTAGTAGGTGGCGAGGCCGTATTTCGTGTGCGGCAGCGACACGTCGACGATCTCCGCCCCCGCCTCGCGCAGCCAATCGAGCCCCTGCTGCCACAGCCGCTCGATCTCGCCGGCCATGCCGTCGGACCGGTATTCGCGCGGCACGCCGATGCGCAGGCCCCGCACGCCGCGGCCGCAGGCGGCGACGAAATCCGGCACCGCCAGCTCAGCGCTGGTGGAATCCTTCGGATCGAACCCGGCCATGGAGCGCAGCAGCAGCGCGCAATCCTGAACCGTGCGCGCGAACGGCCCCGCCTGATCCAGCGACGATGCGAACGCGACGATCCCCCAGCGGCTGCACCGCCCGTAAGTCGGCTTGATCCCGGCGACGCCGCAGAAACTCGCCGGCTGGCGGATCGACCCGCCGGTGTCGGTCCCCGTGGCCCCCAGCGCCAGCCGCCCGGCCACGGCCGCGGCCGAGCCGCCCGACGATCCGCCCGGCACCAGCACCGCGTCCGCATCCTGCCGCCGCCGCCACGGGTTGGCGACCGGGCCATAGGCGCTGGTCATGTTCGACGAGCCCATCGCGAACTCGTCGAGATTGGCCTTGCCCAGGAACACTGCGCCGTCGCGCCGCAGCTGCGCCGTCACCGTGCTCTCATAGGGCGGCACGAAAG